>NZ_JTLG01000004.1:0-93367 GCF_000799095.1 Chitinibacter sp. ZOR0017 | reverse complement strand
CTCGCGTTGCGCTAGCGTCGCAACGCTCAAACAGCCGCATCTTAAAACCTTGCCAACCGCCTCCCGAACGGCGCGGTTCCACGGGCGACTCGTGCTAACCACAGCAGGGGTATATCCATGTAAAGCATGAAAATAAAAGATCACAGCAAAATACTGCAGTCAGTATTTGCCGCGCTAGTGAAGTTGAGGCTTGATTTCCCGTGTAGCGAAAACCGCAGCAAGGAGAGAGACAAACGGCTTTTTGTTTGGCTCACGACGCAGCAAGGGCAGCGCGGAGCGCTTTTCGCCCGGGTCGCCTTCTTTTGCTTACTTTTCTTGGCAAAGCAAGAAAAGCAAGTGCCGCGGCGCACAGCCGCCAATGCCGGTGGATTGAAAATTGCAGGCAAAGAAAAACCGCCAAAGATGGCGGTTTTATCATACATCGTAGGGCGGAATGCCTTCGGTGATTACGCCCTGCAGCGCTTAATAACCAAAAGAGCGACCACATTAAGCATAATCACAAGCACGCTTTTCAAGGCTTTGGAGTAACTTATTGCTCATTTGTGAAAAGCTAACCCATGTCATCCCACCAGAAATAATAGCACCAAGAATAGGGATAGCCTTAGAAACGCCCTGCGCAAACTTCTCTTTTGTAAGCTTAACACCTAACCACTTGGCAATTTGTTTAGTCAAATTATAAATACCATACTTAGTAAGGGCCAATTTCGGCAAACGATTAGCTGTTTCTGTAGCTAACATCTCACTTAGCCGATAAAGGACTTTATTTGCCTCTGACGAGCCAAACATCACACCGACAAACAGCGTTAAAACATACAGCGTTTCATCATCAAGCTCTCCGCCTTCTTGAAAAAGCTCTGGCCAATTATGCAGATAAGCAAGCTTTTGAAGAATCACGACAACGTGATAAAAGAACTGAGTTAAGTCAGCAGGTATGGTCGCAGCCATCCACCAACCACCAGGCAAACCTGCCACTGCGGATGCCGACGTAACGCCAGCTCGATGCCATTGAATTGAAGAAAGAGCAATGTCACGAATTATCGAAGGAGGAATCGCAGCATGCTTGACCCCCCTAGTGATAGCCAATTCTACTTGCTGGCTTGGCACGCGCTTTGACAATTCAGTCTTAAGGTATTCAGCTCGATTGATTTTTGCACCTGGGATGTTTAATGCTCCTCGGAGGACATTATTCAAGATCCCAGCAGGGTCGTGATTAGCATCAACAAGATTAGACATACTCTAAACTAAAACAAGTTTACCAACCTGAACTTTACATTTATTCCCTAAAGCAAGAAAGTATAAAGCGGCCAATTGGCCGCTTTATTTTGACTTACCCCACCTTCTTCTTCAACAACTCCAACGCCATTCCCGGATTGGCCTTGCCGCCTGAGCCTTTCATTACTTGGCCGACCAAGGCATTGAGTGCCTTCTCTTTCCCGCTGCGATATTCCTCAATCGCTTTCGGATTGGCCGCGAGGACCGCATCGACAATCGCTTCGATCGCGCCAGTATCGGTTTCTTGTTTCAGGCCGTCGCGCTCGATAATCACATCAGCCGCATCCCCGCTTTCCCACATTTTTTTCAAAACGTCTTTGGCTGTTTTGTTGTTGATGGTGTTGTCCGAAATGCGCTTGATCAAGCCGGCCAGCGCTTCAGCGTTCACTGGGCAGTCACCGATCAATTTCTCTTCACGGTTCAGCGTGGCGGAGATGTCGCCCATGATCCAGTTGGCGGCGAGTTTGGCATCGGCGCCGGCGGCAACGGTGGCTTCGAAGAACGCGGCCAGCTCTTTGCTGGCGGTGAGCGTGCGGGCGTCGTAGGCGGATAGGCCATACTGCTCCGCAAAGCGCGCTTGCATCGCCACTGGCAGCTCGGGCAATTCGCGCTGTACGCGTTCTACCCATTCTTCACTGATCACCAGTGGTGGCAAATCTGGATCAGGGAAGTAGCGGTAGTCGTGCGCGTCTTCTTTGCTGCGCATCATGCGGGTTTCGCCGCTGTCTGGGTCGAACAGAATCGTGGCTTGCTGGATTTTGCGGCCAGATTCGATTTCGTCGATCTGCCATTGCACTTCGTACTTGATGGCCTGCTCGATGAATTTGAACGAGTTCAGGTTTTTAATCTCGCGGCGCGTGCCGAATTCGGCTTGGCCTTCTGGGCGCACCGACACGTTCACGTCGCAGCGGAAGCTGCCTTCCTGCATATTGCCGTCGCAAATGCCGATCCATGTCACCAAGCTATACAGCGCTTTGGCGTAGGCTACGGCTTCGGCGGCTGAGCGCATTTCTGGCTCGGAAACGATTTCGAGCAGCGGCGTGCCTGCGCGGTTCAGGTCGATACCCGAAGCACCATGGAAGTCTTCGTGCACCGATTTACCGGCGTCTTCTTCCAGATGCGCGCGCGTCAGGTTGATGACTTTCTCGTACGGATCGCCCTTGGCAGGCTGCACCTGAATGGTGAGCTGGCCGCCTTCTACCACCGGCAGCTCAAATTGGCTGATCTGATAGCCTTTTGGCAAATCTGGGTAGAAGTAATTTTTACGCGCAAAAATCGATTTGCGGTTTACTTTCGCGCCAATGGCCAAGCCAAACTGAATGGCTTTTTCGACCGCAGCCCGGTTCATCACCGGCAGCGCACCGGGTAGCGCAATATCAACCACCGCAGTTTGCGTGTTCGGCGCCGCGCCAAACGCGGTGCTGGCGGCGGAGAAAATTTTAGATTTGGTGGTGAGCTGGGTATGTACTTCCAGCCCAATAACGACTTCCCATTTCATCGTATACGTCCTTGTGCCGCTTACAGTTGCGGCGCTTTGGTATGCCAATCGGTCACTTGCTGATACTGATGCGCAATGCCCAGCATTTTGGCTTCGCTGAAGTAATTACCAATGATTTGCAAACCAATTGGCAGCCCATTGCTCGCCAGACCCACTGGCACGCTCATGCCCGGCAGACCTGCCAAATTCACGCCCAGCGTGTAGATATCTTCCAGATACACAGCGATTGGGTCGGCGTTTTTCTCGCCGATGTTCCATGCCGTGGTTGGCGTCACTGGCCCCATGATCACGTCGCACTGGGCAAATGCAGCCTGGAAATCATTGGCGATCAGGCGGCGAATTTTTTGCGCCTGCAGGTAATAGGCATCGTAATAGCCGTGGCTGAGTACATACGCGCCGGTCATAATCCGGCGTTTTACCTCGGCGCCAAAACCTTCGGCGCGGGTTTGCTCGTACATCTCGTCCAGGCTGCCGGTTTTGGCGGTGCGGTGGCCGTAGCGCACACCGTCAAAACGCGACAAGTTGCTTGAAGCTTCCGCAGGTGCAATCACGTAATACGCCGGAATCGCGAGCTTGGTATTGGGCAAGCTGATGTCGACAATCGTGGCGCCCAGCGCTTTGTATTGCTCAACCGCCGCATTGATCGCGGCAGCGATTTCAGCGTTTAAACCTTCGGCAAAATACTCGCGTGGCAGGCCGATTTTCAGGCCAGCCAGTGGGGCATTGAGCTCACGGGTGTAGTCTTCTTTGGCATGCTCTAGGCTGGTGGAATCACGCTCATCAAAGCCCGCCATCACATTTAGCATCAGCGCGCAGTCTTCGGCAGTGTGCGCCATCGGGCCACCTTGATCCAGCGAACTGGCGAACGCGACCATACCGTAACGACTAACAATGCCGTAGGTCGGCTTGATACCGGTAATGCCGCAGAACGCAGCCGGTTGGCGAATCGAGCCACCGGTATCGGTGCCCGTGGCCACGGCACTAAAGCCCGCTGCCACGGCCACAGCCGAGCCGCCGGATGAGCCACCCGGTACGGTTTGGGTATTCCATGGGTTTTTCACCGGGCCATAAAAGCTGTTTTCATTTGCCGAGCCCATGGCAAATTCATCCATATTGGCGCGGGCAATCACTACCATGCCGGCAGCGTCGCAGTTTTCGGCCACTTGCGATGAATATGGGGCGATAAAGTTATCCAGCATTTTGCTGCCGCAGCTGGTTTTCCAGCCTTCGTGGCAGAAGATGTCTTTATGAATCAGCGGCACGCCCAGCAGCGGGCGGGTGTCGCCTGCGGCGCGGGCGGCGTCAGCAGCGGCAGCGGCGGCCAGCGCCTTATCGGCATCAATGGTGATCAGGGCATTGAGCGTGCCATTGTGGGCGGCAATGCGCGCCAGGCTCTCGGTAACCAGCGCCACCGAAGTCGTTTGTCCGCTGGCCAGCGCGTCGATCTGTTGTTTCAAAGTTTGCATGGCAATTGATGGCGGCACCGCCTAGGGCGATGCGGCCAGACTCCTTGGAATGAATTACTCGATGACTTTTGGCACCAGATACAGGCCGTTTTCCACACTTGGGGCCACGGCCTGGAAGGCTTCGCGGCGATTGGCAGCGCGGGCTTCGTCGTCACGCAGGCGCAGCATCACGTCCTGGGCGTGGGCCATCGGCTCGATGCCGGTGGTGTCAATCGCGCGCATTTCTTCAATCAAAGTAAAGAGTTGATTCAGTTGGGCCTGGCTGGCAGCCACCTCATCGTCGCTGACCGCAATGCGGGCCAGCCGTGCAATGCGGCGTACATCGTCCTGTGACAAAGACATGGTCGTATTTACCCCGTAAAACCTTCAATAACGTCAACACAATAGGGTATCATATTGGGTTTGTTTCTCCCACCCGCGCTGCGGCGCGTCAAAACGGGGCAACAAAGCGGATTTGCTTGCGATGAAACCAATGCCGCAACGCCATATCCAAGCGCAGACATTCAGGGTATTGATCGGCAAAAGAGCGCCGGCCGGTGCCGCATTTACACCGATTCAGAGATGAGAGATTAGGAATGATTGGATTACTTTCCGGCTATTTCGCCAACGACATTGCCATTGACCTGGGCACGGCAAATACCCTGATCTATATGCAAGGCAAAGGCATTGTGCTGGACGAGCCATCGGTCGTAGCCATTCAGCAAGAAGGCGGCCCATCGGGTAAGAAAACCATCCTCGCCGTGGGCGCGGAAGCCAAAAAAATGCTGGGCCGTACCCCGGGTAATATCACCGCCGTGCGCCCGATGAAAGACGGTGTGATCGCCGACTTCACCATCACCGAGCAAATGCTTAAGCAGTTCATCAAGAAAGTGAACCCGAGCCGGATGTTCTCTTCGCCTCCGCGCATCGTGATTTGTGTGCCTTGCGGCTCAACGCAAGTAGAACGCCGCGCGATTCGTGAATCGGCCCTTGGCGCTGGCGCGCGCAAAGTAGAGCTGATCGAAGAGCCAATGGCTGCTGCGATTGGTGCGGGCCTGCCGGTTGAAGAAGCCACCGGCTCGATGGTGGTGGATATCGGTGGTGGTACCACCGAGGTGGGCGTGATTTCCTTGGGCGGTATTGTGTACGCCAGCAGCGTGCGCGTGGGCGGTGATAAATTTGATGAATCGATCATCAACTACATCCGCCGTAACTACGGCATGCTGATCGGCGAGACCACCGCCGAAGAAATCAAAAAACGCATCGGCTCGGCCTTCCCGGGCGCGGAAGTGCGCGAGATGGAAGTAAAAGGTCGTAACCTCGCCGAAGGGATTCCACGCTCGTTCACGATTTCTTCGAATGAAATCTTGGAAGCGCTAACCGATCCGCTGAACCAGATCGTATCCGCCGTAAAACAGGCGCTGGAGCAAACCCCACCTGAGCTGGGCGCCGACATTGCCGAAAAAGGCATGGTGCTGACCGGCGGTGGCGCATTGCTGCGCGATCTGGATCGCCTGCTGATGGAAGAAACTGGCCTGCCGGTGATCGTGGCCGAAGATCCACTGACTTGCGTTGTTCGCGGCTCAGGCAAAGCGCTGGAGAAGCTGGACAAAGGCAACATCGGCATCTTCACCAACGATTAAGCACTGACATTAGGGTATACACTCAAAGGCCATACACTGTATGGCCTTTTGCCGTATACCCGGGGCAAACATGCAAGCCACTCAACCCACCTTTTTTAAGCAGGGCCCCAAACCGCTGACGCGCGTGCTGATTTTTTCCACGCTCTCGGTGGCTTTACTGGTTGGCGATGCTTATTACCAGATGCTTGCGCGCGTGCGCGAGCAGATTTCGGTTTTGCTCTACCCACTGCAATGGGTGGCCACCGCGCCGGTGAATGCAGCGCTGGAAGCCAGCAGCTTTTTGCAACGGCAAACCGAGCTGATCGCAGAAAACCGGCAATTGAATGATGAGCGCTTGCTCGCCCAAGGCCAAGCCATGCGGCTGAAAGCGCTGGAAGCCGAAAACGCCCATCTGCGCGCACTCAAGCAAGCCAGCGAGCATCAACCGCGGCAAAGTCAGCTTTCCAAAATCCTCTACAACGGTCGCGACCCATTTGGCGCGAAACTGGTAGTGGATCTGGGCGAGCGCGCCGGGGTGAAGGAAGGCCAGATTGCGCTGGATGCCAGCGGTGTGGTCGGCCAGGTGGTGCGGGTGCAGCCGATGACCAGTGAAGTGCGGCTGATTTCCGATCGCGGCCATATGGTGCCAGTGATGGTTGAGCGCAATCAGCTGCGCACAGTGGTGTATGGCTCGGGCCGGCAAAACTTGCTGGAAGTGCGCAATATGCCCCCCAACGCCGACATCAAGGCTGGTGATGTGCTGATTACCTCAGGAATTGATGGCATTTACCCGCCCGGGCTGCCGGTGGCCGTGGTGAGCAAAGTGGAGCGCACCGCAGGCTCGGCCTTTGCACGGATTCAGTGTAAGCCACTGGCCGGTATTGATCAGCATCGCTTTTTACTGCTGATGAATCCACCCGCCACCTTGCCGCCTTACCCCGAAACCAGCCCTACGCCCAAACCAAAGGGACACTAAGCCATGCCGATTAGTCGTCAGATGCTGCGCCCAGTGGGTGGCGGTTTTATCTTTATGTCGTTTATCTGCGCCATGCTGATTAATCTGCTGCCCTGGCAGGTGACTTCAGTCAATTTCGCGCCCGACTTTGTTGCCCTGCTGATTATCTACTGGACGCTGAATCAGCCACGCCGCTTTGGCATTGCCTGGGCGTTTACGCTGGGGCTGCTGATGGATGTGGCCGATGGCAATTTGCTGGGGCAACATGCACTGGCCTATTCGATCATTGCTTACCTGACGCTCTCGCGGCAGCGGCAGATCGCGGTGTTTCCATTCTGGCAGCAAGCGCTGATTGCGCTGGCCCTGCTCTTGCTGGCCCAGTCGATCATGCTGCTGATTCACCTGCTAATGGGCGCGCAATTTATCGGCTGGAGCTATTTTGCCGGTAGTTTGCTGGCGGCTTTTTTGTGGCCGCCGCTCTCGAATCTGATGATCATGTATCAGCGCAAGGACGTGCCGGACGAACTATGACGCACTGCCTGCTTAATGCCCACCATCGGAGTCTGCCATGAGCCGGGTGGTGATGAATCATCATAATGAGCGCAACGCTTTCCAGGTGCGGCTGGCGGTGGCGATTTTGTTTGTGCTGCTGATGTTTTGCGTACTCACTGGCCGTTTTGTCTGGCTGCAGGTCTTGCAGCATGAGCGCTATCTGACGCTGGCCGAGCAAAACCGGATTTCGCTGGTGCCGATTCCGCCCTCGCGCGGGATTATTCGCGACCGCAATGGCGTGGTGCTGGCGCATAATTTCTCGGCCTACACGCTGGAAATTACCCCATCGAAAGTGGGCGACCTCGAAGACACCATCACCCGTCTCAAAGGCATTGTCGAGATCACCGCCAAAGATCGCCGCCGCTTTAAAAAGCTGCAGGAAGAAACCAAAGACTTTGAAACCCTGCCGATCCGCACCAAACTCACCGATGAAGAAGTGGCGCGTTTTGCCGCGCAAAGCTATCGCTTTCCCGGGGTAGAAATCAAAGCACGGCTGTTTCGCCAATATCCGATGGGCGAATCAGCAAGCCACCTGATTGGCTATATCGGCCGTATCAATGATCGCGACCTCAAGCAGCTGGATGAAGATGGGGTACTGCCCAATTACCGCGGCACCGATCACATCGGCAAGCTCGGGATCGAGCAAAGCTACGAAGCGCATTTGCACGGCCAAACCGGCTTTGAGCAGGTGGAAATCGATTCGGGTGGCCGAGCGGTACGCACCCTTAGCCGCACCCCACCACAAACCGGCAAAGACCTGACCCTCGCCGTGGATATGAAGCTGCAGCAGATGGTGGAGCAGCAATTTGCCGGCCGCCGCGGCTCGCTGGTGGCGATTGATCCGGCTACCGGTGGCATTTTGGCCATGGTGTCCCAGCCCGGCTTTGACCCCAATCTGTTTGTTGATGGTATTGACCCGCAAACCTGGACCGAACTCAATACCTCGCTGGATAAGCCCCTACTCAACCGCGCGATTCGCGGTGAATATCCGCCCGGCTCGACCTTTAAGCCCTTTATGGCGATTGCGGCGCTGGAGCTGAATCTGCCGCTGGTGCACCAGACCATCAGCGACCCGGGTTATTTTGTGTATGGCGGCCACCGCTTTAATGATTCGAAAAAAGGCGGCTATGGGTCGATGAACTTTGACCGCTCGATTCCGTATTCGTCAGATACCTATTTCTATCAGCTGGCCGTACAGATGGGGATTGATAACATCGCCAAATCGATGGCGATGCTCGATTTCGGCGTGCCCACCGGCGCCGATCTGCCGGGCGAGCGGCCCGGGATTTTGCCAAGCCCCGAATGGAAGAAAAAACGCTTTAAAAAACCGGCCCAGCAAAAATGGTACTCGGGTGAAACCGTTTCGATCGGGATTGGCCAGGGCTATAACGCCTTCACCCCGATGCAGCTAGCACACGCTACCGCCACCATCGCTAATCGTGGCGTAGTGTTTAAACCGCACGCCGTGTATTCGATGACCGACCCGGCCAGCGGTAAAACCACGCTGGTCGAGCCCAAACCGGTGAAAACCCTGCCGTGGAAACAGGAAAATATCGAGCGGGTGATTCGCGGCATGGAAGGCGTGATGACTGTCGGCACGGGTGCCGGGGTATTCCGCAACGCCCCCTACACCTCGGCGGGTAAAACCGGTACCGCGCAGGTTTTCAGCTTGAAAGGCGCCAAATACAACGCCAACGCGATTAAAGAGCGGCTGCGCGACCACTCATGGTTTATTGCGTTTGCCCCGGTGGATAAGCCCAAAATCGCGCTGGCGGTCATTGTTGAAAATGGCGGCTTCGGTGCGCAAGCTGCCGCGCCGATTGCCCGTAAAGTGCTCGATTATTATCTGACCGGCAAGCTGCCGAGCGATCCAGCCGTCGCCGCGTCGGGCGTGGCCAGCAAAGCAGCTAGCGAAGTGGTCGAGCAGGAAGGAGTAGTACCTCGTGATTAGACATCTTTGGGAACGGATCAAGCGCCCGGTCGATCCTTGGTTATTCCTGTTTATCATGCTGCTGTTTGCGGTATCGAGCGTGGTGCTATATTCCGCCTCGAATCGCGACCTTGAGCGGGTGATGGATAAAGTCACCTTTATGGGTGTCTCGCTGTTTGGCATGTGGTGTATTGCCAATATCAAGCCGCGTATTCTGATGCAGCTGGCACTGCCAGGCTATGCACTGGGGGTATTGTTGCTGTTGGCGGTCGAGTTTTTCGGCATCACCAGTCATGGCGCTACCCGCTGGCTGAATATCGGTATCACCCGCATTCAGCCATCCGAGTTGATGCGACTGGCGCTGCCGCTGATGCTGGCCTGGTATTTCCATCATTTTGAATCGACGTTGAATTGGCGGCATTTTGTCGGCGCGGCGCTGATTATTTTGGTGCCATTTGCGCTGATTCTGAAGCAACCCGATCTGGGTACGGGTCTGTTGATTGCTTCATCGGGCTTTTATGTACTGTTTTTTGCTGGTCTGTCGTGGTATTTCCTCGCCTTTATGAGCGTGGGCATCGGCATTTTTGCCTACATTGTGACGCACTGGAATCTATGCGTGCAGGTGCTGCATGAATACCAGTGCCGCCGCATTGCCACCATGCTCGACCCGATGGCCGACCCACTTGGCGCCGGTTATCACATTATTCAGGGCACAATTGCGATTGGCTCGGGCGGAGCGTTTGGCAAGGGCTGGCTGGCCGGCACACAAACGCATCTGGATTTCATCCCCGAGCGCACTACCGACTTTATCTTCGCCGTGTATGGCGAGGAATTCGGCCTGCTGGGCAACTGCGTTTTGCTGATTTTGTACTTGCTGGTGATTTTCCGCGGGCTGATGATCGCCAATAGCGCCAACACCCTGTTTGGCCGCCTGCTGGCCGGGGCGATTGCGATGAACTTCTTTACCTATGCCCTCGTCAATATGGGCATGGTCTCGGGGATGCTGCCGGTGGTCGGTGTGCCTTTACCACTGATTTCATATGGCGGTACCTCGATGGTTTCGATTCTGGCCACCTTTGGCTTGTTGATGAGCATCCAGCGCGACCGCTCGTTAATGAAAGGCTAAGCGCAAGGACACAGCATGCGACACAGCAGCAAGGGTATTATTCTGGGCTCATTGATTTTGGCGGCCTGCAGCACTACACCCCCACCCAGTACTACCCCAAGCAAACCCGCGCCAACACCCCAGCCTAGCACCGCCCCCACGGGCCCAACGCTCAGCAGCAGCCCATCGCCCTATCGCTGTGAATACAGCCCCAAAACCGGCAATGGCGCGTTTTACAAAGACGATGGCCCGATGAGCGATCTGCCGGCCAATCTGGATTACATCGCCGAGCCTGCGCCCAAGTGGGAGCCGCTGCACAAATGGGCCAATCGCCCCTACACCGTACTCGGGCTGTCGTTTAGCCCACTAGCGGCGCCCGGGCAATTGCAGGAGCAAGGCATCGCCAGCTGGTATGGCCGCAAGTTTCATGGCCAGAAAACCAGCACCGGCGAAGTCTACGATATGTTCCAGATGACGGCGGCTCACCCCACGCTGCCGTTACCGAGCTACGCCCGGGTGACCAATGTGAAAAACGGCCGCAGCGTGATTGTGCGCGTGAATGACCGTGGTCCTTTTCATAAAGGCCGGGTGATGGATTTATCCTTCCTCGCCGCCTGCCGGCTTGGCTATGCCACGCAAGGCAGTGCTGAAGTTCGCGTTGAAAGCCTGCTGCCAGGCGATGCGCCAAGCACCGTGATTGCCGCGGCGCAAGTACCAGCGGCCACGCCGGCGCCAGCCAGCCCGAATCAGCCACGCCCGATCCCGGTAGCAGATCAGGGGGGGGGCGTGTATGTACAGTTAGGAGCGTTTAGCTCGTTGCAAAATGCCGATAACTTCAAAGCGCACCTGGCGCGCGAGCTGGATCGCGATACCGACAAACTGGTGATCCAGAGCGATGGCAAATTGCACCGGGTGAAATTAGGCCCTTATCGCAACCGCGACGCCGCGCTGGCGGCCATTGCGCAAATCACTGGTGATAAAAACCTGCAGGCCGTGGTCGCGCGCTAGTAAGCCAGCACACCCAATCTTGCGCAGATACCCAACCCCAGTATCATCATGGCAATATTGATTTGATTAGAATCTAGCTACATACCCCTAGCGCAAACCCGGATGGTCGCGCTGGGGTTTATCCAGCCAGTAGCCCTGCACCTGATCAACGCCAAATTCCACCAGCATTTTGAAAATCGCTTCGTTCTCGACGAATTCGGCAATCGTCGTTTTGCCCAGATCATGGGCAATGCTCACCATCCCGCGCACGAACACCTGGCTGTCGTGGTCGTTTTGCAAGTCGCGAATAAACAGCCCATCAATTTTCAGCACGTCGGCCTTCAATTGCTTCAGATAGGCAAACGAGGCAAAACCCACCCCGAAGTCATCCAGACACACCACACACCCCGTGGCGCGCAGCGCATCAATAAAGCGCTGGGCATCGGTCATATCCGACACCGCAGAGGTTTCGGTCAGCTCCACCAGCAAGCGCTTGGGCTGCACGCGATATTGTTTGAGCAGATTATCGATATAAGCCGGCAGCTCAGGGTCATCAAACGAACGGCCCGAGACATTCACCGCAATGGATGGGCAGGATGGGAAATTAGCCAGCTGCTGGATCACTTTATGAATTACCCAGCGGTCCAGCTCCAGAATCTTGCCGCTTTTCTCCGCATGCGGGATGAAATGCCCCGGCATAATCACGCCGCCAGGCGAATCGGCATCTTTCATCCGCACCAGCGCTTCCAGATGCGCCAGTGATTTGTCATGGCAGTGATAAATACCCTGAAAATGCAGCTCGAAGCCATCGTGCTCCAGCGCATCCATAATCCGCTCTTTCCACGATAGCCGCGTCAGCTCATTGCGCGAATGATCGGCATCGGGGTGATACAGCCGCCACGTACCCTTGCCGGCGGCCTTGGCCTGATACATGGCCGAATCGGCATGCGCGACCAGGTCTTCGGCATTGTCGGCATGCAGCGGATACAGCGCCACCCCCACCGAGGTGCGTGGGCGAATCATGTGCGTGCCGGTATTAAACTGGATTTGCGCAATTGAGCTCACAATCCGCTCGGCCAGCTTGCTGACTTCAAATTCGCCACTTTCCGGCAACAAGACGGCAAATTCATCCCCGCCCAGCCGCGAGAGCACTTCATGCCGGCGCACCTGCTTGCTGATTTCGCGGGCAATGCTCTTCAGTAGCTCATCACCCACCGCATGGCCAAAGCTATCGTTCACATGCTTGAATTCGTCCAGATCAAAGAAGATCAGCGCCATCGATTGCTGACGGCGATCCGCTTCGGACACCATCCGCTCCAGCTCCTGCTGGAAGCGGTGGCGGTTATACAAGCCAGTGAGCGCATCGCGCTCGGCCAGATTGACCATATGCTCGGCTAGCGCGCGCTGCTGGGTGACGTCTTCGTACACCCACATCCGCCCATTGGTTTCGCCTTTCGGGTCGAGTACGCGGTAGCAGTTTTGCACCACGATGCGGCCATCATTCATGGTGATCTCGCCAAAATCGACGCGATCTTCCATCAGCGACAGCTCTTCCAGATAAATCGACAAAATATCGCCCAGCGCCGGACGATTATCGGCCTGTTGCAAGACCTGCCCCACTGGCCGGTGACTAAGCAATTCGGCACTGGAAATGCCCCACAACTCGCAGAAAGCCGGGTTAAAAAACACCACCCGGTTATCGTTATCGAGGAACAACACCCCAAAGCGCATCGCCGCCAGCAGTGCCATCATCCGCGCCCGTTCGCTCTCGGCGCGCTGCAGATAGCTTTGCCCCAGCGACTGAATCTGCCGCAGCTCAACCACCGCTTTGCGTAGGGCCAGGCGGTCGTCTTTCATGTCGGAGTTATCGCGCAAACTGGCACGTAGGCCCTGATATTGGCCTTGATTATCAAACAGCGGCAGCCAGCTGGCCGAAGCCCAGAACAGCGCGCCATCGCGGCGCACGGCGCGGAATTCATAATCTTGCTGCATCGATTGCTCAAGCAGCGCCTGCCGCAGCGCCCCATCCAGCCGCGCGCGCTCTTCGGGCGTGGCCAGCGACAGTGGAAAATCAGGCAGCAGATGACATTCATTCACCGAATAACCCGTCAGGCGCTCAACCGAAGCATTCACCCACACCAGCTTACCTTCGGGGTTGAGCCACAGCTCGGCACTATAGGTATGGTCGGCAATGGCGTGAAACTTGGCCTCGGATTGCGACAAGGCATACACGCGATCGCGAATGACCCGCGCCATTTCATTAAAACGGCGGGTAATTTGCGCGACTTCATCATTGCCTTGCGGCTCGGCCAGTGCCTCGAAATGCCCTTGGCTGGCGGTCTCGGCCGCGCTCAGAATGCGATACAAATGCCGGGTTAGCCACACGCCAAGCATGGTCATCAAAATCACCGTGGCCAGCAAGCCCACGGCCAGCCCGAGCGCACTTTGCCAGATCAGCCGGCGCGCGGCATCGTGCATGATGACATTGGAAATCCCGAAGCGCAGTTCGGCTAGCGCCTCGCCGCCCTGTTCGATGCGGGTGGCGGCATGGGTAATCACGGTATCGCTTTGCGCACCGACCGAGCTGGTATTGGGTTTGGGTAAGGGCTGCGAGACATCCCAGCCCCGCGCGGCGATGATCTGCTGGCGACTATCCAGCAGCACCAGATAATCAATCCCTTCGGTCGAGCGAATCCCATCGAGCAGATCGCTGGCTTTGGCCAGATCGCCGCTGGCCATCGGGGCGGTAAAGGCGGCGCTCAATAGCCGCGATAATTCCTGCACGCGCACTTCGCTCACCTGGTGCACCATCTCGGTCCAGATGCGGGAAGTATTGAGCAGCAGCACCAGCAATAATGCGGCTTGCACCAGAATACTGGCGGCAATCAGCCGGCTGCGCAGCGAAGAGAAAAACGGGCGGACAAGCATAGTCTTGAGCTTACTATCAGTTCGCCGCTGCGCACTAGAAAAGCCGTTGATCGGCGTAAAAAACGCTGCAGTTCTGCGGGTTTTCACCCGCAAGGGCTGCAGCGCAGCCGGGATTAGCGGCTCAGCAGTTTCACAAATACTTTCGAGCGGCGCTGGTAGTTATACAGCTGCTTTTTCTCGATCGGCAAATCATCCACCGCGGCCTGCTTAAAGCCGCGCTCGACAAACCAGTGGCTGGTGCGCGTGGTGAGGGCAAAGAGTTTTTCCATGCCCATGCCGCGCGCCTGCTGCTCCACGTGGCGCAAAAGATCGGCGCCGCGGTCTTCATCGCGGTAATCCGGGTGGATGACCAAGCAGGCGAGCTCGGCCATTTTGCTTTCCAGAAACGGATGAATCGCCACAATGCCGATGATCTTGCCATCGTGCTCCAGCACCGAATAGCGATGGACTTCGCGCTCGAGCAATTCGCGCCCGCGCTTCACCAGCACGCCCTGATCTTCCAGTGGCTCGATCAGCGCCAGCATCCCGCCGATGTCATCGATGGTGGCGTGGCGCAGGGTTTCGAGCGAGGCGCGCGAAATCATGGTGCCGATCCCATCGTGGGTAAACAGCTCCATCAACAGGCTGCCATCCACATGGTGCGTGATCAGATGCGCCCGCTTTACGCCATAGCGCACTGCGCGAATCGCACAGGGCAGATACAGCCGCACGTCTTCGTTGACCTCGGGGTGATCCTGCAAAAACTGCTCGGCCTCGATGGCGGTGAGCTCGGTTTGCAGCTCGCCTTCGTCATTCACAACGCCTTGCTGGCCAAACATAAACAGTAGTTTGTCGGCTTTGAGCGCAATGGCGGTGCTGGTGGCGACATCTTCCAGCGTTAAGTTAAAAATTTCGCCAGTGGGCGAATAGCCAATGGTTGATAGCAGCACCATTTCGCCATCATCCAGCCGGTAATTGATGGCCGTGGTATCGACCTTGCGCACCTCGCCGGTGTACTGCAGATCAATGCCATCGCGCACGCCCATCGGCTGGGCGGTCACAAAATTGCCGGCCGAAACGCGAATATCGGCATTGGCCATCGGCGAATTGGCCAAACCCATCGACAGCCAGGATTCGATTTCCACCCGCACATGGCCGGCAGCCTGAATCACGCATTCCAGCGCCTGGCTGTCGGTCACCCGCACCCCGTGGTGATATTGCGGCGCCAGACCACGCTCGGCCATGCGCGCCTCAATTTGCGGCCGGGCGCCATGCACCACAATCAGCCGCACCCCCAGACTGGTTAGCAGGTTGATATCGTGCGTCAGCGTGGCAAATTTGCCATCACGCACCACCTCACCGCCCAGCGCCAGCACAAAGGTTCGCCCACGAAAGGCGTGGATATAAGGTGCGGCCTGCCGAAACCACTGTACGAAATCTTGCATTGATCTAGCCTTTTGCCCCTTGGGGCAAGCAAACACTGGCCAATCGGGGTATATCGCCCCGATCAAATATTATTAATGCCTAGCTGGCAATACCCACCATTAGTATGCGCCGTGTCCACTGACCACCGTGCGGATGGTTTTGCAGACAATCGCGATGTCATACCACAGATTCCAGTTTTTCACATACCACGCATCCAGCGCTACCCGCTCGGCATAGGTGGTGTCATTCCGACCGGATACTTGCCACAAACCGGTCAGGCCCGGGCGCGCTTCAAGATAAAAATCTACTTTATCGCCGTAGCGCTCGAGCTCGGCGGCGATCACCGGCCGAGGGCCAACCAGACTCATTTCGCCTTTCAGCACATTCCATAATTGGGGAATCTCATCCAGGCTGGTTTTGCGCAAAAACGCCCCGATGCGGGTGATGCGCGGGTCGTTTTTCAGTTTGAAATCTTTATCCCATTCAGCCCGTGCCGCTGGGTCGGTGGCCAGCAAACGCTCTAACACTTCCTGACTGTTGTGCACCATGGTGCGAAATTTCCAGCACTTAAACGGCACGCCATTCATGCCGATCCGCTCGTGGCCAAAAAACACCGAGCCCGGCCCGCCCTCTTGCTTCACCCGATACAGCACATACAACAACAGTGGCGACAGCAACAACAGCCCCACGCTGGCGCCAAAGAGATCAAAGGCCCGCTTCAGCCGGATTAAAGGCTTCACCATCAGATTATTGCGCACCCGCAGCAGCAGCACTTCATGGCTAAAGAAGTGATGCGGCACCACGCCAAACAGCGGCAATCCGGCAATCGGCGGAATAATGTGGATGTCTTTGTAGCGCAGCGATAATTGCTCCACCTGGCTACTGAGCTGTTGCAGCTCATCCTGATTCACCGCCACCACCACATGCGGGCGGCCATTGGCGGCGAGCCACGGCAGTAATTCTTCGCGCGCAAGCTTCACCACCGGCAAGCGTTCGTCGCCAAACACCAGTTCATCCTCAGCAGCGGCCTCGGTAGACACAAAGGCCTGTACGCTAAAGCCCAGCGTGGGCTCGGAATGCATGGCGCGATAGGCGTCTTGCGCATTCACCCCTGCGCCGATAATCACCGTCGGTAATTGCCACAGCCCGGCGCGCAGCAGCGCGCGTTTAACCAGATGGCGGCAATACGGCAACAGCACCAGCGCCAGCCCCCACGACACCGGCCACAAAAACCGCGACACAGTAAATTTGCCCAGCAGCACCAGCATGCCATTGAGCAAGGCCGCCAGCAGTAAGGCGCGCAGTACTTCCAATAGCTCATCCCAGAACGGCAGGCGCAGGCTGTAATGCCCGCGCCACCAGAAGCTGGCCACCGTGATCAGCGCCAAGCCCAGAAACGCCAGCCCCTGCTGCTGGCCTTCCCACACCCACCACAGCTCCATGCTGGCGCCGATGCGGTGATAACGGAACAGCCACAACAGCAGCATCGCCAGCCCGAATGACAAGGCCAAGGCGGCAAAATCGGCCAGCGCGAGCCAGGGCTTGGCCCGCTCGGCGTGCAGGTGTTTTTCTTCTTGCATCATGGTGTTTCCTGCCCCTGCGGGGGAATGCCGTAAGCGGCGTACAGATCATTCATCATCCGGCGCAAAGAGTAATGCGCCTGCGCAAACTCACGCGCAGCATCGCCCAGCTGTGCGCGTGCCTCGGCATCGGCCACCAGACGGCGCAGCGTCTGGCTAAATTCGTCAGCAGTATTGACCAAATAGCCGTTGGCGCCGTTTTGCACCAGATCGCGGTTGCCCACGACATTGGTCGCCAGCACCGGCAGGCCGGCCGCCATGGCTTCGATCACCGCCACGGGTAAACCTTCCCAACGACTGGTTTGCAGGTAAATGTCCAGCTGCGCCAGCTCGCGCAGCGCCACAGCGCGCTCGCACCAGCCCAGCACCTGCACCCCTGCAGCGCGCAGCGACGCTTCGCCACTGGCATCGCCACCACCCACCCAGACAAAATCAACCGGCAAATCGCGACATTGCGCTGCAATTTCGGCAAACAGCTCGGGATTACGCGCCAACGTCACCCGCCCCACCGTGCCGATACGCAGCCGTGCGCCCCCCGGGCGTGCGGGGCTGATCAGCGCCAGATCGATGGCGTTATTCACCACCCGTACATTCGGGCTAAGGTGGGTGCGGATTTCCTCTGCTTCGGAGGGCGAGCATGCCAGAAACGTCACCGGCACCCCAGCCAGGATTTTCTCAATCCCCAGAAAAATACTATTTTTCAGGCGCCCTTCGGCCCGCTGCAAAAACGACAAACCATGCGGCGAGAAAAACCAGCGCGGCCCGCCCGGCTCGGCCCACAAGAGGCTCACCAGTCGGCCAATCGCGCCAGCTTTGCTTGAATGCAGATGTACGACCTCAGGCTGCAAATCCCGCAGCCAGCGATACAGCGCCCGCCCGGCCCGAAAATCATTCAGCGGATGGATTGCGCGCTGCATCGGCAGATGAATACAGGCCACTGCGCTGGCAAATAGCGTGCGCCAATTAGCCGGTGTTTCTTCGCGCACCGAATGGATCACCGTCACTGCATGCCCATCGGCCGCTTGCTGGTTGGCCATGGCCGACACCATCGACAGCGTACCGGCGCCAAAAGATTCAACCACATGCACGATCCGGCTCATTGCATATCCTCCGCCGCAGGCCGCGGCGCGCGGCGCAAACGGGCTTTGAGCTTAAAGGCCAGCTCATACGGTAAGGCCAGTAGCGCCAGCGTGCGGGCGATGCCCGCCAGCGCGGCCGGGCTGCCATCAAAATAGCGTCGCTGCAGCTTTAATCTCGACTGCAGCTGAATGCGCCGCTTACCCAGCGAAATACCGTTCGGATCGAGTTCGTAGCGAATTAAAACATCCGGTAAATTGGCCACCTGGTACTGCCGTGCTAGCGCCCAAAACAGCGCGTAATCTTCAGCCGCCGGCACATCCAGCGGATACCAGCCCACCGCCTCGGCGGCGCTTAACTGAAACAGCACGCTAGGGTGAATGTAGGCCGAGTTTTTCTTCATGTAGCGCAAAATCTCGGCATGACTACACGGATGGCGTAACACAAACTGCTCAACCCCCGCCTGATCGACGAAGCTAGCGGCGCCCCCCACCAATACCACCCCTGGGTGTTGCTCTACAAACGAGAGCTGGCGAGCGATACGATCAGATACATTGCAATCGCCACAATCCAGCCGCGCAATCCACGCATAGCCACGCGCCTTGGCCCACTGCAGGCCGGCATTCAGCGCCCCTTCAATTCCCTTGTTTTGCGCGAGGGATAAAATGCGTAAAGTACCTTGACCGGTAAACGCGGCCTGGGCCGCGGCACGGTCTAGCGGCGCTTTAACACTGCCATCATCCACCACCAACACATCGCAAGGCTCATTGGGCCCGATGCTGGCTAGCGATTGGGCCAGGCCAGCCGGATTATTGTAATGCGGGATCAGCAGCAAGACCGGCTGCGACGGTTTAATCTGTTCGTCCATTAGCTTTCCAGCACGGCAAACGCCGGGTGGTAAATAATCTCGCCTTGCGCCTGTTGCGAGCCAAAGGCGCGCGAGAGCACATACTCGGGCGGAATCCCAGCCGAAGTCAGGGCCGGGTCGGCGCTAAAACCAAAGCGCTGATAGTAGCCAGGCTCGCCCACCAGCACACAGCCTGTCGCCCCCATGGCTTGCAATTCATGCAACACGGCCTGCATCAACTGCTGGCCAATGCCCTGCCCTTGCAGCGCCGGCAGTACGGCCAACGGCGCAATGCCGTACCAGCCCTCAGCACTCATCGGCAACTGCACCGGCGAGGCACACACCAGCCCGCACAGCTGCTCACCCTGCCAGGCACATAGTGCCACGCTCAGGCCGCCCTGCTCGCGCAAGGCCTCCACCAGTCGATATTCCTGATTTTGGCTATGAGGGTGCTGGGCAAAGGCCGCTTGCAATACAGCCGTGATGGCCGCGGCATCGGCGGCCGTTGCCGCCCGGATGGTCAATTCCATTTCCCCACTCCCAACAAGCGCTTCAGCCGCCGCGCCACCGTTAAAGGCAGCAGATACGAGGCACCAGCCTTAGCCAGCTTCAGTGCCGAGCGTGGCTGCCAGTCAAAATACCGCCACAGCAATTTCAGCCGCTGGCATTGTTGCAAGCGGCGTTTGCTCATCGAAATACCGGCATCGTTGTATTCGCTGCGGGTCAGCACTTCGGGCAAATTGGCCGTTTGATAGCGGGCAACAAACTGCCAGAACCAGGCAAAATCTTCCGCCGCTTTGCAGTCGGTGGGATACAGGCCCAGCTCACGCACACCCGCCATGCGAAACATCACGGTCGGATGGGTAAAGGCATTATCGTCATGCATTTGCTGCACGATCTGGGCATGGCTTTGCGGCTGATGGATGGTAAAGCGATCACCGCTGGCATCAAAAAAAGTCACCGCGCTGCCCAGCAGATACACCGCGGGCTGCGCATCCAGAAATGCGGCTTGCTTGGCAAAGCGATCGGGCGCAACCACATCATCGCAATCAAGCCGGGCGCCATATTCATAGCCGGCAGCCAGCATGGCTTCCAGCCCGGTATTCAGGGCATATTCAATGCCGCAATTATGCGGTAAATAGTAAAACTTCAGCTCGCCCTGCGCGCGAAATGCCGCGCGTGCGGCTGCTTCATCCAGCGGCGCACGGGTGCTGCCATCATCCACAATCACCACATCCAGCGCTTCATCCGGCCCAATCGAGGCCAAAGAGGCGCACAGGCCGGCCGGATTATTAAAATGCGGAATCAGTAAGGCCACACGATTCATTGCGAGGTTCTCGTACTGGCCAGCAAACTAGCCCAGCGGGCCAGAATCTGGCTTTGGGCATAGTGCTGCGCCCGTTTAAACAGGAAATTTTGCAAGACCAGCGCCCGCTCTTGCTGGCGCTCGATCAACTCGGCCAGCGCAGCGCCCGTGGCGTCAGCCACCACAAAATCGCTGCGCCGATCGCCAAATAGCTCGTACACGCCGCCGGCATTGGTACTGGCCACCAGCACCCCCATCGGCATGGCTTCGAGCACCACCAGCGGACAGCCCTCAAAACTGGAAGTCAGCAGCAGCACATCGGCCTGCGCCAGATAGGCGGCGACATCGGCCTGGCGCCCGGCAAAATGAATCTGCGCCCCCAGCTGACGTTCGGCCACCTGTGCCGCCAGCTCGGCTTGCATTGGGCCGTCGCCAACAATGGTCAGCGTGGCGGCGATGCCGCGCAGATTGAGCGCGCTCAGGGTATCTAGCCACAGCTGTGGCTGTTTTTCTTCGGCAATGCGCCCCACAAACAATAGCCGCAGCGGCGCGCCTGGCGCCCGTGCTTGCCAGTGCGGCCAGTCTTGCTCGGCATCGACAAAATTGGGCAAGACCTGCCAGCCGGCGCGCGGTGGCGTTTCCAGCCAGCGGGCCAATGAGGTCCGCGCATGCTCAGACACAAATACCAGCTCCGCCAGGCGGCGATACACCCACTGGCAGGCATGCCGGTGCACCGGGTTCATCCGCGCGAACTGATCCAATTCAAACAGCGGGCCATGCACCCAGCCAATCACCCGCTTGCCCAAACCAAAGCTGGCGGCGTAGGCCATATACAGCGGCAGCAAAAAGGAGCCGGCCAGCACCACATCGTGCCCACGCACAATCTGCCGCACCGCGCGCCAGCCCCGCCACCACGTCTGCGGGCGCAAAGGCTGCCATTGCGTGGAAACATCAACCACCTTGACCTGCTTAATCCGCTCGCGCCATAAATTGCTACTGCCCCCGAGCAGTACCAGCGTCACCTCAAAGCCCAAGGCGTACAACCCCTCGCCCACCAGCACGGCGCAACGCTCAACGCCACCCAAGCCTAAATCTCGCAGCAAAATCGCAACGCGTGGTTTAGCCATTTTTTAGCACCTGCCACAGCCGGTCGGACATCACCAAGCGCGCGGCTTGCTTCAACACGCGTGGGCGTTCGGCTTGGGGCGGCGGCATCTGCAATGCCAGCCGCAGTACCGCTGGCGCATCCAGCAGGCTCACCCCGCGGCTACGCTGCAGCGTATCCAGCCACCATTCGCCCAAGGCGCCACGGCTTTCGGGGCGTAAGGCCAGCAGCTGGCGGAAGAAATCGCACATCCAGCGCCATTCGGCATGATTCAGTAAACGGCTCGGCTCTGCCAGCTTGGCAAACTCGGCAGCCAGCGGCTGCAAAGCCACCGGTAGGGCGTGGCCAGCGTAGTCTTCGCGCACACGCTGCGCGGTAATCAGCAAGGCGGCTTTTTTGGCCTGCGTGACTTGCCCACGATGGGTGCGATACTGCAGCAGCACTTGCGGTACATTGCCAAAGCGCACGCTGGGCTGCCGGGCAAGCTGGCACCACAGGGCATAGTCTTCGGCATGCGGCGCATCGGCTGGGTATGGATGCGCTTTCAATAAGCTCGTGCGCGCCAAAATACTCGGGTGAGCCAGCGGGGTGTTAAACAGCAAAGCCAAACGGATCTGCGCATCGGTCACGGGCGTATGCCACTCGCCGCGCCGCTCGCCAATAAAGCCAACCCAGCTGCCGCACACATCCAGCTGCCACTGCGCACAATAACCCAGCTGCACCGCCAGCCGTTCTGGCCGGCACAGATCATCGGCATCAATACGGGCAATCCATTCCCCGCGCGCGGCGGCAATCCCCTCGTTCAGGCTGGCAATCAGGCCACGATTTTCGCGGGTAATCACCCGAAAGCGGCTATCGCGCTCCGCGGCCGCCAGCAAAATCGCCAGGGTGGCATCGCTTGAGCCATCATCAATGGCCACACACTCCCAGTGGGTATAGGTCTGAGCAGTAATACTATCAATGGTTTGCTGCAGATACTCTGCCGAGTTAAAACACGGCAATACAAAAGACACCAGCGGATTCATGCTTGCCCCTCTACCACGGCAGCTTGGCGCACGCGAGCCATCACTTGCCGCGCCCGCCAGAAAAAGGTCAGGGTAATAAAGCCTTCAACCAGCAACACCGACTGCGCCGCCCGCAGGCCGGCTTGCGTCGCACCGGGCACCAGCGCGCACATCAGCGCCACGTTCAGCACCCCGGCAGCAATCAGTACACGGCTAAAGTAGCGCTCTTCGCCAAACACCAACAAGGTTTGCTGACCAAACACCAGCGACACCGCCCCTAATAGCACCACCGGGGCAAACCACCACATAATCAGTTGCGAGTCGCCCAGCGCCACTAGGGCGCGGGTGAGGCCCGATTGCGCGCCCAGCCACTCTTGTGCCAGCGGGGTAAACAGCGGCAAAAACAGCGCCAGCGCCAGCGTCATCGCCAGCCCAACGCCGCCTTGCACCCATAGTGATTTGCGAATCAGCCTTAGCGCCGCTGGCGGCTCATGCGCCGCCAGCTGGGCAATGCGCGGGTACATGCCCTGTACAAACGGGCCAATCAACCCCTGCGCGATATACACCAGCTTGCTGGCAGCGGCGAATAACCCCACCTGCAGCGGCGCGGCAAACATCCCCAGTAGTACAGTGGTTGAAGTGGTGTAGAGGCTAGTAGACACTGCCGAGAGAAAAAACGGCCAGCTCAGCTTTAATACCTGACGTATCTCGCTCAAGGGCACGATCTGCAAGGCTGGGCGAGCAATACCCCACCCGGTAGCCCACCACAGCAAACCCGCCAGCATTTGCGGTGTGGCCTGCAAAATCACGGCCAGCGCGACATCGTCAGGGCTATTGACCCAATACAGCAAAAAGCCCAGCGTCAGTGCGCGGGCCAACACCATCAGGCCGGAAGCCAGCTGCAGTTTTTCAAAACCTTGGAAATACCAGAGCGGAAACAGCACCGCGCTCGCCACATACAGCTGGCTCCAGAAAAACACCTCGGCATGGGCGCGCCAGCTATCCAGCCCCAGCGTAAGTGCGAACAAGAGCAAGCACGAGGCCAGCATCAGCAGCAGCTTGGCCCAGGTGACCCGCCAGAAAATCCGCGCCGCCGCCTGCGGATCATGCCGCGCTTGCGCGACTTCGCGCACCGCCGAGAGATTAAAGCCAAAGTCGGTCAGCAACACGCCATATTGCACGCAGGCAAAGGCAAAGTTCATCACGCCAAAGCCTTCGCTCCCCAGCTGCACCAGCAGAAAAGGGAAGGTCACGAAGGACACGACGTAATTGAGACCCTGTACCAGATACAGAGCCAGAATATTCGATCTTAAACGGGCAGCGCTCACCCACACACCTCAAGGCCAATCTCGCACCGGCGAGTGCCGCCATTTTACGCGCTTTCGCAAGCTGGCCTGTAACAGTATGCGCACGGCGGCGGGCTGAAAAATGCCCCTGATCAAACCGGCACGCAGCGTAGGAGCGCTCAGCTTTGCGGCTAAGGCTGTTGCTGGCCGGGGCGCAAGCCGGCAGGCGGCGTAGCCTCAACCCCATTGACCCAATGCACCTGGCGGCGCGGGCCTTTGAGCTGACCATCGTAGCGCAGCGGAGCGGGCGTGGCGTCAGCCGGTGCTGCCGCGGCACTGCGCTCGGTGGTGAGCTGCTGGGCGCGTTCGTGCGGATTAAAAAACAGCCGCCCCCAGGAATCGGCCGCAAGCCCCAGCGGGCTAAGCGCCAGCAACACGGCACACACCGCCAGAGCCAATCGCTTCATAGCGCCTCCGCATCATGCATGGTGAGTACATCGTAGCGGCAATCCAGCCGCAGCGGCAGCGCCTGGGCCGGCACGCGCTGCCACAGGCATTCGCGCGCCACCGCCTGCCCCGGTAATTGCCGCAACTGGGCGTGCAGGGTAGAAAAATCCCACTCTGAGCTCGCCTGCCACTGCAAATGCAGCTCACTGGCATACAGCGCCAGCCCCTGCTCAGGTTTGGCCCCTTCTTTCAGCCGGCGCGGATTGAGGCTGTAGCTCAGCTGCCACTCCGGGTGCGCGCGCGCCAGTGCGGCCAGTTGCTCGACCCAAGCCAGACGATTTTCCGCGCCCAATACGCCGCGGCGCTGCAGCTGACTGGCTAATGACTGATGCCGCTGCACGGCATCCCACGCTAATTTGGCCGCTTCGGTGCTGGCCACTTGCGCGCGCAGTCGTTGCTGCTGCGCATCCAGCTCGCTCTGGCTTAACCACACATAGCCTTGCCCCACCAGCAATAACACACCCGCCATCAGCAGCGCAGTGCCAAACCACAGCACCGGGCGACGTATCAGCGCGTAATCACTGCGCCTGAGCTGCGACCAAATAGCATCACTCATGGGTTAACTCCGGGGCGGGCCAATTAAGTTGCAGCACAAAATCGGCGGGTATTGCTCTGGAATCGGCCACCTGATTGAGTTGTGGCTGGATACTCGCCTTCGAGCGGATATCCAGCGGCCATTGCACCACGCTAATCTGCACACCAGCCAGATCGTGTTGCAGCGCTTCTTGGAGCGCCCGCACTTGCTGCAAAGATTGCCGGTGCGCCTGCCGATCAGCCACCCGCCCGCGCAAGGTAAGCTGCTGCGCCAGCCATGGATTGGGCTGTGCCTGCGGATCGGCCACCTGTGGCTCAGCAGGCGCCGCACCATTCGCCGCGGCATCGGCAAGCACAGCCGGGGCCAGCGTTTGCCACTGCACTTCATCCAGCGTTAAACCCGGCAAACCCAGCAGCACCAGGCTCACCGCCTGCAGCGTGCGCTCCGGATCGGGCGCGGCCTGCAAATGCTGCTCGGTAAAACGGGCCATGGTCTGTAAGCGCAAGGGTGCACTGGCCGCCGCCCCATGCAGGCGTTGACTGTATTCACGCTCCTCGCGCTGCAGATGCAGCCAACGCTGCTCAGCCAACCCCAGCTGCTGCTGCAATTGGGTAGCCTGCCACCAGCTTATGGCGGCCAGCCCCGCGGCCAGCAACACCAGCACCACCGCCCACTGATACAAGTGCCGCCCTAAGCGGTACAGCCAATCGTATTTCTGCACCGCAGCGGGAGCATACTGATTGGCCAGCTTGCCACTCACCAGTAGGCGTAGCAGCGACTCTAGCCAGTGCTCGCTGTGCACGGGTAGCCGCAAGCGCTGCGCCAGCTCGCCCTGCGGCGTTTGCAGCTGCAAATCAAACGCGCCTGCCTCCTCGCCCAGGGCCGCCGGCAAGCCGCCCATCGCGGCCAGCTGGTGGCCATCGACCAGCAGCCACACGGGTAAGCGCACATCGCGCCCCACCAGCCGTAATGTGCTCAGATATTGCCGCGCACGGTGTAATTCGCTGGCCAGATCATGTAATTGCTCATCCGGCTGGCTTGCGTGGCTGGCATTAAAGATCGCCAGCCGGCTAAAGCGCAGGCCTTCATGGGTAAAAAAGCTTTGCCGCCATTGCCCGGGGCGCAAACTACTCATCACCAGCACCTGCGGCGGATGCTGCGGCATCCGTTCCAGCAAGGCCTGCGTGAGCAGCGCCAGCGAATACACCCCAACTACCGGCCATTGCCGCGCCAGTAAGGGCGCCATCACCCGCTCCAGCAGTTCGCCATTGAGTAAGGCCGCGAGCTGCACCCGATCAGGCTCGCCGCGCCGGCCGCGGCGCAGTAGCCGCGCCTGCCGATAGGCTGTGGCGCGAAATTGCTGCGCCAGGCGCCGCTGCAAGAGTGCTTGCCGATCCCGTCCACCCAGCCGCGGGATCTCCTCTTGCAGCACATCTTCTTCCACCAGATCCGTAAGTACAAAGCAGCGATATGGCCCGCGCGCTGCCAGCCAAGCAGCCCAGGCCTGCTGGCCAGCGTCATCCAGCCCAAATTCGGCCAGCAAGCTGGGGGCCGCGGGCTCGGCATACACCGCGAGGCGATCCTGGGTAAGTAAGAGAATCAGCGTTTTCATCGCAATTGACTGATGGTATCGAAAATCGGCCCGAGCACCGCCGACATAATCCAGGCCAATAGCAGCCCTAAAATCACGGTCATCGTGGGCTCAACCAGTGCTTGCACACGCTCAATCGCCTCTTTGATATCGCGATCATAAAAATACGCCACATTGGCCAGCGCCCCATCGAGCTGGCCGGTGTTTTCGCCGATCCGCAGCATGCGCAGCACCAGCGCCGGAAACAGCCCAACCCGGGCAAAGCTGGCACTCACGCCCTGCCCCTCGCGAATTTGTTGCCCCGCCTGCGCCACTGCAGCGGAGAGCACCCGATTACCCATAATGCCCTCGCAAATCTGCAAACATTCCAAAATGGGCAGCCCGGCGCCGTAGAGCAAACCAAAAAACCCGGCAAAGCGCGCCAGCACGATTTTTTTCACAATCGGCCCTAACACCGGCAGGCGTAAAAGATAGGCATCGGCCTGCATTTGAAAAGCCTCATCCTGCTGATAGCGCCAGCGGCCCAACAGCAACAGCACCACAGGCAGGCCAATAATCGCCCACCAGGCATTGGCAAACAGGGTAGAGAGCCACAGCAGCAGCTGGGTGCTGAACGGCAAGGTTTGCTTCATGGCAGTGATAAATGCCACCAGCTGTGGCACCAGATAAATCAGCAAAAAACACACCACCGCAAATACCAGCACCCCGACAAACGCCGGGTACATCACAATCCGGCGCATGCGCGAGACCAATTCATCCTGCCATTTAATTGCCTCGGCTAGCTTACCCAGCACCGTAGGTAGCTCACCGCTGGCTTCACCGGCGCGGATCAGGCTCACAAACACCTGATCAAACACCTGCGGATGCGCAGCCATGGCTTGGGATAGCTGCTGCCCGCCTTCGATATCTTCAATCAGATTGGCCGCAATTTCGCGCATTTGCGGCTGATCCACGCTATCGCGCAAATCAACCAGGCCTTCCAGTAGCGGCACACCAGCGCGGGTGAGTTGCTCCAGATGAAAACAAAATTGAATCAGCTCACGGCGATGAATCCGCCGGGCGCCCCACCAGCGCTGCGGGGCCGCCCGCGCCTCAATCAGGGTCAGCTGCAGGCGCGCCAGGCGAATTTCCAAGTCGGCCACATTGGTAGCGGCCATCTCCCCTTCCCGAATTCGCCCGCCCGCTTCGGCGGCCCGATAGCGAAACTGCATCAGCTCACCCGCTCGGTTAGATCAATCACCCTTGCGATTTCTTCCAGCGCGGTTTCCCCGGCTAAAACTTTGCGGCAGGCATCATCGGCCAGCGGCACAAAGCCTTTGCGCAAGGCTAATTGCCGGACTTCGCGCTGCGAAGCACGGCGGGCAATGAGTTCATCGAGCTCACCATCCAGGCGCAGCAACTCCATCACCGTGGTACGCCCGCGATAGCCCTGATGCTCACATTGCGGGCACCCCACTGCGCGATAAATGGTTTGGGGCTGACGGATACCGAGCAAACGCTGTTCGAACGCATCGGGCTGATAGGCTTGCTTGCAGTGCGGGCACAGAGTACGCACTAGGCGCTGGGCAATAATGCCGATGATATTGCCGGTGAGTACGTCGGGTAGCACGCCTATATCCAGCAGCCGCGGCAAGGCGCCGACTGCCGAGCTGGTATGCAGGGTGGAATACACCTGATGCCCGGTCATCGCGGCGCGAAACGCCATTTCGGCCGTATCCCGGTCACGAATCTCGCCAATCAGGATTACATCCGGGTCTTGCCGCATCATGGCACGGATGCCATTGGCAAAATCCAGCTTGCTCACCTCATTCACCGAGGTTTGCCGGATCATGGGCAGCGGGTATTCCACTGGGTCTTCCAGCGTCATGATGTTCACCGCCACCGAATTAATGTGATTCAAAATCGAATACAGAGTGGTGGTTTTGCCCGAGCCGGTGGGGCCGGTGACCAAAATAATCCCTTCCGGGCGCGCAATCATCAGCCGCAATAGATCAAGGTTGCTCCGGCTCAAGCCGAGCTTATCCAGCGGCACCAGGCCTTTTTGCCGATCCAAAATCCGCAGCACCAGATTTTCGCCCCAGCTAGTCGGCTGCGCCGACACCCGAAAATCCAGGCTGCGGCCCGACAGGGTGAGCGAAATTCGGCCGTCTTGTGGCGCCCGGGTTTCGGCGATATTCATTCCCGAGAGCACTTTCAGCCGCACTACCATCGCCGGCCAATAGGTTTTATGCAGCGCTCGGATTTGCCGCAAGACCCCATCAATGCGGTAGCGAATCCGCACAAACGAAGGCTCCGGCTCGAAATGCAAATCTGAGGCCCCCCGATTCACCGCATCGGCCAAAAGTGCATCAATCAGGCGCACCACCGGCTGGCTGTATTCGGCCTCGGCCTGCGCGAGGCTGCCGTAATCAATTTCGCCCGTTTCGATTTCGTGCAAAATGCCATCAATCGAGAGCTCGAAACCATAATATTGGTCAATCGCCCTGACGATATCCGACTCGGCCGCCAGCAGCGCTTCGATCCGATATTGATCTCGGGTCTGCAACCGCAGCTGATCCAATGCCACCAGATTATTCGGATCCACCATCGCCACGGTAAGTACCGCGGCCGCGCTATCCAGCCCCACCGGTAAGGCCAGCAAGCGTTTGGCCAGCTCTTTGGGGATCAGCCGGATCGCCTGTAAATCCGCCACGGTGCGGCTCAGATCAATACTGTGGTGGCCGAGATTTTCCGATAGCGCTTCGCGCAGCACCCCTTCCGAAACAAAACCCAGCGCCACCAGTAATTTACCCAACGGGGTCCCCGAGCGCCGCTGCTCCAATAGCGCAATGCGCAGCTGGTCTTCTGTGAGCAGCCCTTTTTCAACCAGCAGTGCGCCGAGGGGCAGGGTTTTCTTGGTGTTGCTCATCAGTAGCCTGCCAATCGCAATTGCGCCAGCCGAGCTTCGGCAGCCGCACTGGCAAACTGCGCTGGCCGCTGCTGCGCCAGCTGCAAGGCTTGCTGATAAAACTCGGCTGCCAGCTTGCGCTGCCCGAGCTGATCCAAACTCACCGCCAAATTAAACGCCAGATCGGGCTGACTGGGGTCGGCCTGCCAAGCCGAAAAATACAGCGCCTGCGCTGCTGCCCACTCCCCTCGCTGCGCATGAAACTGCGCTTGGACGAGCGGGTTGCTGACCTCACCACCTTGCTGAGTGCTTTGCGCCGCCATGGCTTCATTACCACTCGCGGCCTGCAGGCTGCGCACAGCTTGTTGCACCGGCGCATCTTGCGGATTCAGCGCGAGCAAATGCTGATAAACCCCTAGCGCGGCGGGAGCATCATCCCGGCGCAAATAAATCGCGGCCAAGCCCAGCAAGGCATCGCGCTGCCGCGGTTCGCGCTGCAACACCGCCCGATATTGCCGCTCTGCCAGCGATAAATCTCCCCGCTGATACGCCTGATAAGCCGCCTGAACTGTGCTGGGCGCACTGGCTACGGTGCGCACAAACCGTACCTCGGGTGGCGCGAAGGTTGCTGGCAGCTTTGGCACAGGGGCGGCAGCCTGCTCTTTTATATCCTGGGTATTGCCAGCAAAATCAATACTTTCTTTGGATTCAGGCGAATACCCTATAGCCGTATTGGATGCATCTGGTTGCGACTGCGCCAGAACTGCCGCCACCTCGGCCCCGGGGTCGGCCGTCGCCACTGCCGAAGCCGGCGCACTGGCGATGACGCGGGCGGGCGCATCGCTACTGCGCGTGAGCTGCTGGTACTCCCAGCCCAACCACGCGGCCATGCCCAGCAAAAAAACCGTGCCGCCAAGCGCCAGCCAGGGCAATAAGCCACGCGATTGGCTACGAGTTTGGCCGGCCCACCAGCTAGTGGCAGGCGGCGGAGTGCTGTTGGTCTCGGGTGCAGGGGGTACATTCACAACCGCGGCAGCTTGCGCGGTACTGCCAGGCGCACGCGCGGCAGGCGCAGCCACTTCAACCACCGGCGGCATAACCACCTCTGCCGCGAGCTGATCACTGGCCATCGTTTCCTGCTGCGGCAACTCAGCCTCGCTTAAGCCCGCCTCGGCCAGTAATGCTTGCCGAGCCATCACGGGCTCGCGATTGGGTTCCGCATCCTCAGTCGTTGCGTCGGCCGCTAAACTTAGCGGAGTATCTATAGACGAAGGCTGCTCAGTGGCGGTATCGACTGGCAATCCATGTTCAGATTCGGCATTGCTTGCGCGTTCTTCGCTCAGCGCAGATGTGGTTGTGGCCGTTGCCGGGCCGCTTTCCCAATCCAAGATGGGCCATGGCGTCTGCGGCTCCAGTTCTGTAGCTATTGGGGGCGTGGACTCGGCGGTGGCGATAGCGGCTGAATCCGCATTTAAACCAGCAGCAGGTGTTTCAAACTCCAACTCCAGTGGCGGCTCAGTCATTTCGGGCGCAACATCGCCTTGTTCTCGCAGCCGCGCGGCGTCTTTAAGTGCCTGCAAATACGAGCCGCTCATTGCGCTCTCGCTTTGGCCGGCAATGGCACTAGCCCGCCCTGAAAAGCCGATAGTTCTTGATCACTGCTGCGCTGAAAAAAATCATCCCCCGGCAAAAAGCGCTGATCACTGGCCTGCTCGGCTGCAAGCCCCTGCTCGCGCACCACAATCGGGCGCAAAAACACCACTAGCTCAATCTTGCTGACCTTATCATCGCGATAGCTAAACGCATCGCCCAGCACCGGCACACGCGACAGGCCCGGCACCCCCTGGCGACTGGTGACTAATTTGTCTTGAATTAAGCCGCCGAGCACCGCCGACTGGCCGCTGGCGATTTTCAAGGTGGAATCAAACTCGCGCACCTGCAAAACCGGCACAAGGCTTTGCACTGGGCGATCCGAATTACGGCTGATCAGTGCCACAGCCGGGTCTTCAACATAGCTACTGATATTGGTGATTGTGGGGCGCACATTCATCGAAATCAGCCCGGTTTCCGCCACCTGTGGCGTCACCTGCATCACTAGGCCCACCGGCACGGTATGCAGGGTAGAGGTGTAGGTGCGGCCAGTGACCACACCATCGGTGTTTTTATCTTCTTCAAGTTGCAGCGTGAAATACACCTGCTCTTCCACCACTTTCATCACTGCGGTCTGATTATTCAGCGCAATGACCTTGGGGCTGGATAGCACGCGGGTGCGACCAAATTGCTCCAGTAATTTAAGTGTGGCGGTAAAGTTGCTGCCCTTGTAGCTCAGGTAAGTCATCGGAGCCGCACCTAAATTGGCGCCAACCAGACTTTGCCCCAGCGACCAGCCCGAGCCGGAAGCGATACGGCTCCAATCTACCCCGGCCTGATATTGATCACCCAGCGCCACCTCCACGATGGTGGCTTCGATCATCACTTGCCGCTGGGCCGAGGCCTGCACCAGGGACAGAAACTCGGCGACTTTTTGCTGATCTTTGTGGGTGGCGCGCACGCTGATCGTGCCGCTTTCCGGATTCATAATCACCTGATTGGCCGGAATATTCACCGTCGTCGCCCCGACCACCGTGGTGACATTGGCTTGCTCGGCGCGGCTTTTGCCAGCCTCGGCAGCGTTTTTCTCGGCTTTGCTCAGCGCCTCGGTCAGCGCCACAGCGGTTTTGGTATCGGTAGTTTTCTGGCTCAAGGTTTGATTAAGCTGGGTGGCTACATTGGCTAAGACTGGCTGGGTCAGCGATGTACTAGTCGGTGCACCATCGCGAATGCCAAGCATTTCTTTTAAATTGGTTTCTAGTCTTTTCCAGAACTGATGTGGGTTTTCGCTGTCAATGCTGGTGGTTGAGCTATTGCCACCACTATTTGTCCCGGTTTGGCCGCCCGTGGTTACCGAATTCAGAATCGCCACATTGGCCTTCATATTGCGCGAGAGATTGAAGTAATCGACTTTGTAGGTTTGCAGATAAGGTCGATCAGGCATCACCGTGAGCACGCCCTGCTCAAAACGCCAATGAATATCCACTTGGCGGGCAATTCGGGTCAGGATCTGCGGCAGGGTTTGGTTGATGGCATTGAGAGTTACCACCCCTTGCACTTCTGGATGCACATCAACATTAATCCGCGCGTCGCGAGCCAGCGCAAATAAAAGGTTATGCACCGGAAGCTGACTCACCACCACGCTGTAGGTTTCCAAAGGCGTACTGGCCGCGGGCTGCGGCAGGTAGGGGATCACTTTAACCGGCGCCGGGATCTCATCGCTGGCCGCGACGGCCGAGGCCTGTAAATGCCGGCCTGCGACGGGAGATAAGCCAGTGGTGCCAGCGCACCCCGCTAGTAGCCCAATACCGATCGCCAACGCCAGCTGTCGCATGCGAAATCCAGTCTGAAAAGGAACAGCCTTATTCTAGGAAACCCCCTTGCAAATGCCAGCTCACAGTAAGAATCGCGCCGCCAAAAATGTGAATTTTCCACTTTCGGCGCGATTTACCCCACTCTGGGTGCGATCAAGAACAATTAGCAACAAACTACCGCTTGGTATCCCTGAATGCCTTACCGTAAAATTGCAGCTATGCCACTGATTGAATTCGAAAACGTCAGCTTTGCTTATGACGACACACCGATCTTGCGCGATGTCTCGCTACAGATCGAAGCCGGCCAGCTGGTCGCCATCATGGGTGGCTCGGGCTCAGGTAAAACGACGCTGCTTAAATTGATCGGCGGGCAGCTGCGCGCCCAGCACGGGCGGGTGCTTGTGGATGGCATCGAGGTCGGTCGCCTGAATGAGGGCGAGCTGTATCAGCTCCGCCGCAAGCTGGGCATGCTGTTTCAATTCGGGGCGCTATTTACTGATTTATCGGTCTTCGACAATGTGGCTTTCCCGCTGCGCGAACGCACACAGCTGCCCGAATCCATGATTCGTGATCTGGTGCTGATGAAGCTCCAAGCGGTGGGGCTACGCGGCACCGCAGACTGGATGCCACAGGCCTTATCCGGCGGCATGGCGCGGCGGGTGGCGTTGGCGCGTGCCATCGCACTTGATCCGCAAGTCATGCTTTACGACGAGCCCTTCACGGGTCTTGACCCCATTTCGCTTGCGACCGTGGGGCAGCTCATTCGCGAGCTCAATGATGCTCTGGGTACGGCTTCGATCGTGGTCACCCACGATGTCGCCGAATCGTTGGCGATTGTCGATTATGTGTACTTCCTTGACCAAGGTCAGCTGGTAGCCCAAGGCACGCCGGCCGCCGTACGCGCCTCAACGCATCCATTTGTGCAGCAATTTATCAATGCGCAGCCCGATGGCCCCTTGCCTTTTCATAAGCCGGCGCCACCCTACGCCCAAGCTTTGGGGGTGCAGGCATGAAGCTATTATTCGACCTGGTTTCGCGCCTAGGGCAGCCATTCACCAATACGCTGATCAAACTGGGCTTTGCCGCCCGTTTCCAGCTGGCAATTTTGCGCCACTCGGCCACCGCATTGCTACGCCCACAGCTCACCCTGCGGGAAATCTGGTTTGCCGGTGTGCTATCGGTGCTGATTATTGTGGTATCGGGGCTGTTTGTGGGCATGGTGCTGGCGCTCCAGGGCTATGACACCTTGCAACGCTTTGGCGCCGCCAGCTCGCTGGGGATTTTGGTGGCGCTATCACTGGTGCGCGAGCTGGGCCCAGTCGTGGCGGGGCTGCTGTTTGCCAGCCGCGCCGGTAGCGCGATCACCGCCGAAATCGGCCTGATGAAAGCCACCGAGCAGCTAGCGGCGATGGAAATGATGGCGGTCAACCCCATCGCCCGCGTGGTGGCGCCGAAATTCTGGGGGGGCGTGATCTCCATGCCTTTACTGGCGGCCATGTTTAGCGCCATGGGGATATTTGGCGGTTACCTGATTGGGGTGCAGCTGCTGGGCTTAGATGAAGGCAGCTTCTGGTCGCAAATGCAGGGCGCGGTGGATTTTCGCTTGGATGTCATGAATGGGGTTATCAAAAGCCTCTTTTTCGGCTTTGCTGTCTCGCTGATCGCCGTCTTTGAAGGGTATGATGCGCCCCCGACTGCCGAAGGCATCTCGACGGCCACCACCCGCACCGTGGTCACCAGTGCGCTGGTGATTCTGGCTCTTGATTTTATTCTGACCGCCTTTATGTTTCGGGGAGTGTAAATGAAACGTGGCATGATCGATTTTTGGGTCGGGCTATTTGTCCTGGCCGGCATGGCGGCGCTGATGTTCTTGGCACTCAAGGTCAGCAGCCAAGGCAATTTGCCCACCGGCAGCACCTACAGCCTAACCGCGGATTTTGAAAACATCGGCGGGCTGAAAGTACGTGCGCCAGTCAAAAGCGCCGGGGTTGTCGTTGGCCGGGTAAGCCAAATTAGCCTAGACCCACAGCGCTATGTCGCCAAAGTCACTTTGGATGTCGATAGCCGTTACCAATTTAGCCGCGATAGCTCAGCCGAAATTTTAACTTCGGGCCTTTTGGGCGAGCAGTACATCGGCATTACCTCCGGCGCCGAGGAGAAAACCCTCAAAGCCGGGGATACGTTCAAAATCACCTCTTCAGCGATTGTGCTGGAGCAGTTAATCAGTCGTTTCCTGTTTAGCCAGGCCGACAAAGAGAAGGAAAAACAGGAATGATCAAACTCGTTAAACAACTGCTGCTGGCCGCGAGCCTGAGTTTTGTAGCCCATAGCGCCATCGCCAGCGACAGCCCCGAGCAGATCGTGCGCTCATCCAGCAAAGACGTGCTGGAAATCATCAAAAAGAACGACAAAGATCCGGCAAAAACCCGTGATCTGGTCGATGCACGCCTCTCGCCACTGGCCGACTATAAACGCATGACCGCACTGGCCACCGGCCAATACTGGAAAAGCGCGACCACGCCACAACAAGAAGCGCTCACCAACGAGTTTCGCGCCATGCTGGTGCGCACTTACCTGAGCGCCCTCACTGTTTACAAAAACGCGCAAATCAATATCAAAGGCACCCGCGCCGGTAACGATGCCGATGAACAAACCGTACGCACCGAAGTCAGCCTGCCAGGCCAGAAACCTATCCCGCTCGATTTCAACTTTGAAAAGAATGGCAATGAGTGGAAGGTGTACGACATCAATGTCGATGGCATCAGCTTTATCAATAACCACCGTAATCAATTTGGCGCAGTGATCCGCAAAGACGGTATCGACGGCCTGATCAAGCAATTAGCGGCCCGTAATAACGCGGCCAAGCAAGGCAAGTAAGATGCAGCTGTATCCAGTGCCCGCCACTCTCACCCACGCCAGTACACCCGCCTTGCTCAGCGCGCTGGATGGCTTACTGGCGGCAGGTGATCTGACACTGGATCTACAGGCCGTCACAACGCTGGATTCCAGCGCCGTGGCGCTCTTACTGGAATGGCAGCGCCGGGCGCAGGCACGGCAGCGGCAACTGAGCTATCAGGGCTGCCCGGCCGCCCTTGGTCAGCTGATTCGGGTTTATGGCGTGCAAGATCTCTTGCAAATCAAAGTTTAAGCGACCAACAATAACCGTATGACTCTCACACGGACAGCGCCTCACGGCGCTTTTTCCATTATGCGCCGACTGACTCTGCTGGCCGCCCTGCTGTGTACCGCCTGCGCGACGCCACAAAACAACTACGACCCGCTCGAATCCATCAATCGGCCGATTTACGACTTTAATAGCGGGCTGGATCAACATCTGGTGCGCCCGGTGGCCAAGGCCTACAGCGAATATATCCCGCCGCCATTACGCTCTGCGGTGGGTAATTTCTTTGGCAACCTGGATGACCTATTCGGCATACCCGCCGCCCTACTGCAAGCCAAAGGCACCGCTGCGGCCAAGAGCACCGGTCGGGTGGTATTAAATAGCACGCTGGGTGTAGGCGGCCTGATCGACTGGGCCAGCGACTTGCCCATCGAAAAACAGAACGAAGATTTTGGCCAGATGCTTGGCTACTGGGGTGTACCCAGCGGGCCCTATCTGATGGTGCCATTCTACGGCCCGCTTACGCTGCGTGATTCAAGTGATAATTTGCTCCGCCTCGCGTGGGGGCCAATCGACTACATCGACCCGCTGGCCGGCCAGATTGCCTATTACAGCACCTATGTGATTGATCTGCGCGCCAGCCTTTTGCCGCTAGATGCCACCCTGCAAGAGCAGTTCGATCCCTATAGTTTTGTGCGTGACACCTATTTGCAGCGGCGCTGGTTCAAGGTGCACGATGGCAACCCGCCTTATCCTCTGCCACTGGGAAGCGACCCCGAGCACGGCAGCAGCGTGGCGGCCGAAGCCGCGAGCGACACCCCCAGCAGTAGCCCCAGCGCCAGTGAACCCAGCAAGGATGCGCAGTGAAAGCTATAGAATTTAACCACGTCGGCAAAGATTTCGGCGCCTTTACCGCGCTCAAGGAAGTGAGCTTCAGCGTTGAGCAGGGAGATTTTTTTGCTTTGCTCGGCCCCAATGGCGCGGGCAAAACCACGCTGATTTCCATTTTAGGTGGTCTCACCCGCGCTAGCCGCGGGCAAACTCGCGTCATGGGCCATGATGTCGCCAGCGACTATCGCGCCGCCCGCCGAGCGGTGGGCATCGTGCCGCAAGAGCTGGTGTTCGATCCTTTCTTTACTGTGCGTGAATCGCTGGTCTTTCAATCCGGCTATTTTGGCCTGCGCAATAACGACAACTGGATTGACGAAATTTTGCACAATCTGGGTTTAAGCGAAAAAGCCAATACCAATATGCGTGCGCTCTCGGGGGGTATGAAGCGCCGCGTCATGGTGGCTCAGGCTTTGGTGCATAAACCCCCGGTGATTGTTCTGGATGAACCCACCGCCGGGGTGGATGTCGAGCTTCGCCAAACTTTGTGGGAATTCATCCAGCGGCTCAATACGCAGGGCCACACCATCGTGCTGACCACCCATTATCTGGAAGAGGCCGAAACCCTGTGTAACCGCATCGCCATGCTCAAACGGGGCGAATTGATCGCACTGGAAGACAAAAGCACCATGCTCGGGCGCGGCGCGGCGCGGACGGTAGAGCTCAAACTCAAACCCGCTACGCTGCCCGAACGCTTGCAACCGCTGCTGCTCAAGCAGCAAGAGAGCCGTTTTACCCTGAAGCTGGCCGATTGCAATGGGCTGGAAGCGATCTTGAGCGAATTGCGCGCCCACGACATCACCATCAAAGATCTGGCCATTAGCCAGCCCGATCTGGAAGAAATCTTTGTGCAAATGATGCACGCCTAAGTCGGAGCAGGCATGACCGGGTTTTACACACTGTTTTACAAAGAAATCCTGCGCTTCTGGCGGGTGGCCTTTCAGACCGTTGCCGCGCCGGTGCTCACCGCGCTTTTGTATTTGCTGATTTTTGCCCATGTGCTCGAAGCCCATGTCGAGCCGTATCCGGGAGTGCGCTACACCGCCTTTCTGATTCCCGGCCTGATGATGATGAGCATGCTGCAAAACGCCTTTGCCAACTCCAGCTCCAGCCTGATTCAATCCAAAATAACCGGCAATATCGTGTATGTGTTACTGCCGCCGATTTCGCATTTTGAATTTTTCGCGGCCTACACCCTTGCCGGTGCGGCACGCGGCATCGTGGTGGGCCTAGGGGTATTGCTCGCTACGCTATTTTTTGCGGTGCCGCCATTCGCATACCCAGCATGGGTAGTGGTGTTTGCGATTTTGGGTTGCAGCCTGATGGCCATGCTGGGCCTAATCGCCGGGATCTGGGCCGAGAAGTTCGATCAACTAGCCGCCTTTCAGAATTTTCTGATCATGCCGCTAACCTTTTTATCGGGCGTGTTTTATTCGATTCATAGCTTGCCGCCATTCTGGCAAGCCGTTTCACACCTCAATCCGGTTTTTTACATGATCGACGGATTTCGCTATGGCTTCTTTGGTGTGGCTGATGTGAGCCCATGGCAATCGCTGGCGGTTGTCGGATTTACTTTGGCAATCCTCACCGTAATCACGCTGACCTTGATAAAATCCGGCTACAAAATCCGCCGCTAAGGCTATCATGCGGGTCTGCCGCTGCTGCAAAGCGGCGGCGACCTCGCAAATTGCGCACCCAAACAGATACTTATGACACCAGAATACGTTCAGACGCTGATCCGCCAAGTCTTGCCCTGTGAGCATCTCGAAGTAGAGGGCGATGGCCATCACTTCTATGCCACCATCGTTTCCAGCCAGTTTGAGGGCCTTAAACTGCTGGCCCGCCATCGTCTGATCAATGATGGTCTGAAATCGTATCTGGATTCAGGTGAGCTGCACGCGCTATCGATGCGCGCCACCCTCACCCCAGCCGAATGGGCTGCCCGCCAGTGAGCGAGCGCGATCCCCGCTTTGATCTGGGCCAGATTGAGGCTCGGCACAAAGTCATCGAACAAGCCAAACTCGATGCCCGCCAGCGCGAGCAGAAAAATGGCGGCCCCTTAGCGGCGCTGGCTAATCTGCCGTGGCTGATCGCAGTGGTCGCAGTGAGCTACTGGCTGTACTTCAAATAAAATCAGTGGGGCGAGCGCCCCGCGCGGAACCGAATATCATGGATAAACTGAAAATCACCGGCAACGGCCCTATCAACGGCGAAATTACCATTTCTGGCGCCAAAAATGCTGCCTTGCCGATTCTGTGTGCCTCTTTGCTCACCGCCGAGACCCTGCGCCTGACCAATGTCCCGCAGCTAGCCGACGTGAAAACCACGCAAAAACTGCTGCAAGGCATGGGCGTGCGGGTGATGACCGACAACGTGCACGAGTACGAAATCACCGCCAACAACATCACCAGCACCATCGCGCCGTATGAGCTGGTGAAAACCATGCGCGCCTCCATCTTGGTGCTGGGCCCCACGCTGGCCCGCTTTGGCGAAGCGCAGGTTTCACTGCCCGGCGGTTGCGCGATTGGCGCGCGCCCGATTGATCAGCACATCAAAGGCCTGCAAGCGATGGGCGCCGAGATCGTCATCGAGCACGGCTATGTCAAAGCCACCGGTAAACTGAAAGGCTGCCGTTTCCGTTCGGACATGATCACCGTCACCGGCACCGAAAACTTGCTGATGGCGGCAGTATTGGCCGAAGGCACTACTATTCTGGAAAACGCCGCGCGCGAGCCAGAAGTCGTGGATCTGGCCGAGTGCCTGATCAAAATGGGCGCGAAAATCACCGGCCACGGTACTGACACCATCACGATTGTTGGCGTGGAAAAACTGCATGGCGCCGAACACGCCATCGTAGCCGACCGCATCGAAACCGGTACTTTCCTAGTGGCCGCTGCCGCTTCACAAGGCAAAGTGCTGCTGAAGAACACCCGTGCCGACATCCTTGGCGCCGTGCTGGATAAACTCACCGAAGCTGGCGCTTACATCGAAACCGGTGATACCTGGATTTCGCTGGATATGAAACAGCGCCCGAAAGCCGTGGATATCCGCACCCTGGAATACCCGGCCTTCCCGACCGATATGCAGGCGCAATTTACACTCTTGAACGCCATTGCCGAAGGCACCGGTGTAATTACCGAAACCATCTTTGAAAACCGCTTTATGCACGTGCCTGAGCTGGCGCGGATGGGCGCCAAAATCAAGGTGGATGGCCACAGCGCGATTGTGACCGGGGTGGAAAAACTCTCGGGCGCCACGGTAATGGCGACCGACCTGCGCGCCTCGGCGTCGCTGGTTCTGGCCGGCATGATTGCCGAAGGCGAAACCATTGTGGATCGCGTCTATCACCTCGATCGCGGCTATGAGCACATCGAGCGCAAGTTGGCGGGTGTCGGCGTTAAAATCGAACGGATCAAATAAGCGGTATGCTCACCATTAATCCCAAGCCCGCCAGCGAAGACAGCGACGGCAAAGTTGAACCGCCCAAAGAGCATGAAAAGTTTTTTGCGGTGATCGCCCATCTGGCAGCGGTGTTTTGGCTACCGGTGCTGGCCATGCCGCTGATTTCGCTGGGCCTGCCCTTTATCATCTTGCAATTTGCCCGTGTGCACTCGGAATTTGTCGAGCAGCATGCGCGTGAATCGGTGAATTTCCAGATGCTGATGGCCTGCTTTTATGCGCTTGCCTTTCTGGCTACCACTCTCTTACACGCCCCGATTTTTGTGTGGTGGGTTGGCGTGGGCGCGGCGCTATTTAGCATGTGGCAGGCCGCGCGGGCGATTAATGGCTGGCCGGCCAAATACCCGGCCAAGATTGCACTTTTCAAATAAGGGTATTGCGCTAGGACGCAACACCTACAAGACCTAGGGACGGATACCCCATGATTACCATCGCCCTTTCCAAAGGCCGGATTTTCGAAGAAACCCTGCCTTTGCTGGCTGCCGCTGGCATTGAGCCGGCCGAAGCGCCGGAAAGCACCCGCAAACTGATTATTGGCACCAACCAGCCCGATGTGCAGCTAATCATCGTGCGCGCCTCGGATGTGCCAACCTATGTGCAATACGGCGCGGCTGATTTGGGTGTGGCGGGTAAAGATGTGCTGCTGGAGCATGGCGGTCAGGGTCTGTATCAGCCACTGGATCTTGAAATCGCCAAATGCCGGCTGATGGTCGCGGTGCAAAATGGTTTTGATTACGAAGGCGCGGTTAAGCAGGGCGCACGCATGCGCATTGCCACCAAATACACCGAGCAAGCCAAAGAGCACTTTGCCAGCAAAGGCATGCACGTTGACCTGATCAAGCTGTATGGCTCAATGGAATTAGCCCCGCTGGTGGGCTTGGCCGATGCGATTGTCGATCTGGTATCGACCGGTGGCACGCTAAAAGCCAATAATCTGGTGGCGGTGGAGCATATTCGCGAGATTTCCAGCCGCTTGGTGGTGAATCAGGCTTCGCTCAAACTCAAACACGCCCGTATTCAGCCTATGCTGGACGCCTTTGCCGCCACCGTCGCGGCCCGCCACGCCTAATTCAGCCATGCCACGGCGGCACCTCAAGCAGCAGCGTTTACCGCTGTATCTGTTGTTGTGCATGTTCGCCTGGCCGTGGCTACTTAAGCTCGGTTATGTCGAGAATACCAGCACCGCCCTGCACGGGTTTATCGCGCTGGTGTATCTCAATTACTTTTCCTATGTGCTGAGCATCGCCAAAGGCTTGCGCCTGCGGCATGGCATCGAGCCCGAGCAAGCCGTCTGGCTGTTTATCCTTAGCAATCTGTTGCTGATTTATACCTTTGCCACTGGCTGGCAGATGTTTGACGTTTACGGCACCAGCGCCGGTTGCAGCAATAACCCGGATTTTCTCGACTCGCTGTATTTCTCGGCTACCATCTTTGCCACCGTGGGTTTTGGTGATTTCCTGCCCTGCAACCGCGATGGCAAGCTGCTATTTATCGCTGAATCATTTATTGGCTCAACTCACTTCGGCATTTTCATCACGCTGATTTTCAGCCGCGTTGTCGCCCAACCCGCCGCCCCAGCCGAACCGCCGGCACAACACTAAGCCCCCCCCATGCCTGCCGGCATCAGCTAACCGCATGACCTGCATCAAGCCCTGGTACTTTTCGGCTTTACATTATACTTTTTAACATAATATACTTTATTTAAATTTAACGGAGCAAAGCCATGAATCAGGTCAAGAAGCTGGTCATTATTGGTGGGGTGGCAGGTGGCGCCTCGGCGGCGGCGCGGGCGCGGCGGCTGAATGATCACGCCGACATCGTCGTGTTCGAGCGTGGTCCCTACGTGTCGTTTGCCAATTGCGGCCTGCCCTATCACTTGGGCGGCGAGATTGCCGAGCGCGAATCATTATTGCTGCATACGCCCGAAAGCCTCACCGCGCGTTTTGGCCTAGATGTGCGCGTGAATAGCGAGGTACTCAGCATTAACCGTGCGGCAAAAACCGTGCGCGTTCACAACCGGCAAACAGCTGAAACCTACGAAGAAAGCTATGACGCACTGATCCTTGCACCGGGTGCAGCCCCGATTCGCCCGCCACTGCCAGGGCTGGATAACCCGCGAGTGTTTACGCTGCGCACCGTGCCCGATCTCGATCGGCTAATGCAGGCGATGACCAGTGAGGTGAAGCACGTGACGGTGGTCGGTGCTGGTTTTATCGGGCTGGAAACGGTCGAAGCGCTGCGCCACCGCGGCCTGGCGGTCAGCCTGATCGAGCGGGCGCCGCAGGTGCTGACCCCGCTGGATGCCGAAATGGCCGCGCCCTTGGCCCAAACCCTGACGCAACATGGGGTGGAACTATTGCTGGGCGAGAGCCTGGCAGCCGTACATGCGGGCGAACAACTTAGCCTGCAGCTGGCCTCTGGCCGCTCGCTGCAGACCGATCTGGTGGTGCTCGCCATCGGGGTTAAGCCGGAAACTGGCCTCGCACAAGCCGCAGGACTCACCATCGGCCGTAGCGGCGGGATTGTCGTGAATACGCAGCAGCAGACCAGCGACCCTGCGATTTATGCGGTGGGCGACGCGGTTGAGGTGCAGCACACCATTCATCAGCAAGCCGTGTTGTTGCCGCTGGCGGGCCCCGCCAACCGGCAAGGACGCATCGCGGCGGATGCGATTTTTGGCCACGGCAAAGCTTATCGCGGCAGCCAGGGCACTGCGATTTGCAAAGTGTTTAATCAGACTGCGGCCAGCACCGGCCTGAATGAGCGCAGCCTCGCCGCAGCCGGCATTGCCTATCGCAAGCTGTATCTGCATGGCAATGATCACGCCAGCTATTACCCCGGCGCGAGCATGATCAGCCTGAAAGTGCTATTCGAGCCTGCCACCGGCCGGCTGCTGGGGGCCCAAGCCGTGGGCGAAAAAGGCGTGGATAAACGCATTGATGTGCTGGCCGTGGCGCTGCAAGCGGGGCTCACGGTTGATGATCTGGCCGAAATGGAGCTCAGCTACGCGCCGCCTTATGGCGCCGCCAAAGATCCGGTGAACCTACTGGGGATGGCCGCACAAAATCTGCAACACGGCCTGCTCCAGTTGATCGAGCCGGAAGCACTGGCGGCACAACTGGCCAGCGGCACAGCACCGCAGCTGATCGATGTGCGCGAGCCGGAAGAAATCGCCACCGGCCAGATCGCCGGCGCGCGCAACTTGCCACTCAGCCAGCTACGCGAGCTGAGCCGCACGCTAGATCGGCAGCGGCCGGTAGTGGTGTATTGCATGGTGGGTTTGCGCGGCTATATCGCCCAGCGCCATCTGCAGCAGCAGGGTTTTCAGGTGCAGAGCCTGAACGGCGGCTACAAAACCTGGCAGGCGCTGCAACTTAGTCAGCAGTATCAGTCACAAAGCTAACAGCAAATTAGCCTGCAGGCAGATACCCACCGGGGTAGCTGCCTGGGTGTGCGCCCACTTGCGTCAGATCAGCCTTGGCCGGCATTTTTGCCGGCTGGCGAACGCCACCACGGCTTCAAGGTATAATGGGGAAATTCCTCATTGTTTTGGGTCGTTGCCATGATTCGCCGTCTAGATTCCACGTCTGCCAATTTCCAAGCCGAACTCACCGCCCTGCTGGCCTTTGAAACATCGCAAGACCCGCAAGTGGATCAGCGCGTGGCCGCGATTCTGGCCGATGTAAAAAGCCGTGGTGATGCCGCGGTGGTGGAATACACCAATCGCTTTGACGGCACCAACGCCAGCGGCATGGCCGAGCTGGAACTCACGCAGGCCGAGCTCAAAGCCGCCTTCGAGCGCCTGCCCGCCGCCCAAGCCGAAGCCCTGCAAGCCGCCGCGGCCCGCGTGCGCAGCTACCACGAAAAGCAAAAAATGAGCTCGTGGAGCTACGAGGACGAAGACGGTACGCTACTAGGCCAGCAAGTCACGGCGCTGGATCGCGTCGGCATTTACGTACCCGGTGGCAAAGCGGCGTATCCATCTTCAGTATTAATGAACGCAATTCCAGCACACGTTGCTGGCGTCGCCGAAATCATCATGGTGGTGCCTACCCCCAAAGGCGAGCGCAATGATCTGGTACTGGCGGCCGCGTATGTGGCCGGCGTATCGCGCGCCTTCACCGTAGGTGGCGCACAAGCTGTTGGCGCCTTGGCCTACGGCACGCAAACTGTACCGCAAGTCGATAAAATTACCGGCCCGGGTAATGCCTATGTGGCTGCGGCCAAGCGCGCGGTGTTCGGGATTGTCGGCATCGATATGGTGGCTGGCCCATCCGAGATTTTGGTACTGGCCGATGGCACGACCAACCCGGATTGGGTGGCGATGGATCTATTCAGCCAAGCCGAGCACGATGAAATCGCCCAGTCGATCTTGCTGTGCCCTAGCGCCGAGTATGTGGCCCAAGTCGCGGCCAGCATTGAAAAACTGCTGCCAACCCAGCCACGGCAAGACATCATCCGCGCCTCACTGGCCAATCGCGGCGCGCTGATTGTGGTGAAAGACCTCGCCGAAGCCTGCGAAATTTGCAACTACATCGCCCCCGAGCACATGGAATTATCCGTGGCCGAGCCAGAGGCGCTGCTGCCGCAAATCCGCCATGCGGGCGCGATTTTTATGGGGCAATTTACTTCCGAATCGCTGGGTGACTACTGCGCTGGCCCGAACCACGTCTTGCCAACCGCCCGCAGCGCGCGTTTCTCTAGCCCGCTGGGCGTGTATGACTTCCAGAAACGCTCAAGTCTGATCAAAGTATCAGAAGTGGGCGCGCAAAAGCTGGGCGCAATCGCCAGCGTTTTGGCGCACGGCGAAGGCCTGACCGCGCACGCCAACGCGGCTGAACTGCGGATGAAATAATGGGGTATTGGGCTGCAGAGCATATCAAACAAGATCTACAAGCCCATACCCCAGCATCAATCTACTGCGAGCGCCTCCAGGCCGGATAAATCCAGCTGCGGCAAGGGCACGCTGTGGTCGTGCAGCTGGATATGCAGAAACCCGGCCTGGCGCTCATATTCTTCGCGCTGCAGTTTTAGCCCGAGCTGCTGGGCGTAGCGGGCGGCCTGTGTCAGCAGGCGCAGCTCCAGATGCAAAAAGCGATCTTCGCGCGCCAGCTGCAAGCCACGTTGCAAAATCGTGAGCGCCTGCGGCAAGGCGGCCTGCTCAGCCACCAGCTCGGCCCATTCGGCCAGCACATTCACTTCTAACCAGTGATAAGGTGTAGTGGTGAGCGTGCCCAGCGCCTCCTCCAGCAAGAGCTCAGCCTGCGCGCTATCCTGCTCCCGCCGCGCCAATTGCGCCAACCGGTACTGGCATTCAGCCACATGATGCGGCAAGCCCGCCGCCGCGCTTTCGTGCCAGGTTTGCTGCAAGAGCGTCTGCGCGGCGGCGCGCTCATCCAGCTGCAGCAGATTCACCGCCCAATTGATTTTCGCCATGGTGATCAGATAGGCATCACCACTGTCTTGCAGCAATTGGCACGCGGCCTGATGCATGCGCACGGCATGCCGGTGCTCACCCGCCGCATCGCAGACCCGCCCAATACCAATCAGCGCCAGTGCGCGAGTTTTTTGCAGCTCGGCCTGCCGCCCACACAGCAGCACCGCCTGCCGGAAATACTGTAGCGCCGCCGGATAATGCCCGAGCGAATAATGGCAACAGCCTAGCTGCTCCAAAATCAAGGGCATCTGCTGATAGGCACGAAACTCCACCGCCAGCGCCTGCGCTTCCAGCAGCACCGCAATCGCCCCGGCAAAATCGCCCAGCTGATCCTCAATCAGCGACAGCTGCCGCGCAGCCTCGATAAACACCGGCACATCAAAATGCAGGCGTGCCTCAGCCAGTAGCGCAAGACAGGCGCTGCGTGCTTCTGCGGGCGCAGTAAAAATCTGAGTGGCGATGGCGGCCAATTCGGCCTGCCGGCGTTGCAGTGGCATGCGAAATCCTCGGGCGAATTTCGTTGTAGCACAACGCGAATCTGCGCGTTGCGGGCTAAATCAGCACGACCTTACTGCAACTGGCGGTCGTTATAAACGGTATTTTGCTTAATGCGCCCATCGGCGGCTAATTGCAACACATTCACCCCCTTCGCTACCGTTGTGCCCGCAGCATCCATCACGCGCCAGCCAAACAGCGCTTGCTCGCCCAGCTGCTGTACCGGCGTAGTAAGCTCAAGTTTTAAGCCCGCGATTTGGGTGCGCAACTGGGTAACCAAGCCGGCGTATGCCGGCACTCCACGCAACACCCCCTCGGCGCTCACATGCAGATAATCATCACTCAGAATTTTGCCCCAACCCGCAGCGCGGATAGCGGCATCCGGCTCATTGAATAAGACCAGAAACTGCTGCAAAGTGGCGTCTAAGCTGGGCTGGTTCGCCGCTTGCTGGGCGCTTGTGAGCTTAGCTGGCACTTTTAACAGCTGATCAACCGTCACAAATTGATAACCCTTAGCCCGGATGGCGGGAATCAGTGTTTGCACCGCCGCCACAGTGGGGCGGCGGGTACGCCCGCCCGAGTCATGCAGCAGCACAATGGCTTCGGGGTGCAGATATTGGGCTACCACCTCATGAATTTGGGCGCTGGCGAGGCTCTCGTTGCTGATTTTCCAGGTGTGATACCAATCGGCACTATCCACCGACCACAAAATGGCGTGCACGCTGCGCGCTTGCAGCGCCTTGATCTGGCCATCGTTCAAAAAACCATAGGGCGGGCGCATCAGCGCCGGTTGAAAACCCACTACCTGCTGAAATGCAGACTGGGTTTTCGCCAGCTGCAAATCCCACCAGAAGCCGCCTTCTTCCATTTTGCTCAGATTCGGGTGGCTGAAACTATGGTTCGCCACCGTGTGTCCTTCGGCGACAGCGCGGCGGACAATCTCGGGATGCGCCAGTACATTCTGGCCTTGCCAGAAAAAGGTCGCCTTCACGCCTTCTTTCTTCAGCGTATCCAGCAGCGCCGGCGTATCAAGGCTAGGGCCATCATCAAAGGTTAAAGCCACCACTTGCCGATCACCCGGCCCTTCCAGAAAAAACGTTTGCGGAAAACGCTGCGCCTGCCCTTCCAGCTGCGCGGCAGACACCTGCCCCTGATTTTCCACCACCGGCGTACGCAAGCGGGGCGGGGTTTGCGCCAGCACCAGTTCAGCCGCCAGCAGCCCAATCACCATCCAAATTTTATGCATGCTCAACCTTCCTTCATTGAAATTTCGAGTCTGCCGCAGCGGTGGCTGCGCATTTTCATCCTGCATCGACCCACCACATGGCAATGCCCAGACTGGGCAATGTTCGATAATCGCCCTTGCGGAACTCCTGCAGTATTTGCCGCTCAGACCAAGAGCGCAGTAGCGTACTAATCATCGCCGGCAATTGACTTAAAGCTGACAAACTTCGAGCCAAGCCCCAGCAGTTAGCGAAAGTTAAGCGCAACTGGCAATCTGGCAGGCACTTTTCCCCACGCAATTAGGGATTTGCCGGTCAAAATGCTTCCCGCCACGTCCAAACTGTTGGAAAATACCGAATTGACCGCCATCGGCTGAGCTGTTAACGAGAATTTTGATGCGCCAAGTAACTGTCACCCGCAATACGCTGGAAACCCAGATCACCATCACCCTAAACCTGGACGGCACCGGGGTGGGTAAATTTGATACGGGCGTACCCTTTTTCGAACACATGCTAGATCAGGTGGCCCGCCACGGCCTGTTTGATCTGGACATCAAGGCGGTGGGCGATCTGCACATCGATGCGCACCACACCGTTGAAGACGTCGGCATTGCACTGGGGCAGGCGTTCGCCAAAGCACTTGGCGATAAAAAAGGCATCCGCCGCTACGGCCACAGCTATGTCCCGCTGGATGAAGCACTGAGCCGAGTGGTGATCGATCTCTCTGGCCGCCCAGGGCTGGAATATCACTGCAAGTACACCCGCGACACCATTGGCCAGTTTGATACTCAGCTGTTTGGTGAGTTTTTCCGTGGCTTTGTAAATCATGCCGCCGCAACGCTGCACATCGACAATCTGAAAGGCGATAACGCCCATCATCAGGCCGAAACCATCTTCAAAGCGCTAGGCCGCGCGCTACGGATGGCAGTGGAATGGGATGAGCGGATGGCCGGGATTACCCCATCCACCAAAGGCACTTTGGTGGGCTAATGATGAGTGCAAGTAAACCTCTGATCGCCATTGTCGACTACGGCATGGGCAATTTGCATTCGGTCACCAAAGCCTTTGAGCTTGTCGCCGAGCAACAGGCGCACATCGTACTGACTGCCGACCCGGCGGTCGTCGCTAGTGCCGATAAAGTCGTGTTTCCTGGTCAGGGTGCCATGCCCGACTGCCTTCGCGAACTAAACGCCAGCGGTCTAAAGCAAGCAGTGCTCGATGCAGCCGCCAGCCGGCCATTTTTGGGCATTTGCGTTGGCGCCCAACTCTTGTTTGAGCACAGCGAAGAAGGCAATATGGATTGCCTCGGTCTATTCAAAGGCCGCGTGGTGAAATTCAAACCTGAAAACATGCATGACGCCCAAGGCCAAAAACTTAAAGTGCCGCACATGGGCTGGAATGAAATGTTTATTCGCCGCGAACACCCGCTGTGGCACGGCATTAACGATGGCGAACGGTTTTATTTTGTACACAGTTATCACTTTGCGCCGACGACGGATGCCGAAACTGTGATTGAATCAGCTTACCCAGATCGCTTTGCAGTCTGTGTAGCGCGCGACAATATCTTTGCGATTCAGTGTCACCCGGAAAAGAGCCACTCGGCTGGGCTGCAATTGCTGAAAAATTTCGTAAACTGGAAGTTGTCATTTTAACTTAACCCCCTTCACTACCTGCTTTTGAAATCATGCTGATTATTCCTGCAATTGATCTGAAAGATGGCCAATGTGTCCGTTTGCGCCAAGGCGAGATGGATGATGCCACCGTGTTCTCCGATGATCCGGCGAGCTTTGTCTCGCATTGGCTGGATCAGGGTGCGCGCCGCATGCATCTGGTTGATCTGAATGGCGCGTTCGCCGGCAAGCCGAAAAATCTGGATGCCGTAAAACGCATTCTGCAGGCAGTGGATGGTGAAGTACCCGTCCAGCTGGGTGGCGGTATTCGTTCGCTCGAAACCATTGAGATGTATCTGGATGCCGGTATCGACTATGTGATCATCGGCACCGCGGCCATTAAGCAACCAGGCTTTTTGCACGAAGCTTGCGATGCCTTCCCTGGCCACATCATCGTGGGGCTGGACGCCAAAGACGGCAAGGTAGCGACCGATGGCTGGGCCAAAGTCACCGACCACGACGTCATCGACCTCGCCAAACGCTTTGAAGGCTATGGCGTAGAAAGCGTGATTTACACCGATATCGGCCGTGATGGCATGCTCTCGGGCGTGAACATCGAAGCCACGGTAAAACTGGCACAAGCGCTGACGATTCCGGTGATTGCCTCAGGTGGTCTCACCAATCTGGATGATGTGCGCAAGCTTTGTGAAGTGGCCTCCGAAGGGATCGAAGGCGTGATCACCGGCCGCGCCATCTACGAAGGCACCATCGACTTTGCCAAGGCGCAGGAATTGGTGGACGAGCTGCGTGGCTAAACCATGAGCGACACTGCGGCCGACGACAACAAACCGGAATGGCTGGATTGGGCCACCGAAGAGCGGCAGATTGGCCAGCTCTTACGCGACACCAATCCAGATTGGTTTGATGAAGTCTGCCGCATTTTATTTGAATACGACCCCATGCTAATCCGCCTGGTGGGCGAGCCGGAAGGCTACGCCCCCGAAGCGGGCAGCATTATTCGTAGCCTGCCCCAATGCATGAATGTCGACGATGTTCAGCAGCTAATCTTCAATGTGTTTACCCAGTGGTTCACCCCGGAATTCGCCGGTGGCCGCAGCCAATACGCCGAAACGGCACTAGCGCTCTGGACCAGCTGGAAAACGCAGCAGCAAGAATGACCGTGGCCCTCGCCACGCGGAACCTGATATGCCACTAGCTAAACGTATTATTCCCTGTCTGGATGTGACCGCGGGTCGCGTCGTAAAAGGGGTGAATTTCCTTGAGTTACGCGACGCCGGCGATCCGGTCGAGATTGCCCGGCGCTACAACGAGCAAGGCGCGGATGAACTCACTTTTCTGGACATAACCGCCTCGAGCGACGATCGCGATCTGATTTTGCATGTGATCGAAGCTGTGGCTTCGCAGGTGTTTATTCCACTCACTGTTGGTGGTGGCGTGCGCAAAGCCGATGACGTGCGCCGCTTACTGAATGCCGGTGCAGATAAAGTCAGCATTAACACCACCGCAGTCTCTAACCCCGAAGTGGTTGAGCAGGCCGCGAGCCGCTTTGGCAGTCAGGCTATTGTGGTGGCCATTGATGCCAAAGCCACCGACGCCACCAATAGCCGCTGGGAAGTGTTCACCCACGGTGGCCGCCGCCCAACCGGGCTGGATGCGGTAGAGTGGGCGCTGAAAATGCAGCAGCTGGGCGCGGGCGAAATTCTGCTCACCAGCATGGATCGCGACGGCACCAAAATCGGCTTTAATCTGCCTTTAACGCAAGCCGTGTCTGATGCAGTGGATATCCCGGTCATCGCCTCAGGTGGGGTAGGTAATTTACAGCATCTGGTGGATGGGGTGAAAATCGGTCACGCCGATGCTGTGCTGGCGGCCAGTATTTTCCACTTTGGTGAATACACGGTGCGCCAAGCCAAAGAAGCCATGCAGGCTGCCGGCATTGAAATGCGCCTTTAATCGCAGAGGAACACCCTGATGTTGACTCGCCTTGCACTATTTTGCGCTGCTGCGTGCCTGAGCAGCAATCTACTGGCTTGTGATTTAAGCCTGCAAACCCCGGCCAATATTTCGGTCAGCGTTGACAATATGCGCCACGGACTGAAAAACGAGCTCACCCTGTTTTTAACAGTGAAGGCCGCAGCTGGCCATGATTTCAAACGCCCACCGATTGTGGTGGATGCCAATGGCCGCGTGAGCGAACCCATCCGCATGGAAGGCGCGCTGGGCGCAATCCAAGCCAATGAAACTCGGCAATGGGTGGTGTATTACACCCCGGTGGCGGATTTCACCGCCGACAAGGTGGTGGTGCAATGAGCTGGCTCGACGAAATTAAATACGATGCGGCCGGGCTAGTACCGGTAATCGCGCAAGATCAGGTCAGCGGCCGCGTACTGATGTTTGCCTTTGCCAATCGCGAAGCCGTCGCACTCACGGCCGAGAAAGGCACGGCGCACTACTGGACGCGTTCGCGCCAGAAGCTCTGGCACAAAGGCGAAGAATCAGGGCATTTTCAGCATGTTTCAGCCATTCAGCTCGATTGTGATGGCGATGTGCTGATTTACCAAATCCAGCAAGAGGGCGGCATTGCCTGCCATACCGGGCGCGAGAGCTGCTTTTTTCGCACCCTGGTGGATGGCGAATGGACTGTGGTCGATCCGGTGCTCAAAGACCCCCATGCCATTTACGGCCACAGCCACCCTTAAGCACACGGTACCCCCGCAGCAGCGAGCGGGGTACAATAGCCAAAAGTTCACATCTGTTTGACATCGATTTGTCATCCTGACGCAATATAATCAACCCTGTTTTGTTTGGAGCAGCATATGATTTCTGCTGAAATTCTGGAACGTCTATCGCAAACGCTGGCCGAGCGCCGGCATGCTGATCCGTCGTCCTCGTATGTGGCCAAACTCTACAACAAGGGACAAGAAGCCATTCTGAAAAAGGTGGGCGAAGAAGCTGTAGAAACCATCATGGCGGCCAAGGATGGCGATAAGCTGCACCTCGTGCGTGAAGTGGCTGATCTGTGGTTTCACACCATGGTGCTGCTGGCGCATGAAGGCTTAAGCCATGAAGATGTGCTGGCTGAGCTCGCCCGCCGGGAAGGCATTTCCGGTATTGAAGAAAAAGCTTCGCGTGCCCGTGTTGACTGAGTAAAACCATGACCGACTGTATTTTCTGCAAAATCGTGCGCGGCGACATCCCCGCCAACAAAGTATACGAAGACGATGAGGTCTTGGCGTTTAAAGATATCCGCCCGGCCGCACCGGTGCATATTTTGTTGATTCCCAAGCGCCATATCGAATCCATGCTGAGCACCAGCCGGGAAGATGAAGCGCTGCTTGGCAAAATGCTGGCGCTAACGCCAGTAATTGCGCGCGAGCACGGCCTGGGTGCCGGGTACAAAACAGCGATTAACACCGGGTTGGCTGGTGGGCAGGAGGTTTTCCACCTGCACCTGCACATTCTGGGTACCCCACAACCGTAATCACCTGTAGGCCATATTTTAAAAGGCTTGCATTGATATACCCCTAGAGAGATTTATCATGGGTTCATTTAGCATCTGGCATTGGCTGGTCGTTCTGGCGATCGTGATCCTGGTTTTTGGCACCAAAAAGCTTGGCAATGTCGGCAAAGACCTCGGTTCGGCCATCAAGGGCTTTAAAGACGGCATGAAAGGCGAAGAAGAGCCGGCCAAACCAGAAGCGCAACGCGTGATCGACGTTAGCGAAAACGATAAGAAATAATCGTGTTTGATGTTAGTTTTGGTGAATTGCTGGTCATCGGGGCCGTTACGCTGGTCGTAGTTGGCCCCGAAAAACTGCCGAAAGTCGCCCGCACAGCCGGGATGCTGTTTGGCCGTCTGCAGCGGTTTGTAACCAACGTCAAATCCGACCTGCAGCGTGAAATGCAGGCCAGTGAACTAGCGCAAATCCAGCGCGAAATCGAAGCTGAACAGCAGCAAATCAGCGCGATTATGCAGCCGGCCCAAAGCGAAGTAGCGCAAACGCTAGAACACGCCAGCTCGGCCTTGCAAGATCAGCCAGCGCAAGCACCTGCCCAGCACGCCACCGCCGAGACATCGGTAGCCCCGGTCGCTGCCGCGGCAACGGCCACAGCTGCCAGTACAGCGCCAACAAGCTCGGCGGAACCTCTCACACCGGCCGGCAAGACGAGTGCTCGGGAAGCAGACGCCAGCACCCCGGACAACCAGCTTGACCTATTTGCCGACCTGAACGAGCCCACCCCCACTGGCGCGGATCGCCGTTAACCATGAATGACCTGAACGACAATCTGCAACCTCTGATTGGCCATTTGATTGAGCTGCGCAACCGTTTGGTGCGCAGTATTCTGGTCTTTATTGTGGGCTTTGTGATCGCATTTGCTTTCTCGGCCAAGCTCTATGATCTGCTGGTCGGCCCACTCACCGCGGTACTCAATGGGCAAAAGCTGATTACCACCGGGATTGCCACACCGTTTCTGGTGCAGATCAAGATTGCGGCGCTGGTGGCTTTCGTCGCCACACTGCCGCATACCTTGTATCAGATCTGGGCCTTTATCGCGCCGGGCCTGTATGTGCACGAAAAGAAACTGATTCTGCCGCTGGTGATTGCCTCCACGCTGCTGTTTCTCGCCGGCATGGCCTTTGCCTATTTCCTAGTCTTTGGCGTGGTCTTCAAATTTATTGCCTCGGTGATCCCAGATAGCATGCAGTGGTTGCCGGATTCGGGCGAATACCTCGATTTTGCACTGGGCATGTTTCTGGCTTTTGGCGTGACTTTTGAAGTACCGATCGCGGTGATTGTCTTGGTGCGGATGGGTTTTGTCACCGTCGCCAAGTTGCGTGAAGTGCGCCCTTATGTCATTGTCGGCGCCTTTGTGATCGCGGCGGTAGTTACGCCACCCGATGTCTTGTCGCAATGCTTGCTCGCCATTCCGCTCTGGTTGCTGTACGAAGCCGGGCTACTGGTTGCCACTTGGCTGTATCAACCAGTGAAGGACGAACAAGCAGCAGCCTAACGGATTCTGCTGTATGACCTTCCAACTACGTCTTTATCAAAGCCTGCTCTTCCTGCTGGCGGCGGTGCCTTGCGGCATCCCCTATCGCTGGGACCCGAATCCGGTCTTCCCTTCCGAGCTGGCGGCCTTCTTTTTCTGCATTCTGATTACACTCGCGGGTGTGCTGGTCCCCTCCGAGCGTGACACACGCTGCGCCCCACCGTGGAGCAGCCTGATGTGGCTGGGCTTCTGTGGCGTGATTGGCTTGCAAGCGGTGTTCTTGCCGCATGGCTACGCAACCGAGCGAGTTTACCCGTTGGTATACGCCCTAGGCGCGGCGGGGGCGGGTTGGTCGTTGGCGCGGGCGATTGCGGTGTTTGGCGTCACCCCATTGTTGAATATGTTTGCCTGGGGCTTATTGGCCGGGGCGATTTTCAACTCTGGCATTGCCGTACCACAGATTGTGCAGCTGATTCAGGAAGGCCCGCGACTGATCTTCGGCAATATCGGCCAGAAAAATATGTATGGCCATTATCTGGCCTGGGGCTTGGCCAGCGCCGCCTATCTGGTGACGCAAAAGGACGAGCTGCCCAAGCCGGTCTTCTGGCTGGTCAGCCTGTGGCTGGCGCTTTCGCTGGCTTTTTGTGGCTCACGTTCGCCGCTGCTGTACGCAGGGGCATGGCTGGCGCTGGGCTTGCTGGTGTGGTGGCGCGGGCAGGATAGCCTGCGCCAATTTGGTCGGGCGCTGAGTATTGCGGCGGGGTTGATTATCCTGATGCAATTTGCCGCGCCAATGGTCAATGAGCTACTGCAAGCGCTGCTTAAAGCCAAGAATGAAGTCCCCACCGGTCTGGATCGCCTCGATTCGAATGGTTCGCGCCGCCTGGTGGAATGGCAAAAAGCCTGGCTGGTATTCCAGCAATACCCGGTGCTGGGTACGGGCTGGGGCAGCTATGCGGTGCACAGCAATGCGCTGCAAGTGCGTCCTGAGTTTGCGATTGTGTCGGAAAGCGTGCTGTTTACCCACGCGCACAATTCAGTGCTGAATCTCATGGCTGAAACCGGCCTGCTGGGCACCGGGGTTATTGTGTTGGGCCTAGCCGGCGTGCTGTGGAGTACGGTGCGCCGCTGGGCCGAGCCGGGCGTGATGTTTGCCTTGGCGCTATTATCGGTATCACTGCTGCATAGCCTGGTGGAATATCCGCTGTGGTATTTCCACTTCCTCGGCCCGTTTGCCTTGATGCTGGTATTTGCCCAAAGCAGCGCCCCGCGCTGGCCGATCCCTGCCATGGCCGCTCGTTTCGGCTGGGCACTGTGGGGTGGCGCCGGGCTTGCGCTGTGTTTCTTGGGTGGCAAGATTTATCTGGAGATCTACCCGATTATGGATCCAGCCGGCGATGAGAAACTCAACGCTAGCCGCATCGAGCGCCTAGAGGGCATGCGCCAGAACCCGCTGATTGATTATTACGCCGAGCACGCGCTGTCGAATTACATCGTGGCCAGCCGTAGCGAAATCGATTGGAAACTGGCGATTCTGCGCAAACAAAACGCTATTCGCCCCTACCCCGGCCAGATGACCGATCAGGCGGTGATGGAAGCCTTGCTCGGCAATCAGGCAGTGGCTCACGATTTGATGCGCCGCGCGGCATTCGCCTACCCAGAGAGCTTTGATTACTACTATCAAACTCTGGATGGCTTTAAAGAGCCGAATGTCCGGGCGCTGTTGGTGGATGTGGATGACGCGCGGGATTTCTTTAATGCCAAGCTCGACTTCAAGATCAAGCGCGAATTGCCAAGCGAAGCCCACGCGGCAAGCAGCGCCAGCACAGCGGCCAAAGCCGATTAAGACCTGTGGGTGCAGCCGCGCCCCGGTCGAGCCATCCTATGAAAAAAGCTGTTTCTCCCCTCCCCCTGCGTGACGGCCTGGCGGCCAGTTGCGCAGGAATGCTGCCCGGCGGGCACTGGACGCTGGCGCGCGATTTCTTGCGCGATCGTTTTCCCTATCTCGACCCGGCGATCATCGACCAGCGCCTGCAGGCGGGCGAAATATTCGACGATAATGGCCAGCCCATTGCGCCCGATGCGCCGTATCGGCCCGGCCACTATCTTTGGTATTACCGTGATGTGCCGCAGGAAACGCCGGTGCCATTTGCGCTCGAGATTCTGCATCAGGATGAGCGGATTGTCGTCATCGACAAGCCGCATTTCTTGTCCACCATCCCGGCCGGGCGCTTTGTGCGCGAAACCGCACTGGTGCGCTTGCGCCAGCTACTGGGGCGCGATGACATCGCGCCAGTGCATCGACTCGATCGGGAAACCGCCGGGGTGATGATGTTTTGCCTTGATAGCGCCAGCCGCAGCGGCTATCAGCGGCTCTTTGAAAGCCGGCAAGTGCAGAAAACCTACGAAACCATTGCGCCATTCCGGCCCGACCTGACCCTGCCCTATGTACATCGCTCGCGCCTGAGCGAAGCCAGCGCTGACTTTTTTACCATGGCAGAAGTACCGGGCGAGCCCAATAGCGAAACGCGCATCAGCCTGCTGGAGCAGCGCGGCGCCTGGGCCAAATATCGGCTCGAACCGCACACCGGCAAAAAGCACCAGCTACGCGCGCATCTGGCTGCGCTGCAGATCCCGATTTTGAATGACCCATGGTATCCGGTGGTACTGGATGACAAAGGCGATGATTTTAGCGCCCCGCTGCAATTGCTGGCGCGCGAGCTACGCTTTGTGGATCCCTTTAGCCAGTGCGAGCGGGTATTTTATTCCCGGCGCGAACTCAGCTGGCCAGCCGCAACCAGCGATTGCGCCACGTAAACGAAGTCGCAATAAATACCCCGACAGGTATAGCCCGCCAAGTCAGTAGCTATAGTGCCTGCAGGGCAATACGTTCTGGTAGTTTTACACAGCTAAAAGGCAAAATTGTTCACCGCCGGCGGCGGGTGGCAATTTTAGAATGAAGTCATGGAATTCAGCGCTTGAACACGCATTCCATACAGAGAGTTTAGGGCCCGCCGCGTGCGGGCCTTTTTTTTGCGCCAGCGGCGCGCCTACTAGGCGGCGAGAGCGTAGATAAAAAACTCGTGATTGCCATCGCCACCGGTAATCGGGCTGGGGAAATAATCCAGCACCTGAAAACCACATTCGCTAGCCGCCGCACGGATTTTGCTTTCAACCAGCGGATACAGCGCCGGATCGCGCACAATGCCGCCCTTGCCCAAGGCCTGCGGCCCAAGCTCAAACTGCGGCTTCACCAGAAACAGCAAACGGCCGCCCACCGGCAGCACGCGGCGTAAGGCCGGTAACACCAGCGTGAGCGAAATAAACGAGACATCACCCACCACCAGATCCAGCGGCGCATCCAGCGCCGGGGCAATCAACTCTGGCGTAAGATGGCGCGCATTCACGCCTTCAAATTGCACCACGCGCGCATCCGCCAGCAGCCGCGGGTGCAACTGATCATGGCCGACTTCGACCCCAATCACTTTGCGCGCGCCCGCTTGCAGCAGGCAATCGCTAAATCCGCCGGTGGAAATCCCGACATCCAGCGCCGTGAAATCGGTCACCGCCAGCTGCGCCGCCGCCAAAGCCCCGGCCAGTTTGAGCCCGCCGCGCGAGACATAGCGATCGACTTCATCAGGGGCAATCTGCAACTCAGCATCGGCCGGCAGTTTAAGTGCGGCTTTAGACACCGCTTTGCCATCGGCCACCACCCGGCCGGCAGCGATCATGGTTTGCGCCTGAGTGCGCGAGGCGGCCACGCCCCGCTCCACCAGTAATACATCAGCCCGCAACATACTCATCGCGTGGCTCAGGCAAAGGTTTCGTCGTTACGCAGATAGCGCCACTGCCCGCGCGGCAGCTCGCCCAGCACCACTTTACCAATCCGGATCCGCTGTAGGCCAACGACTTGCAGGCCCACCAGCTCACACATCCGGCGGATTTGGCGCTTTTTACCCTCTTTGAGGATAAAGCGCAGCTGGTCTTTGTTTTGCCACCACACCCGCGCCGGCTTGAGCGCCTCACCATCCAGAGACAAACCGTGGTTTAGCAGGCGCAAGCCATCGGCTTTCAGGTGGCCTGATACGCGCACCAGGTATTCTTTTTCCACCTGCGAATTTTCGCCGATCAGGGTTTTGGCCACCACGCCGTCTTGGGTGAGTACCAATAAGCCCACCGAATCAATATCCAAGCGCCCGGCTGGCGCCAGCCCCTGAAAATGCACGGGCGAGAATCGAATCCCGCTGGTGTCACCAGCCCAATGGTTTTCCGGCTGCACCAGCACCACCGCGGGCTCGTAGCCATCTTCGGCCTGGCCCGACACATAGCCCACCGGCTTATTAATCAAAATGGTGACGCGATTATCCTGAATCTGCCGCGCGATCGGGTCGAGCTCGATGTGCTGCTCGGGCAAGACCTTGCTGCCCAGCACATTCACCACTTCGCCATCGACTTTCACCCAGCCTTTAGCGATGTATTCATCCGCCTCACGCCGTGAGCACAGGCCCAGCTCGGCCATGCGTTTAGACAAGCGCAGCGGGGTAGGCGAGTCGTGTTGTTCTTCCATTACGGCACCAGCATTTTTTCGAGGCAATCCTCCATTGTACTGGCTTCACCCGCGATGAGAAACCGCGCCGGTGAGGTGCTAGGGGTATTGCCCGGGGTAGCCTTAGCAAGCTAACGCTAGGCACTATACCCTGCCATGTATCACACCACCCGCAGCTACCGGCGAGCTTGGTAGAATGCAATTTTGCGAGGAAGACGATGGAATACTATTTGCCCGTGCGCCATCTGCATATGCTCTTGGCTGCGCTCTCTGGCGCTTTGTTTTGCTGGCGCGGATTATTGATGCTGCGCCAATCGCCGCAGCTGCAGCTGCGCATTTACCGCATCGCGCCCCATCTGATTGATAGCAGCCTGCTTGCCGCCGCGCTGTATCTGGCAATTGTCAGTGGGCAAAGCCCGGGTAATTCGCCTTGGCTCTTGGCCAAGATCATTGCGCTACTGGCGTATATCGGGCTGGGCATGGTGGCATTAAAACGCGGCAAAACCCAAATCCAGCGGGCGCTGGCCTTTGGGGCAGCCATCTTGACCTATGCCTATATCGTGGGGGTAGCGCTCAGTAAATCGCCCACGCTGGGCTGGTGGTAATCAGATAAGCGGGATCTCAAGCCCGCCGGCGTTGGGGGCGGCCGCGCTAGCAGGCCAGGCACCGGATTTGCCGCCCAGCTTTTCCAGCAGGCGCACATTGCCAATGACCATGCCTTTATCCACGGCTTTGCACATATCGTAAATCGTTAACAGGCCAATTTGGACGGAGGTGAGCGCTTCCATCTCCACCCCGGTACGCCCCACGGTATCGCAGCTCACCGTACAGCGAACAAACGATTTCACCCGATCAATGCTAAATTCCACCGTCACACCATGCAGTGGCAGCGGATGGCACAGCGGAATCAGATCACTGGTTTTTTTCGCAGCCATAATCGCCGCGATACGCGCTACGCCAAGCACATCGCCCTTTTGATGATCGCCCGCCTCGATCAGCCGCAAGGTATCCGGCAACATCCGGATTTCGCCCTGCGCCGTAGCGGTACGCCGGGTTTCGCTTTTGTCGACCACATTGACCATATGCGCATCGCCACTGGCGGTGAAGTGCGACAATGCCCCGCCCCCCACGGCGAGCGCTTCTGCGCCCGCCAGCCGGCCGGCCAGCTGGTTCAGGTCTTCTGGGGTATCCAAATTGGCAAACAGGCCTTCGGCAAAAGTCACCATCACCGCGCCAGCGGCTTTCAGGCATTCATCCAGCGCGCTTTGGCCAGTGGAAAGGGCTTCCACCAAATTGGGCAACAGGCTGCGATGCAGCATGCAGATAGGCCAATGCACTTGACCATCTGCGGTCCGCGCCACCACGGCCAAAGCGCTACTGGCATTGAGCGCAGCGCGAAACTGCAAAATCAGATCTTGCGGCAGGAAGGGCACATCACACGGCAGCACCAGCAACCAGTCGGCGGGCGAGGCCAACAGTGCGGCATGAATCCCCGCCAACGGGCCGCCCTGGGGGTACATATCGCGCAATACCGCGTGGCCAAAGCCGGCGTAGTCGGGCAGATTGCGATTGGCCGATAGCAAAATGTGATCGACCGGAATGGTCTGCTTCTGAATGCCTTCCAGCACCCAAGCCACCATCGGCCGGCCAGAAAGCTCGAGCAAACCTTTATCTTGCCCGCCCATTCGCGTGGCAGGGCCACCGGCCAGTACTACCGCATCCAGAGTCATCGCCTGTTTCCTGCAGGGCCCGGCACATCGGGCCGCCAATAAATATTAGGATTCCATACTATATGGAGTTCACATGACATCGGCAATCAGTGCGCAGCGGATCGTCACGGCAAACAGCCATTTTACAACGTAAAAACCATGCATTTCTGCGCCAGGCCAACTTACCTACCAAGGTATAAGCTACCAAGCCATGAAAAATAAGATCTGGCACTCAATACCCCCACCCACTAGTGTGCCCGCGCGGCACCAGCACCACGCAGGAGCGATCGCCCTGCTGGCCACGTAGTCGGCTCAGATTATTCTGGGCTATCATCGAGCTTTCAGCTTGCTGCCGCCGAGGGTTTTCGATGCTGGTTCTGCGCCGATTGTTACTCATCTGTTTGTGCTGTCTCAGCCTCTTTAGCTACGCCGAGCCCACGCCCGTTCCGGCGAGCGAACCCCACGCGGTCACCATTAATAACCGCACCTTAGTGCAGTTTCGGGTGGGGCTCTTAAATTACTCGGTCGAAGATCGTGCGCAAGCTGCCGAGCTGCGAATCCGCCGCATTCTGGAACACAGCAATGCCCAGCAAATTACCCTAACCCCGGTGCAAACGCCCGATGCCGGCATCAGCGTAGCCTTGGGCAAAGAGCAGGTCTTTCTCATTCTGCAGCAAGACATCGACACGCTGGCGGGTGAAACCCTGGATAGTGTGGCGGCACAAGCCCAGCAGCAACTCGAGCAGCTGCTACGCGAACAGCGCGAGCTACGCGACCCCGAGCAGCTTCTGCGGGCGGCAGTGTATACCGTGGTGGCTACGCTGCTATTTGCCGGTACGCTGTGGCTACTGAGCCGCGCCCGGGTCATCTTGCTGAAAAATGGTCGCCGCTACATCACCCGCCCGCTGGCGCGTCTGGCGCGGCAAACCACCGGCGTGCAGATTTCACTGCTGAATCGCATTTTGCGCTGGCTGATCAATCTCACCACCAGCCTGATTGGTTTGAGCCTCACCTACACTTGGCTGACGTTTGTATTTAGCCAGTTCCCGTTTACCCGGGTATGGAGCGAGCAGCTTAATCAGGCGATTTTGCAGTTTCTGGGCAAGGTGGCCAGCGGAGTGCTATCGGCCTTGCCCGGCTTACTGGTAGTGATTTTTATCATTGTCTGCGCCCGCTATACCGCGCGGTTTTTGCGCTTTGTGTTTGGCCGGATCGAGCGCGGTGAGCTTAATCTGAGCTGGTTTGACCGCGAAACCGCCAGCACCACCCGTAAAATCATGACCTTTTTGGTCTGGCTGCTGGCCATTGCGATGTGCTACCCCTATCTGCCCGGCGCTGATACCGAAGCCTTTAAAGGGCTCTCGGTGATGGTGGGCTTGATGGTGTCGCTGGGGGCTTCCAGCGTGGTGGGGCAATTTGCCAGCGGGCTGATTCTGATTTACGCCAAATCACTCAAGCAAGGTGAATACGTGCAAATCGGCGACACCGAGGGGACGGTGATCCACATTGGGCTCTTTGCCACCAAAATCCACACTAATTTGCGCGAGGAAGTCAGTATTCCAAATTCGGTCTTGGTGGGGCAAAGCGTCAAGAATTTCTCTCGCTTAGCCGCGGGCGGCGGGGTAATTACCCAAGTGGGCGTCACCATTGGCTATGACACCCCATGGCGGCAGGTAGAAGCCATGCTGATTGAGGCGGCCCAGCAAACCAAGGGGGTACGCAATAATCCGCGGCCGGTGGTGTATCAAACCGCGCTATCCGATTACTACGTGGAATATTTCCTGCGCATTGCCGTCGATGAGCCGCGCCGCCGGCTGGAGATCATGAGCGATCTGCATGCCAAGATTCAGGATGTATTTAACACCTATGGGGTGCAAATCATGTCGCCGCATTACATTGCGGACCCGGAACAAGAAAAAGTCATCGCGCCCGCCAACTGGTACCCTGCCCCAGCACAGGCGCCCACCGGCGCTAAAGCCACGCCGCCGTCAGGCCCTCACGATAACGGGCAATAAAACCTTGCAGCTGGGCTAGCTGCGCGCCAGCCTGATCACCCTGCGGGGTATCTGGCTGGATATCCATAATTAATGGGGGCTGCCAGCGCATACCCAGCCCTTCGGCGGTGAGCTGAAAGGGCCGTAAAATCGCCGCCAGCGCGGCAGCATCCAGCGTGCCGTATTGCCGGCTGGCCGTGGCCATACTTACCACCAACCACAGTGTTTTCCCGGCCAGCTGCTGCCGGCGGCCATAGGCCCACCCGGGGCAGAGCACATCATCCTGCCAGCGCTTGAGTAGCGCCGGGCAGCTATGCCAGTAGAGTGGAAACTGCCACACCAGCCGCTGGGCATGCTCACAGGCCTCCTGCTCGGCCAGCAAATCAATCTCCCCATCGGGATACATGCTTTCTAGATGATGCACACGGCTATCAGGCAGCTCGGCCAGTTCATCCAGTAGTGGCCGATGAATATGTGACATGGCCAGATGCGGGTGCGACACGATCAGCAGATTTTTCATCTTCGACTCCAATGCTGGCGGTGGACTTACAGTATGGCTGGGGGTTTGCCGGCTTTGCCGCTATAAAGAAGGCAGCTAATCGACAAGAGGTGGTAGCGATGACCATCGCCCGGGCCGGGGTCAGCAGCCTGCGCCAATCGGTGCTGATTCACGAAGAGGTCAAAGTCGTGATCCGCCATTGCTTTGAAATCAATCTAATGGGGCTCAATGCCATCTTGCTGGCCAAAAAAGCCGGTACTTCGGCGCGGGGCTTTGGCGTGGTGTCTAGCGAGCTGCGCCAGCTCAGTCTGGAATTGCAAACCGCCATGCAGGCACTTAATGAGCTCACTCAACAGCTGCTCACCAGCGCCACCTCGCGCCTGCAGGCCGAGCGTCGCTGGCAACGGCTGCACGATGCCGCCAGTCACAGCGAAGCACTACACGCCCTGCTCAGCCCCGCCATGCAGCGAGCACAGGCCCGCCAACAGCTCAGCGTACACGCCAACCAGTTTCAAGAATGCCTCGCCGAAGCCAACCGCAGCTGCACTTTTGGCCTGGTGCTTGCCCGCGCTGCGCGTATCGAATCGGCCTATAGCGGTCAGCTGCGTAGCGTATTGGCTGAGCTAGCCGAGAGTTTCGCTCGGCAAATCGAGGCCGTACTCGGCCGCCTCACCACGCTGCAACACATCACCCGTGATCTGGACCTGCACGCATGAAAAAAGCCCAACTCATCGCCAGCTGCGAGCAGCATCGCTGGTACGCCATAGCCCGCGACCCTGCGCGGGCCGATTTTCTGATCGATACCAATGAATATGTGGTCACCACCGGGGAAGATAGCCTGCTGTGCGATCCGGGCGGGGCGGAGGTGTTTCCCGCCGTGTTTGCTGCATTGTCGGAAGTGATTGATCCGCGCAGCGTACGGCGGGTGTTTTCATCCCATCAAGACCCGGATGTGATTTCATCGCTTGGGCTCTGGCATGACTTTAACCCCGACATTCGCTGCCACGTTTCCGGCTTATGGGCCGGGTTTATTCCGCACTTTGGCTGTGGAGCCGATACGCTGGTGGCCATTCCCGATGCGGGCGTAAATCTCACGCTCGGCGAGCGGGAATTACAGCTGATACCGGCCCACTATCTGCATTCATCTGGCAATTTTCATGTTTATGATCCAGCCTGCAAACTGCTGTTTACTGGCGACGTGGGCGCGGCGCTGCTACCGGATGCCGACTGCAATTTATTCGTCGAAGATTTTGACCGGCATATCCGCTTTGCCGAAGGTTTTCACAAACGCTGGATGGGCTCCAATACCGCCAAAAAACGCTGGATCGAGCGCGTGCGCCAGCTCGAGATCGAGCTGATGTGCCCGCAGCATGGCGCCATTTATCGCGGGGAAGACGTACAACGCTTTATCGACTGGTTTGATGATTTGCAAGTCGGCTACGGTTGATCTTGCTACAATCGCCCCCATACTCGGTATAACCCTTTTAGCGTCGCGGGCTTGCGACGCTTCATTTTTTTACAGGATTCATCTCATGGCCATTACGGTAAACGGCGTTGAAATCGACGAAGCACTCATCGCCAGCGAACAAGCCAACCACGAAGGCGCGCCCAGCGCACGTGATGCGGCAATTCAGGAGCTGATCCTGCGCGAATTGCTGTTGCAGCAAGCCACTGCAGCCGGCATCAGCGGCGCAACTCCAGAAGAAACCATCGGCGCTTTGCTGGATCGTGAACTGCAAGTGCCTGAAGCAGACGAAGCAGCTTGCCAAGCTTTTTACGATGCCAACCCACAAAGCTTTACCCGTGGTGAATCGGCCGTAGCTAGCCACATCCTGTTCCCGCTGGGCGAAGGCCTGGCAGCTAGCCTGGCGAAATCAAAAGCTGAAGGCGTTTTGGCGGAAGTGCAAGCCAACCCAGAACGTTTCGCAACCCTGGCCAAAGAGCATTCAACCTGCCCATCAGGCCAGCAAGGCGGTAGCCTTGGCCAGTTTGGCCGTGGCCAAATGGTGCCTGAATTCGAACAAGCCGTATTTAGCACCGATGCAGGTCAAATCACCCCGCATCTGGTGGAAACCCAGTTCGGTTACCACATCATTCAGGTGAACGAGCGTAGCGATGGCGACAAGGTCACTTTCGAAGAAGTGAAAGAGCGCCTGCAGGCCTTCCTGACCGATATGGCCGGCCGCAAAGTGATGCACGACTATTTGGCCAAGCTGGTCAGCGCCGCCAAGATCGATGGCTACAGCATGCCTGAACTGGCCTAAGCGCGAGTCAGCCACCATAAAAAACCGGGGCACGCCCCGGTTTTTTTACGCTTGCATCATTCCCGACTTAATTCAGCCCAGGTGCGGTTACGTAATTGGGCAAGCTCCGCCAAGGTGGGTGCCTGTAGCTGCGGATTGTGCTCCAGCAGCGCCCATTGCTGTGCCAATTGCTCGGCACCAAGCTGAGCTGCAATGCCTTTGGCGCTGTGCGCATGCCGTTGGGCTGCGTCGATCTCGCCGCCCTGCAGTGCGCGCACGAAATCCTGCTCCAGATCTTGCAGGCGGGCGAATCCTTTTTCCGCCAGGCCCAAGTAGCGCTCGCGACTAAATCCCAGCCGCTGCTCGGCTGCGGCCTGCGTAAGCAGCGCCGAATCAACCTGCGGCGAAGCCGGTAACAACACCGGCGCACTCAGCCCCAGCAAATCAAGGATTTCCTGCCCCTGATAGGGTTTGCTCAGAAAACCGGCCAACAGGGCAAAGGCCGGATGCTGGCGTAATTCATGCTCAGGCGAAGCGCTAATCAGATACACCGGCTGCCGATAGCCCAGCGCCGCCATACGGCTAGTGACTTCCAGCCCATCGGGGCCCGGCATCTGGTAATCCATCAGCACCAAATCCACCACCTCGCCACGGCTGAGCGCGTCGAGCGCCTCCAGCCCATTGGCCATCGGCAGGGTTTGTGCGCCGGCCTCTTCCAGTATTTCGCACAACAGTTCGCGATTTACCTTTTGATCTTCCACCACCATTACCCGTCGGCCTTGCGCCAGTGGCCGCAGCGGCGCCGGCGCCGCACTGACCGGCACGGTGGCTGGGGCGAGCTGCGCTTGTAGTGTCAGCACAAATTCACTGCCTTGCCCAAGCGTACTGGCGGCGCTGATGTCGCCGCCCATCAGACGTGCATAATCACGGCTGAGCGCGAGGCCCAAGCCCGTCCCACCCAGCTGTTTGCCACTTTCGGTTTGTTCAAAGGGATGAAACAGATGCTGCAGCTCATGCTCGGCAATCCCGCAGCCAGTATCTCGTACACTCAGCTGCAAGACATAGGCCGATTTCTCGGCCCACCCGCGCACTTGCAAAATCACCTCGCCCCGCTCGGTGAATTTCATACTATTGCCGATCAAATTAATCAAAATCTGCCGCAATTTGCCACCATCCAGCAGCAAGACCGGCGGTAAATCGGCGGCGAAATCCAGCGTAAAGCGCAGCCCTTTTTCCTGCGCCATCAGCGCAAACATCCCCACCAGCTCCTGCCGCAGCTGGCTTAGCGCCAGCGGCTCGATAATCAGCTCTAGCTTGCCGCTTTCGGATTTGGATAAATCCAGCACATGATTGAGCAGGCTGAGCAAATGCTGGCCCGAATGCGCTACATGACTGAGCTGCAAGCGTTGCTGCTCAGTGAGCTGCGAGTTTTGCCGCAAGCGCTCGGTGTAGCCCAAGATCGACGTGAGCGGGGTACGGATTTCGTGGCTGATATGCGCCAAAAAGCGACTTTTGGTTTCATTGGCCGCCACCGCATTGGCGCGGGCTTCATCGAGCGAATTATTCAAATCCAGCAAGCTCAGGCGCTGCTTTTCACTGCGCCACAGCGCGGTCAGGGCCAGCCCCGCAAAGGCCAGCAAGAGCACGACCTGCAACAAAGCCAAACCAGTGCGCCAAGTGCCGAGGTTGGCAAGGCGTTTTTGTTTGAGCTCATTGCGCTTGATGTCTTCGCTGCGCACCCGCTGGGCCATATCTTCAATCGGCGCCTGCAGCTCTTCCATCAGCTGATTCAGTTGCTGCCACTGCGCAGGCCCCAGCGGCCCTTGCTGCAAGATCCGGTCGGCATCCAGCACAAAGCGTTTCACAGCGGGAAAATCTTGCTGGCTCAGTACCGGATCGGTGAATTGGCGCAAGATGACATCGTATTCCAGGCTATGCACCCGGCCGTAAACGATATCAAAGCGCAAGGCAAAATCATCGGCGTCGCGCAGGCGGATTGACTCGCGCAAGCGCTGCAATTCGGCGCGGGTCTGGAAAATCTGCCACAGCTGATTGCCCACCCCTTGCTGGTCGAAATCGACCAGCTCGGCCTTTTGTTTCTGCTCGAAATGAATGATCAAACTGAAGTTGACCATCAGCACCAGACTAATGGCCAACAAAATCACAGGAAAACGTCGACTCATGCTTTATTGAACGGTAATCAGTTTCAGCTGCCAGGCGCAGCGCCGGTAATAGTCGGTCTTGCGCAGATCAGCGTGCTGATCAAACGGGTACATGATGAACAACGGCCCTTTTTCGCGTATCGACATGGTTTTACCGCCCAAGCGGCTGGCCACGATCACATCATACGTAAAGGCATCGCTGGCGGGTATTTCAATTGTGTAATCGTTCAGCGCCGACAGCCGTAGCGCCCCGCTGCTCACGCCAGCCAGCTTTAACACATCACGCAGCAAGGGGCCTTCAAAGGTTTGCGGCTCGGGATACCACGGCGTGGGGACGGTCATTTTGTATTGGGGCAGTTTATCCAGATCAGCCAGGGATAGGGCCTGGGGCGTGGTGACTTTGCCTTTGATCGTCAAAATGGTACGCGTGGTATTGGTTTCGTTGGCAAAACTGAGGCTGGCCAGTGCCAGCAAAGCAAAGGTGATCAAGCGGCCGAATGTGCGCAGCATAAGGAAACTCCTCATTATTTTTAGTCGCAGAAAAAGCGGTGTTTTGGCTTCATTGTATAGTGCATTTTCCCTTTCTTAATCAGCATTTGCTGTTTGAAACGGCGCTGCGCGCCAATCGGTCAAGCTGCCTGACCGGATTTAAATGCCACTTGCATCAGCCACACCGAAACGACCAGATATACCCATTGATGTATCACCCTACAAGGCTTAATTTTATTAGCCTTTAATCATATACCCCACATAAAGGATAATCCGCATCGTCGCCTGCCGAGCAAATCACTATGCTGATCTCATTAGTGCGCATGAGCGCCACAGGAAGATGAAATCATGCAGATTGTTGTGATCGGCGCCGGCGTGGTCGGCGTGACCAGCGCCTATTATTTGCAGCAGGCCGGCCATCAGGTCACGGTGTTAGAGCGCTTGCCAGCGCCAGCGCAGGAAACCAGCTTTGCCAACGCGGGGCAGATTTCCCCGGGCTATGCCGCGCCATGGGCGGCGCCAGGGATTCCGCTCAAGGCGATGAAATGGCTACTGCAAAGCCACGGGCCCCTGCGCATTCGGCCACAAGCTGATCCGTTTCAGTGGCAATGGCTGGCGCGCATGCTGAGCAACTGCACCGTTGACGCATATGCCCGCAATAAAAACCGCATGGTGCCGCTGGCCGAATACAGCCGCGATCAGCTCAAGCTGCTGCGCGCGCAAACCGGGATCGACTACGAGCAACGCACACTGGGCACATTGCAGATCTTCCGCCAGCCCAAACAGCTGGACAATGGCCGTCGCGATGCCGAATTACTGGCGCAAATGGGCGTAGCGCATCAGCTGCTTGATCCGGCCGGCATTGTCGAAGTAGAGCCCGCACTGGCCCATCTGGCTGGGCGCCTGAGCGGCGCCTTGCGGCTACCAAATGATGAAACCGGCGACTGCCAACTCTTTACCACGCGCCTAGCCGAGCTGGCCACCCTCGCCGGGGTGCGCTTTCGCTATGCCGTGGAAGTGCACGGTTTTCGCCGCCAGGGCGCACGCATTAGCGGGGTACAGCTGCTAGGTGAAACCGTGGCCTGTGATGCGGTGGTGCTGGCGGCAGGCTGCCAGGCCCGCGCGCTGGGCCAATTGGTGGGTCTGGATTTGCCTGTGTATCCGGTGAAAGGCTATTCAATCACTGTGCCACTACAAAACCCCGAACAGGCGCCGCGCTCTACCGTCATGGATGAAAGCTACAAAATCGCCCTCACCCGCTTTGATCAGCGTTTGCGCGTGGGCGGTATGGCCGAGTTGGCGGGCTTTGATAAGACGATTCAGCCCGGGCGGATCAACACGCTGAAAATGGTGGCCCATTCGCTCTTTCCACAAGCGGGAGATTTGAATCAGGCCAGCGCCTGGACCGGCCTGCGCCCCATGACACCCGATGGCACGCCGATTATTGGCCCAACTCCGATTGACAATCTCTACACCAACACCGGCCACGGCACGCTGGGCTGGACCATGGCTTGCGGCTCAGCCAAGGTACTCACCGACCTCATCAATCAGCAAAAAACCGAGATCGATAGCCGCGAACTGGGGCTCGCCCGCTACAGCGCCCACTAATACCGGGGTTTTTGTGCAGTATTTACGCTTGTGACATTGTTCGGCGCGCTGCGCTATGCCGGGCGAGTAAAGTAAAGCTCGACGTGGCCAGCCCGACGCTGGCCGCCCTGTTCACCGCGCGCAATATTCTGCCGGCTAGCCGCCGCACTTGCGCGCCCAACCGGAGCGCACCATGTCACCACCTGCCTTATCCCGGCATACTTTCCGATTGCCGGTTTTGTATCCCAGCCTGATTTTGATTGTGGGCCTTATTGCCCTGACCACGCTGGCCCCCCAAGCCGTTGAGCAACAGCTCGTGGCCGCCCAAAGCTGGATTACCGCGCATTTTTCCTGGTTTTATACACTGGCCGTCTCCGGCTTTTTTATCTTCCTGCTGGGCCTGGCGATCAGTGATTACGGCAAAATCCGTCTCGGCGCCGATGATGCCGAGCCCGAGTTTAGCCTTGGTAGCTGGCTGGCGATGCTGTTTGCCGCCGGCATGGGGATCGGGCTGATGTATTACGGCGTGGGCGAGCCACTGCAACACTACGTCAATCCCCCATTGGCCGAGCCACAAACCCTTGGCGCTGCCAGCGAAGCCATGAGCAGCACCTTTTTACACTGGGGTTTTCATGCCTGGGCGATTTACGGTCTAGTAGGGCTGGTATTGGCCTATTTTGGCTTTCGCTATAACTTGCCGCTCTCGCTGCGCTCGGGGCTGTACCCGATCTTGCGCGAGCGCATTCACGGCCCACTGGGGCATACCGTCGATATTTTCGCGCTGTGTTGTACCCTGTTTGGCCTGGCCCCCTCAGTCGGCCTTGGCTCGGTACAGCTGGCCGCCGGTCTGCATCGCCTAACGGGCTGGGATACCAGTGGCCTCGCCGTCCAATTGTCCCTAATTGCCGCGGTGATCGTGCTGGCGGGGATCTCCGCGGCCACCGGTATTGGCAAAGGCGTGCGCCGCCTCTCCGAGCTCAATTTGCTCTTGGCCGTGTTGTTACTGCTGTTTGTGCTGTTTACTGGCCCGACCGTGTTCTTGCTCGGCGCCTTTAGCGATAATTTGGGCAACTATTTCAGCCAACTGCCCCAGCTTACCTTCCGTAGTTTCACCTACACCCCACCGCATAGTGAGGGCTGGCTCAGTGGTTGGACCATCCTGTACTGGGCGTGGTGGATTTCCTGGTCACCGTTTGTCGGGCTGTTTATTGCCCGCATTTCGCGTGGCCGCACCATCCGCGAATTCATTACTGGCGTACTGATTATCCCGAGTCTGTTCACTTTCCTGTGGATGACGGTGTTTGGGAATTCGGTGATCTGGTTTGATATGCACACTGCCCAAGGGGCGCTGAGCGCCACGGCGGGCAATGTGGATGCGCTACTGTTCCAGTTCTTTGATTATCTGCCACTCTCGAGCGTGGCGGCGGTCATCGCCATGCTGCTGATCTTGGTGTTTTTTGTCACCTCGGCAGATTCGGGCGCACTGATGCTGGATACGCTGTCGTCCAAAGACCCCGAGCGCTCACCAATCTGGCAGCGTTTGTTCTGGGCCGCCCTGCTGGGGCTGACAGCAGCCACGCTGCTGAGCGCCGGCGGGCAAAAAGCCTTGATGACCATGACGCTGATTGCCGCGCTGCCGTTTGCGCTGATCATGCTGCTGCTGGCCTTTTCGCTCTGGCGCGGTTTGGTGGCCGATCGCCGACATTCGCAGCAGAAATTTACCCCAGCCAGTAGCTTCTGGAATGGCCAGCACTGGAAACAGCGCCTGACGCAGATTCTGCAGCAGCCCACGGCCGAAGATGTGGCCAGTTTTATCCACAGCCGTGTGCGCCCAGCGCTGACGGCCGTGGCATTGGAAATGCAGGCGCAAGGCTATACCAGCCGGCTAGAAGAGCACGACGATGGCGGCCTGTCGCTGGTGGTGCCGCAGGCTAATCTGCGCAATTTTGTGTACGGTGTGCATGCAGTGGCGCGGCCGATGGCCAGCTTTGCGCTGCGTGATGCGGGCCTGCCGGCCAGCGAGCGACAGCTTACCTATGAACCGGTCACCTTCTTTGCCGACGGTCGTCGTGGCTACACCATCGAATACCTGCGCGAAGAAGAAATCATTGCCGATGTGCTCAAGCAATATGAGCGGTATCTGTCGCTAAGCCAGAGCCAGCAAGCCCATCTGATCAATACTACCCCTGAGCATACGCTCTAGCCTTGCCTTGGCCGCGTAGAGCGGCAAGTGCAACTCCACGCCCGGCGCGCCAGCAATCAATCTGGCCGCCGGTTTTTTTCAGCCCGCAGCCAGCGCAAACGGGCTAAAATTACGCCCATCACCTTATTTTATGCGGGCTCGCACCACAAGCGCGGCCCACCAGCCCGGGATAGATCCATGCATACCAACCGCCCCTTCCCTACCACTCGCCTGCGCCGGATGCGCCGGGATGATTTTTCTCGCCGCCTGATGCGTGAAAACGCCCTCACTGCCAGCGACCTGATCCTGCCCGTTTTTGTCTTGGATGGTCGTGATCGCGTCGAAGATATTCCTTCCATGCCGGGCGTACAGCGCATGAGTATCGATCGACTGCTGGATGTGGCGGCAGAGGCGGTCAAGCTGGGCATCCCCGCGCTGGCTTTGTTTCCGGTGATCGAGCCACAACTGAAAACATTGGACGCACGCGAAGCGTGGAATCAGCGTGGCTTGGTACCGCGCACGGTGGAAGCATTGAAAATGCGCTTTCCCGAGCTGGGCATTATCACCGATGTGGCGCTCGACCCGTACACCACGCATGGGCAAGACGGCATTATTGATGAACATGGCTATGTGCTGAACGACGAAACCATCGCCGCGCTGGTCAAACAAGCCGCCAGCCACGCTGCCGCCGGCGCCGATATTGTCGCCCCATCCGATATGATGGACGGCCGCGTGGGCGCCATTCGCGCCGCGCTTGATCGCGACAACCACATTCACACCCGCATCCTCGCCTACTCGGCCAAATACGCCAGCGCCTTTTACGGCCCATTCCGCGACGCGGTCGGCTCGGCCGGTAATCTGGGTAAGGGCAATAAATACACCTATCAAATGGACCCGGCCAATAGCAACGAAGCGCTGCACGAAGTCAGCCTTGATCTAGCCGAAGGCGCCGATATGGTGATGGTGAAACCGGGCATGCCTTATCTGGATATCGTGCGCCGCGTCAAAGACGAATTCGCCGCCCCGACGTTCGTGTATCAAGTATCCGGCGAATACGCGATGCTGAAAGCCGCCGCGCAAAATGGCTGGCTGGATGAAAAAGCGGTGGTCATGGAAAGCCTGCTCGCGTTCAAACGCGCCGGCGCCGACGCCATCCTGACCTATTACGCGCTCGATGCCGCGAAATGGCTGCAGGACTAACACCGCCCTTAATGCATTTGGCATGGCCGCCAGCGCTGGTTTAGACTGGCGGCTCTTCTTTTTGCATTGCACCAACCCCATGCGCACTCTCTTTGCTACCTTGCTGCTCACAATGAACTGCATGCTCGCGCTGCCGAGCGTGGCGGCCGAGCCATTTACTGCCGAGCAGCAACTGGAACTGGAGCGCATCAAGCACGATGTACAGCTCACCAACCTGCAAGTTGAGACCCTCAAGCAACACCAGCTGGCCGAACTGGAAAACCAGAAAAACTGGTTTGAAACCAGCCGCAAATCCATCGATTGGTGGGAATCGCATTTGTCGGTACTCACTGGCGCGATTGGTTTATTTCTGGGGGTGTTTGGTTTGCTGATTCCGTTTTTGGTCGATCGGCAGCGGCAGAGTAAATTCGACGCCAAAATGGCGGAAATGGAAGCGCAGAAAAAACGGCTGAGTGATCTGCTGGCCGGGGTATCGGGTGATATTGATAATCTGAATCTACAAGTGGCCAAAGCGGCAGAAAACGCGGCCCTGATTGATGAGATCACCCATAAAGCCAGTGAGCTGCACAGCCTTACCGAACAAAACGCGCAGCAAGCCTGGCAAATCCTGCAAGACCTCGCCGCCCGGCGCCACGCCCCTTAGTTTTCTGCCAGCCAGTGCGCTGTGTTTTCCAGATCACAGCGCCGCAAACCAATCTTGCCTTTACCCATCCGATTGCGGATATTGATCACGGCGCCCACGCGCCAGACCAGCAAGCAATGCTGGCAAATCAATAACATACAAGGATGGATAGACCATGAAAACTGCAGCACTCGTGCTGAATCTCAGCGCAGCCATGCTGGCCTCTGCCAGCTGGGCCTGTACACCACCACCCCCTGTGGCCGCACCGGCCCTGCCGGCCGGACTCGATGGGCGCCTACCAGTCACCTACCCGGATAAAGACCCTAATTACCCATATAAGCCTCCGATTACCAATGGCAGCTGCCCCGCGCAAGTGGAGCGCTACGGCCAGATCGGCCAGCCCCCATCGCTGACCGATGGTGAAACTGACCGAGTGTATGGCAATAGTAATCCCACCGCCCCGACCTGGGATGCGGGCAAGGTTTACAACACTGGCGATCTGGTGAGCCTGGATGGTGCAATCTACAAGGCCAAATGGTGGACGCAAAACGAGAAACCCGGCCAAGCCTGGGGTGCATGGGAAATACAAGCCGCGCAATCTGGCCCGCAATTGTGGAGCGCCAGCAAAGCCTATCAGGGCGGCGAGCAGGCAGTGTTTAATGGCCGGCTGTATCAGGCCCGCTGGTGGACCCAAAACAATCCACCCGACCAAGCTGGCAGCCCTTGGGAAGATAAAGGGGCCGCGCCCACCCTGCGCCAGCGCCCGCCACAATTTAGCAGCCGCATCGAGCAGCAGGCAGATCAATCACTGCGGGTGAGTGTAAACGCCGGCTCGTATATTTACCCGATCAGCTTTGCCTACATCGCCACGGCCAGCTGCACCGCGCAGCTGGAGACCCGCAATCAGCGCCCCCCCGAAATGGTGCCACCCAGCATCGAGCGCTGGGAAGTACGTGTGGATGGCAAAGTCGTAGCCAGCCAGAGCGGGCCCCAAATGATGTATGTGCCCGCCCCCATGCCGCCTGCACCACCTGTAATTCCCCGCAACGCCGATGGTAGCTGCAGCGTCGCGGCCGGCACCGTCGTAGCCCAATTCAACAGCTCGGCTGGCGGTGTGCTGCAAGGCTACGCCACCATTGCCCCAAGCCAAGCGGCGGGCAACTATGTGAGCGTTTGGCTGTGCAATGGCGATATTTGTCGCCCCAGCACCTTGCTGGCGAAATACAAATTTGGCCAAAACGTCTGGCCCTAAGCCAGCGCAATAACGCCATTAAAAACCCCGCGTCCAGCGGGGTTTTTACTAATGGGTGTTACCGATCACAAGCTAAAGCATTCAATGGCTTGACAAGGCCACTCCCGATTGACGCCATTAGCGACAGCTAATACAGTGCCCAGATGAAATTGGCTTATGCAAAACTTTCAATTTATCTGGCCTTACTGTTGGCAAGCCCGGCCGCGCTGGCGATCGAGATCACCCTCGCCAATGGGGAATGGCCGCCGATCCTAGGGGAAAAACTCCCCGGTTACGGCTATGGTAGCCAAATTGTCAGTCGCGCCTTTGCCTTGCAGGGCATTACCGTGAATTACGAATTCATGCCTTGGCGACGAGCGCTGGAAGAAACCCGGGGCGGGCGCTTTCATGGCACGCTGCTCTGGACCAGCACCCCCGAGCGCCGCACCGATTTTTACTACAGCCTACCCGTCTATCGCAGCCAAACGGTGCTGTTTTACCATCGCCAACAGCCGGTGAGCTGGCGCGATCCCGAGTCATTGCGTCATAGCCGAGTGGGCATGAGCAATGGTTATTTCTACGGGCCACGCTGGCGCAGCCTGCAACAGCAGCAATGGTTTCAGGTGGATCAGGCCAATAATGATGCGCAAAGCTTGGCCAAGCTGTATGCCGGACGCATTGCCGCCTTTCCTTGCGAAGAAGTGGTCTGTGATTATCTGATTGGCACCACCTTGCCACCGCAGGCGCGCTTTAGCCTGCTGTATGACCCCAACCCGGTGCACAGCGAAAACCTGCATTTGCTGATCAGCAAGAAAATTCCGCAGGGCGATTGGTTGGTCAAGCAGTTTGACCGAGGTCTGCAGCGCATGCGGCAAACGGGCGAGCTCACGCGGCTGCTGGCGCAGGCCAAGCTGCAGCGTTAAACCGCGTCTTCCCACGTGGCATATACCGCCGCCTGCCCGCAGGGCTGGCCTTGCTCATCCAGCAAATTCCACACGGTGACATCTTTAATCCAAAAGCGCCGCCCTGAGCGGGCAATCCGCAGACCCCGGTAGCCACTGGCATAGCCCTGTTGCGCCACGCTGGCGAGTAAAGCGGCGCGCTCTTCGCGATTGGGCGCTTCTGCCGAAAGGCGCGAAGGCAACCCGATCAGCTCAGCGGCCGTATATTCAAAGCAATCCAGCGCGGTTTGATTGGCATACACAAAGCACGGGTCGGCTGTGCCATCGTGGGCCAGCAGGCAAAATGGCGCCTGCTGCAATACGGCTGCGGCTTCGGCATCGCTCAAGGCCGGATCCACCAGCGGACGCCCCAGTAAGTGCTGATGGCTACGCCGCATACGGGCAATCCAGGGCAGTTGTTGGGCAATATCTTGCGGCATCTGGCGCTCCAGCAGGCGAAAGCCGGCATTATACCGCCCGCGGCAACTTGACATTACCGGTCAGGCTGGGCAGATTGAAGCTTTATCTGGCCCAAGCCCTTACTCAGCAGCTGCCGCGGCCACATTGGAGCTAGCCATGCGCTATTGGCTCATGAAATCCGAACCTGATGATGTCTCCATCGATGATCTCGCCGCCCGACATACGGTGGGGTGGTATGGCGTGCGGAACTATCAGGCACGTAACTTTATGCGAGATACCCAGCAGATTGGTGATGGTGTCTTGTTTTATCATTCTTCCTGCGCCGAGCCTGGCATCGCCGGTTTTGCCCGTGTGTGCAGCGCGCCCTACCCCGACCCGACCCAGTTTGACCCGCAGTCAAAATACTACGACCCCAAATCCACCCCGGCGCAGCCGCGCTGGCAGCAGGTGGACGTGGCCTTTGTCCGCAAAACCCGCTTATTAACTTTAAGCGAAATGCGTCAGCACCCGCCGCTGGCCGAGATGGTGGTGCTGCAAAAAGGCTCGCGTCTGTCCATCACCCCGGTCACCGCGGCCGAGTGGGCCTATGTGCAGGAATTATTAGCATGACCGTGATTATTCTGGCCTGCCTCAGCGTGGGTTTGCTGGCCGGCTTTCTGGCCGGCCTGTTGGGCGTTGGCGGCGGTTTGGTGATTGTGCCGGCTTTGCTGGCGGTATTTAAGCTCGTGGGCGTCTTGCCGGCACATCAGCAGCATCTGGCGCTGGGCACCAGCTTGGCCACCATTGTGTTTACCGGCATCGCCAGCGTGCGTGCTCATCACGCCAAAGGCGCGGTGCGCTGGGATGTGGTGCGGCGCATCACCCCGGGCATTTTGCTGGGCACCTTTGCTGGTGCACAGATTGCCGGGCTTATTTCCACCCGCGCATTGCAATGGATCTTTGTGGCGTTTGCCTACTTTGTGGCCGCGCAAATGCTGCTGAATTGGCAAACCAAGCCCAGCCGCCAGCTGCCCGGCCAAGCGGGCTTGCTGGGGATGGGCGGCTTAATCGGAGTGCTTTCCAGCTGGGTGGGGATTGGCGGGGGGTCGCTGTCGGTGCCGTTTATGAATGCCTGCAATGTGCCGGTTAAAACCGCCATCGCCACTTCATCGGCCATCGGCGTGCCCATCGCGGTAGCTGGCGCCATCGGCTACATCGTCAGTGGCTGGGGTATAGCCGGCTTACCTAGCTATAGTCTGGGCTTCATCTATATACCCGCCCTGCTTGGCATTGTATTGGCGAGCTTCCCGATGGCCAGGCTCGGGGCGGCGGCGGCTCATCGTTTGCCTGTACCGGTGCTAAAAAAAATCTTTGCCGCGCTGCTGATTATCTTGGCCAGCAAAATGCTCTGGGGCTTGCTGCCATGATGCGCTACCTCGGTCTCGTCTGCGCCGCACTGCTCATCAGCCAGCCCGCCTGCGCGAATCCTGAGCTAAGCCCGGCCTGCCGCAGCGCCTTGCTAGCCCTGCAGCAGCGCATCACGCAAGACAGCGCCACGCTAAGCCAAGCGGAACTCGAAACCAGCCAAGAAGCCGATCAACTGCGCCTCAATTGCGTAGAGGGCCCTAGCGCTTATCAAGAGCCGATTGGCCAGCTGGCACGCCGGCTACTGCCACCACCCCCAGCGCCGGGGCCGGGGATCGGCCCCGCCACCGAAACGGCGCTCACGCTAGCGATGCTGATTACCCTCATCCTCACCACCCAAGGTGCTGTTAGCATTCAGAGTGGTGGCGACTCCCTCTTTATTGGTCAACCTCGTTGAGATTCGCGATGAAAGCTTTGTCTATCACTGCAGTGTGTGCCCTGCTTTTCAGTGCCTTCAGCCACGCTGGCGATTACCGCTTTGTAGAACAACTACGGATGCCGGATAACCACAGCACGGTGGTCGTCGCCGAAGGTGAGCACGAGCCGCGCAGCATGGGTAGCTACAGTATTCGCCTGTACGGCGGGCAAAACCCGGATTTCCCGCTTGATGATTACCAGGCCGGCCTTATCATCGCCCGCGATGGTCAGGTGGAACGCCTGCTCAACACCGATGCCGATGGCGATGGTACCGGCGAAGTGGTAGTGGTAACGCGCAGCGCTGGCAGCGGCGGCTATCTGCATGCCGATCTATTTAGCTGGCAAAACCGCCAGCTCAAACTGCTGTTGCAACTGAGCGACCTTCCCCCCAAAGCAGACCCGTTGATCGAAATTAAACGGGTTGTGCGCAAGAAGTGAAGCCAAGCGTCAATGCAGCTTACCTATTTTTAATTGCGGTTTGGTCCACCACAGCCTTAGGCATCAAATGGGGCGTACAAGGGCTGCCGTTTACGCTGGCGCTGGCCAGCCGTTTTGTGCTGGCGGCGGTGTTGATGCTGGGCTGGCTGGCATGGCGCCGCCAAAGTCTGCCACTGGCAGCACCATACCGGCGAGCCTATTGGATCGCGGGGCTGGCCACGGCCTGCTCGATGTGTTGCTCTTTCTGGGCCGCGCAGGCCGTTTCTTCAGGGCTGATCGCGATTATTTTTGGTTTATCGCCGCTGGCGACCGCGATTTTCGCCAGCCGCTGGCTGGGCAGCCAGCTTGATCGCCGCGAATGGCTGGCGATTGCGCTGGGCCTGGCGGGCCTGTTGATTATTTTTGCCCGCCAGCTGCATTGGCAGGCCGATGGCGGCTGGCGCTTACTGGCGCTCTGTGTGGCAATGGCCTTGCAATCGGGCGCGGCCGTGTTGCTCAAACGCTTTGCCAGCGGGCTCTCACCTTGGTTGGTGAACGCTGGCGCGCTGCAAATTGCGGCACTGGCCACGCTGCTGTTTTGGTGTTTAGCAGGAGCGCCATGGGTCAGCCATTGGCCCTGGCGAACCGCCGTGGCCTTGATTTACCTCGCCGCAGTGGGCTCGGTGCTGGGTTTTAGTCTGTATTACTGGCTTATCCGCGAGTGTCGGCCAATGAGTGTTGCGCTCATCGCGCTGATTACGCCAGCCAGCTCGCTGTGGTTGGGGCATGCCTTGAATGCAGAAATCCTGCAAAGCCATGAGCTGATCGGCACCGCCTGCATCATGCTCGGGCTGGCCGTGCATGTCTGGGCCAGCCGTCGCGAAATGCCGACAAATCAGCCAAGCTAATCCAGCCCAATACCCCGGCAGGTATAACCCCGCCCAGCTTAGCTAATAATCGCTTCGAGCCAATACCCCATAGGCATATCGCATTCAACAGGAACGACATCCGCAGCAACCGCGGGGAGCTGATAAGCGGTAGGGACAGAGTGTAGGTTTTTCGCCAGACTCGTAGTCAAATATTGCGAGCTACATCACAGTTTGCTTATATAAAAAGACGGAGTTTGCGAGGCGAAAGCGATGGAATCACTGGTCTACAGCAAAACCCCTGCCGGACAACAAGAACTACAAACGCGCAGCGGGAAAATCAGCCAAAAAGAACGGCAGCTATTGTTCATGATTGATGGGCAGCGCAGCTCGGCCATGCTGGTGGCGATGTTGCCGGGGCAAGAGGTGCTGCTCAATCTGAAAAACCTGCATGATGCCGGTTTTATCAGCCGTGACACCCCACAAAAGCCACTGGAAGAAATTCGCTTTTCCGGCCCAAGCACGATCGCGCCGCCACCGCCGCGCAATCAGCAACGGCAAATCGATGAAGCCCGCAAAATCATCCTGTCGGTCTGCCATGAATTTCTGGGCCAAAGCTGGGAAGACAAACTGGCCAGCCAATTAGCCAGCGTGCGCCGCGCAGAAGAACTCACGCCCATTGTGGAGCAATGGGCCGAAGCGCTGCGCCGCTCGGGTCACCGTGGCGCTGCCTTCAATGGCGAAAAAGCCATCGAAGTGCTGTTTAAAGCCACCACTTAAACCGCCAGCGCCGGCGCCTGCCGGATTAAGCGCGCCAAGGTGGCAACACCGGCCTCGATTTGCGCCAGCGAGCTATGGCTGAAATTCAGCCTTAGCGCCGCTGGTGCGCTGGTCTGTGCATAAAATGGCTGCCCCGGCATCACGGCCAAGCCCTGCGCCAAACCTTGCTGCATTAGCGCAAGCGCATCGATGGGTCGACGCAGGCGTAGCCAGAAAAATAAGCCCCCCGCAGGGCATTCCCACTCCGCCTCATCCGCCAGCTCGCGTTGCAGCGCCGCCTGCATCGCATCGCGCTTGGCGCGATACACTGGCAGGACGTGTTCCAAATGCGCTTGCAACGCACCTGTGGCCAGTACCTGGGTCACAATGCCTTGGCTTAAGCGATTGCTATGCAAATCGGCCGCCTGTTTCAGCCGGGTAAGCGGAGTGAGCAAATCCGGATGCGCAATCAGATAGCCCAAGCGCAGCCCTGGCGCCAGCGTTTTGGAAAATGAGCCTTGATACACCCAGCGCGCGGCACGCAAACCGGCGACCAGTGGCGCGGGTGGCGTGCCATCAAACGCTAGATCTCGATACGGGTCGTCTTCAAATACCGGCAGACCGGCCTGATCAAATGCAGCGGCCAGCGCAGCGCGGCGCTCGGCCGGATAGCACAAGCCGGTTGGGTTTTGAAACGTAGGAATTAAATACGCAAACTCGGCCTGCTCGGCCGTGACTGCTGCGGGCAGTAGACCGGCCGCATCCCCCGTCCCAGGTTGCATATCAGCGCCAAACAGCTCAAACACCTGCAAGGCGGCCAGATAGGTCGGCGATTCACACAAAATGCGCGTCCCCTCGCTCACCCAAAGCTTGGCCACCAGATCAATTCCCTGCTGGGAGCCATTCAAAATCAAGACTTGCTCTGCGGAGCAATCAAGGCCCATGTGGCGCGCACGCTCAGCCACCAATGCCCGTAATTGCGGCTCGCCTTCGGAAGGACCATACTGCAAAAGTTGAGGAGACAGCTGCAGCTGCGTCCAGTCTGGTGCATATAAGGTTTCAGTCGCTGGCAAACCGCCGGCAAAAGAAATCATGCCGGGGCTTTGGGCCGCAGCCAGAATCTCGCGCACCAGCGATGGTCGTAAGCGGGTAATGCGTGGGGCAAACATCGGCGTCTCCGGCAAATTAGGTCAATATACATGACCTATGTTACTGCATTCAGGAGATACGTCAACATGCCGGACCACGCCGCTCATCAGTCACTGCAACACACTGAATTTGAACTCAATTGCGCACTTGAGCTGCTGTTTTACGGCTACAAGGGCTTTACCGCCCAGCCCGATGCCGTTTTGGCTGATTTAGGCCTTTCGCGCGTGCATCACCGGATTCTGTATTTTGTGGGTCGTCAGGGTGGGCTCTCGGTCAATCAGCTGTTGAATAAGCTCGGCGTCTCTAAACAGGCGCTCAATTTGCCGCTACGGCAACTGATTGAGCAGGACTTAATCACAACCAGCCCTTCCGAGATTGATAAACGGGTGAAATGCCTGGCGCTCACCGACAAAGGTACCGAGCTGGAAGAGCGCCTATCCGGCTCACAGCGAGTGGTACTGGATGCGGTGTTTGCCGAATGCGGCCCCGCCGCCGAAGCGGGCTTTAAACAGGTGTTGGGGCTTTTGGCCAAGAAAACGCGGAGCTAAGCATGTTATTGGCTTTACTGCTGATACTGGCCTGCTTGGGCTTGGCTTATGCGGAGCTCTTTCATCGCGCGCGACGACTAGTGCAGCAGTATTATCCGGAATTCGAGCTGGAAAACGAGCGCGAGCTGCGCCAGCAACACTTTGACGACCCACGTCTACTCGTGGGGCAATTTAATAGCAGCGTCTCGGCCATTCATGGCTTTGTATTTTCCCGCGCCTCGCGCCATGCCATTCCAGCGCAGCAGCAATGGGTGTTTCTCGCGCTGAACTGGATTATCGCCAGCATGGTGCTGGATCTGCTCTTGCTCTATCTGTGGGCCTTTACCCATTAACGCAGCGCTTGATCCGCCGCGCCCAAGTAAGGCGTCAGTGCGGTAAGTAGCCGCTGTGTAGCCCCACGATGCGCCTGGCTAAAAGTTAGGCCGGCCTGGCCCATCGCCTGCAGTCGCTCGGCATTGGCCAGCACGGCTAAAGCTTGCTGACAAACCACAGCAGCATCTTGACCTTGCCAAGCCGCACCTGCGGCAATCGCCTCGGCGGAGGCTTGAGCAAAGTTAAAGGTGGATGGCCCCAGCAGCACTGGGCAAGCGCAGGCGGCGGCCTCAATCAGATTCTGGCTGCCAAATTTAAGCAGTGACCCACCCATGATGGTGACATCGGCCGCGCTATACCAAGCCACCATTTCCCCCATACTATCGCCGAGAATCACTTGTGCGCTGGTTGGCTCACCTTGCCATTGGCTACGGCGCACATAGTGCAAGCCCTGCGCATCCAGCAAGGCCGCGACACTATCAAAGCGCTGCGGATGGCGCGGCACAATAATCAATAAGGTATCCGCAGCAAGTGGGCCCAGGCCTTGCAACACCAAGGCTTCTTCCCCATCGCGGCTGGAGGCCAACAGGATAATTTTACGCGCCAAGGTGTTTTTCCACGCTTGGCCACGCGCGATTAGTAATGGGTCAATTTGATTGTCGAACTTAACATTTCCCATCACTTGCACATTCACCGCGCCCATTTGCTGCAAGCGCGCAGCATCCGCGGGCGATTGCGCCAAGACTGCCGCAAATTTGGGCATCACCGCACGAAATAGCGGTGCCATTTTTAAATAACCTGCCAGCGATTTTTGCGAAAGACGCGCATTGGCCAGCACCAGCGGCACGCCGGCGAGCTGGCATTGCTCGATACAATTGGGCCAGATTTCGGTATCGATAATGAGGCCTAAACGCGGCTGAAAGGCCGCCAGAAACCGCGCCACAGCGGAGGGATAGTCATAAGGTAAAAACACCACCTGGGCATTGATACCTGATGCGGGGCCGAATAATTCGTGCGCAGTTGCTCGCCCTGTGGGGGTCATGCAACTGAGTAAAATCGGGCTATCCGGGTAACGCTGGTGCAGTGCCTGTACCACTGGCTGTGAGGCGCGCATCTCTCCCACGGAAACAGCATGCACCCAAATCGGCCGGGTATCTGCCTGCAAGCCTTTCTTGATCATGCTTTGTGGGTAATACCCCAGCCGCTCAGCCCAGTGCAACCGATATGCCGGCTGCTTGCGCGCGCGCTTGAGCAGGTACAGCCAGATGAGTGGGAAAACCAGATACAGCGCCAGCCGGTAACAGCCCGCCGCCAGCCAGCCGCGCATTAGCGCTGCCACCCAGCCAGCACGGCTTGCCACACCGCATCCACCGTCGGAGCAGCTCCGCGCTGGCCCAAATTCACGGCATAGCTAGCAGCGAGTACTCCGGTCAGCGCGGGATCTGATGCGCAAAAAATGGCGACCGTAGGCACAGCCACCGCCGCCGCCAGATGGGCCAAGCCCGTATCTACCCCAACCACAATACATGCCCTCGCCAACAAGGCTGCCGCGTCGGTCAGGGTGAGCTTCGGCGCCACGATGGCCCCAGGCAAGGCCGCGGCAATGCGCTCGGCCCGCTCACGCTCGGTCGCACTGCCCCACGGCAAAACGGGGCGTACTCCCGCCGCCAACAGCCGCTGCCCCAGAACAATCCAATTAGCCTCGGGCCATTCTTTATCCGCCCGGCTCGTCGCGGTGAGGCAAACGCAATAATCCCCGGCCGGTAGCCAAATGAGCTCGCGCGGCGGCACGCGCAGGCCGTAGTCCAACACCCCCGTTTGCGGGTAATTTAACGCCGCCGCAGTGAGCTGACGATTACGCTCAATCGCATGCTGGGTTTTGCTCACCGGATATTTACGGCAGTAGGCGAGGCTAGCCAGTGGCTCGCGGATCGAATGCCGGTCAAACCCAGCCACCGGACCACAAGCCTGCCGCGCAATCGCCGCACTTTTGATCAGCCCTTGCGCATCCAGCACCACATCGTAGCGGCAAGCGCGCAGCTCGGTTTTGAATTGCTGCCACTCAGTCCGCGTTTGGCTCGCCAGCGGGGTTTTGCGCCAGCGGCGCAAGGCCACCGGAATCACCCGCCGGATCGCCGGATGCAGCTGCGGCAACTCGGCAAAACCTTCTTCCACCACCCAGTCGATCTGAGCATGTGGGTAGGCGCGGGCCAGATCGGTAATGGCGGGCAATTGGTGAATCACATCGCCCATCGACGACATGCGCACGATCAGAATGCGTGCAGAGCTGGGTTTGATAGTCATGGGCCTATTTTACTGCCAAACCCGCCCGCTGGGCGCATCTGGGCTGACAAAAGCCATATGCCCACAGCATGAATCGGCCGCGCGAAAATCAGCGCGCCTGCTAGGATGAAGGATCATGACCCTGCTGCTGGAGTTGGCCATGTGGCTACCCATCTTGCTGGCCGCCTGCGCGGTGATTATTTGGCAATGGCAAATGCTGCGCCGTTTGCGCCATGCACTGGCCAGCCATCGGCTGACCGACGAGCTTACCGGGCTGTTGCAACGGCGGCATTTTCTGCAGCTGGCCGAGCATGAGCTCAATCGGGCGCAGCGCGCTAGCCAGGCCACTTCGGCGTTGCTGATCGATCTGGATCACTGCGCCAAAATCAATCATCGCTTCGGCCATCAGGCCGGCGATTTAGCCTTGCAGCACGTCGCCGATGCCATCCGGGCCTCGATTCGGGATTTTGACCTCGCCGCCCGCTTTTCCGGCGAAGAAATCGTAGTGCTCCTGCCCAACACTCCAGCGCCCGGTGCGCAAATCGTGGCCGAGCGGATCCGGCAAAAAGTCAAAGCCAGCAGCTTTAATCTGCCTGATGGCATTGCTCTGACCGTCTCGGTCACCATGGGCCTCGCCACGCAGCAATCAGAAACCGCCGGCATCGAAGATCTGCTGCTCGCCGCCGATTCGGCCCTGCAACAAGCGATGCAACAAGGCATCGACCGCATCGCGATTTATCAGGAGCAAGCTGCGGTCGTGGTGTAATTGACCATTGCCCTTCCTATCGCGAGCGGCTAAAGTCGGGCTTTCTTGCCCGAACTTGACACTGACATGGCTCAACCGAATTCCACGCTCGCGGCTGCTGCACGCGAACGCCAAACCCAACTCACCAAACCAGCCGGCAGTCTGGGGCAACTGGAAGACCTCGCCATCTGGCTCGCGGCGCGTTTGCCCGCGCCAACGCCGAATCGTCTCAAGCCTGCAGTGGCCATTTTTGCTGCCGACCACGGGGTGGCGGCCGAAGGCGTGTCAGCCTTTCCCGCCGAAGTCACAGCGCAAATGGTGGTGAATTTCCTGACCGGTGGCGCAGCCATCAGTGTGCTGGCCAATTTGCATCAGATTAGTCTCGCGATTATCGACGTTGGCGTAGCCAGCCCCTACCCGGTGCCGAGCAATCCGCGCGCCAAATTATTCCGCGCGCCCATCGCGGCGGGCACGGCCAATCTGCGCCACAGCGCCGCCATGACCGCCCAGCAATGCCAAACCGCCTTTCAGGGCGGCTACGGCTGCGCCGAAGAGATGATCCGCAGTGGTAAAACCTTGCTGATCGGTGGTGAAATGGGTATTGCCAACACCACCGCCGCCGCGGCACTCATTTGTGCCCTCACCGGGTATAGCCCGGCAGAGATTGTGGGGCGTGGCACCGGGATCAATACCCAGCAACACGAGCTCAAAATCGCCGTGGTGAGCGATGCTTTAGCCCGTGCCAAAGCGGCCGGCGCCAATAGCGCGATGGATTGGCTGCGCGAAGTAGGCGGGCTAGAAATCGCCGCGCTGGCCGGCTTTTACACCGCCGCCGCCGAGCTGGGCGTTCCCGCCCTGGTAGATGGCTTTATTACCACTGCCGCCGCGCTGGTGGCCGTGAAGGCCAATCCAGCCGTAGCCGACTGGTTGCTAGCCAGCCATGCCTCGCAGGAACAAGGCCACCGCTTAGCCTTGGCCGCACTGGGCTTGCAGCCGCTGGTTGATCTAGGCATGCGCTTGGGCGAAGCCAGCGGTGCGGCCGTTTGCGTTCCACTACTGCAAAGTGCGCTGGCCTTGCACACCGAAATGGCCACCTTTGCCGAAGCCGGCGTCGCCGCGGCGAATCTGAGTTAATGCCGTTCCGCCTCACACTCATCCGTCACGGCGATGCCGTTGGCGCCAGCAACGCGATTTTCGGCCACAGCAACCCGCCGCTATCGCCGCTGGGGCTCGCACAGTTACAGGCGCGCTGGCGCGGGCTCACCAGCCAGCCCATTGATGCTATCGCCAGCTCAACGCTCGCCCGCTGTGCGGATTTTGCCCTCGATGCGGCACAAGCACTGGGTCTGCCTTTGCAGCTCGAAGCAGGCTTTCGCGAAATACACCTAGGGAGTATCGACGGCAAACCCAAATCAGAATGGACTTCAGAAGACCATACCCACTGGGATAACTGGCAGCGCGATCCGGCCGAGTTTCCTTTGCCGGGCGGCGAAGACTGGCTGGCGTTTCAGCGCCGCGTTTTGGGTGCGCTGAGCCAATGGGCCAGCCAAGGCGAAGCCGAACATCGCGTGATCATCGCGCATCAGGGCACCATCAAGGCGATTATGCTGTTTGCGCTGGGCCTGCCTGCCAGCCGCCATCAGCAGTTCTGGCTCGCCCCTGGCGGCGCGGTGACCTTGTGGTGGGATGAAGTCTATCCACCGCTGTTGCTGGAATGGTCAAACACCTTGCCCGATGTGGAGCAGGCCGGATGAGGTTGGGATTTGATTGGCGCTATCCGGTGCTGGCCGTGCAATTTCTTACCCGCTTGCCCACGCCGACCATCCGCGACTTCGAGCCACGCCTGCTGGCCGGGGCGGTGGGCTGGTTTCCGGCGGTCGGCCTCTTGCTCGGCGCCTTGCTACTGGCCTTGGCCGCGCTGCTACAGAGTGAAACACAGCTGGCCGCAGCGCTGATCCTGCTCGCGTGGGTGTGGCTCACCGGTGCGCTGCATCTGGATGGCTTGGCAGATATGGCCGATGGCCTCGGCGCGGCTCACCGTGATCCGGCCAGATTTCTGGCCGTGCTCAAAGACCCGCATCTGGGCAGCTTTGGCGTCGTGACGCTGGTTCTGCAGTTATTGGTCAAATGGGTTGCACTGACTTGGCTAGTGAGCCATAGCGCACTGTGGGCGCTGTTGCTGATTCCAGCCTGGGCACGCAGCGGCGTATTTACCTGGCAAACCCTGCCAGCGCTGGCGCCGGGCATGGCCGAGCAATTTGCCTGGGCGCAGCGCCCATGGTTGGCCCGGCTGTGGTGGCTTAGCTTATTGGGGCTGAGCGCTTGGCTCGCGCCGGCGCTCTTGCTGGCCCCGCTACTGATCTGGCTATATCGTTATTGGTTGCTTCAGCGTTTGGGCGGTGTCACCGGCGATTGCTTGGGGGCAGGCATCGAATTGCTGGAAACCGGCCTCTTACTGGCTTTGCCACTCTTGAGCTTGCTTGGCAAATTGGCGCTGAATTAAGGATAATCGGGTTTTTGATTCCGCTAGGCACCACAGCATGAAGATCGTTCGGGTACTCGAAGTCTGGGAAAAAGGCATGGAAGGTGGTTTTGTCGGCCATTTACCCTTGGCGCCGGAGCTGGACGTGGCCTTTTTGTTTCAGCTGTTTGCGGCCGAGCAAGATAAGCCTGATCCAGAGATGAAGCTCTCTTATCTGCTGGATGAGTCGCGCCTGGAAGCGCTGCGCCCGTTTGTGAGCGCGGAGGTTGATTTTAGCCAGTTTGACTACATCCTCAGCGCCCACGGCGTGCCGGATTACGAATAAGCAGCAGGGTATCTCCTTATAGGCCTTATTTTACAAGACCCAAAAGGCTATACCTACGCCAGATATTATTCGTCCTGATAAAACTGTAGCGCCACCGAGTTGATGCAATAGCGCTCGCCCGTGGGCTCGGGGCCATCAGGAAACACATGCCCCATATGGGCATCGCAACGCGCACAGCGTACCTCTTCACGCACCATGCCATGGCTAGTATCCCGATGCCGCTCGGTCGCGCCGGGCTCGGCTTCGGCCCAGAAGCTTGGCCAGCCACAGCCGGCATCAAACTTGGTACCCGATTTAAACAGCAGGCTATCGCAGCAAATGCAGTGATAATCGCCCGCAGCGCTCACCCGATACAGCTCGCCACTAAATGGCCGCTCGGTGCCGGCTTCGCGGGTCACATAAAAACTCTCTGCGCTCAGTTGTGCGCGCCATTCGGCCGGGGTTTTGCGAATTTTGTTCATCATGCGACTCCGAAAGAGGATGTGCGCAGTTTACCCAGCATAGCGCTGACGACTCAACTCCAGCCGCAAGCCCAGCTCGATATTTGTGAGTGGTTTCAGAAAGGTGCGAGTGAGTTTACGCTCGGCCTGCTTTTGAAACAGGCTCAGTTGCTGGGCATGCGCGGCCTCAAGGTGGCGCAAAGCGCCGGCATAATCGCCCTGCTCCGCGCACAGCCCCTCTAGCAGCTGATGGGCTTCCTGCCCCATGGCAAAGCCGCGAATTTGTTCCCCCAGCTGCAAGCATAGCTCCAGCGATTGCCGGGCCGGCAACAGCCGCTGCTGACGCACATACAGCTTACCTAGAATCAGCGCCGCATAGGCGCGGCACCAGAGCCCGCCATGCTGCTGCGCCAACACCCGCGCCAGTTGCAAATGCTCGTCGGCGGCGCCCAGCTCATTATGATCAAGGTGAATCAGCCCGGTGTAGATATGGTATTCGGCCTGAGTTTCCAGATGCGGACGCTGGCGCAAATTATCGTGCAACCGCCCGAGCAAACCACGCATTTCCTCATACAAACTGCGCCGGTAACAGGTGGCGATCAAGGCCAAGAGGCAATCGGCCAACAGCGAAAGGTCATCCACCTGCTCGGCCAATAGCAACGCCCGCCGCTGGTATTCGAGCGAGATATCCAGCTGCCCATACACCAGACAAACCTGCGCGATGCCCGAATAGCCACGAATAAAAGCGCGATGGTCTTCCGCCTCAATCGCGGTTTGCAATGCCTGTAGCCAGACATCGAGCGCCCGCATGTATTCGCCCTGCAGCAACTGGCTTTGCGCTTGCCAGTGCAAGGTTTGCGCGAGCAAGCCCCAGTTGCGCAGCTGGCGAGCGATCAAACCCGCCTCGCGAAAATCCCGAAAGGCCGCCGCCGGCTGCTCACCCAGATCGATCAGATATTCGCCGCGATATAACAGGGCCAAAGCCTGACCATAGGCAAAATTCAGCAGCTGTGCCTGCCGAATCGCAGCATCCATTAAGCTGGGCTGCTTCTCCCGCAGCATCAGTGCCTGCTGGCCTGCAAGCCAGCGTACAAATTCGTCTTGAGTCATGTGTACGACTCCACGCGATTACGGCCATGATGCTTGGCCTGATAGAGCGCCTGATCGGCATGCTGCTGCAAATCATCCAGCGCGACTTCATCCAGGCATTCGGCCACCCCTAGGCTACACGTGACCTTGAGCCCAGGCTGCACCTGACTCCAATCATATTGCTGAATACGCAACCGAATTCGCTCGGCGACTTCTACCGCAGTGGCGCCAGGCGCACCAGGCAGCAAGAGGATGAACTCCTCCCCACCATAGCGCGCCACCAAATCACCACCACGGCAACCGGCCAGCATAATCAAGGCACTGATTTTGAGAACTTCATCGCCGACCGCATGGCCGTAGGTGTCGTTGATTTGTTTGAAATAATCCAGATCCAGCATCAATACCGAGAGAGGGCGGCTGTCTTCAAGGCAACGTTGAAACAAGGCTGGGCCTTCCTGATCGAGCAGGCGCCGATTGCCAATACCGGTGAGCGGGTCTTGCATCGATACATGCCGCAAGGTATTGAGCAACTCGCTATCGGCGGTGGTTTGCTGGCGCAACATGACATTTTCTTGCCGGGTTTGCAGCACCATCAGCTGGGTATCAAGCTCACGGATCCGGCGCTCGAGCGCGGTATTGAGCTTATCTTTGGCTAATTGCTGCGCATTGCGAATCGCCAATTCATGGTATTTGCGCCGGCTTTCCCAGGCCATCTTGGGGTTATCCATCCGCTGCCCTAACTCTGCCAGCAGGGCATACACGCGCAGATACATGGTCAGCGAGCCAAACTGATCGATTCTTCCCAGTGCCAGATGCAGATGGTGTTCCGCAGCGGCATAGTCCGCCAAGGCCAGATACACTTCGCCCAGATTGATCAGGCTGTGTGATTGGCTCCATAAATAGCTGGTTTGCTGATTAATCTGCCAGGCTTGCTGCATATAGGTGAGCGCTTCTGGCGCACGCTGCATGGCGAGCAAGGCTTGGCCACGATAGCTATACCAGTCAGCGAGCCAAGCCTGATGCTGGCTTTGCCTGAGCGCGGCCTCACCCCGGTAAGATAAATTGAGTACCAGCTCATATTCATGCAGCTGATTCAAATCGGCGATGACGTGCAGGTAGCACTCGGCCAGCAATTCGGAATCATCCACCCGCTCGGCAAACTGCAAGGCCAGCTCATGCCAGCGTAGCGCTTCACCATGCTGTTGGTGCGAGAAATACACATTGCCTATCCCTAGGCAGGCGGGCGAGTACAACTCATGGGCATGTAAGTGCATCGCCTGTTGCAAGCTGGCAATCCAGCTTTTAAGCGCGGGGCCATACTCGCTGGCCGAGAAATGCAGCCGTGCGCGGGCATGCTCATATTCGGCCGTGAGGCGCGGCGATTTAATCTGCCGCGAGAGCGTTTCTAGGCGCGCAATCGCTGCATGCCCCGCGGGCAAATTACCCAGCGCCCAAAAACTGCGCGCGCGCCACAGCTGGGCCTGTGCCTCTTGCTCAACCAGCTGCTGAGCTTGCGCAAGCTGCACCACTTCATCCAGCAAAGTGATGGTGCGAGCGCAATCCGGCACATACCAGCGCAAGGCTTCGGTCAGTAGGTGTTCCAGTTGCTCGGGCGTGACGACAGGCACACTCATGATTAATCGCCAGAGAGACAGACTCTTAATATAGTCGGTGGCTGAATATAAAGGAAAAAGCCCTGCTAAGCAGGGCTTTTTGTTGCACATGAGTGCTTAAGCGGGAAAGTCCTAATGCAGATTACCGGCCTGCAAGAACTGCCGGATCAAGCCTAGCAGTTCATCCTCTTGGTACGGTTTGCCCAGATAAGCATTCACCCCCAGATCAAAGGCATACTTCTTGTGCTTCTCGGCTGTACGCGAAGTAATCATGATGATGGGGATTTCACGCGTGTCTTCTGCTACGCGCACGTTCCGGGTCAGCTCAAAACCATCCATCCGCGGCATTTCAATATCCACCAGCATCACTGCCGGTTTCACATCATGCAGTTGCTGCAAAGCGTCCACACCGTCTTTCGCTGTCACCACCTGGAAGCCCTCACGCGCCAACAAGCGACCGGTAATCTTGCGCACGGTCAGAGAGTCATCCACCACCATCACCACCGGAGCGGTAGACAGCTGCTCAGGCATGCTGCTACGCGCGGCCTGCGTCGGCGCGGCACTACCCTGCTGCTGAACGATGCTCACGATTTGGCTGGATTGCTCAAGCAGTGCCAGCGGATTCATGATCAGCACGATCTCACCGGTACCCAACACACTAGCCCCAACTACGCCCGGTATCCGCGCCAGCTGCGGCCCGATTGGCTTCACCACCACCTCTTGGTTTTTCACCAATTCGTCGATGTGCAACGCAATGCGTCCAGCCCCCGAGCGCAACAACACCACCGTTGAGTAGCGTTTCTGCTCCGGCACCGCCTGCAAATCGCCCAGCAAACGCGGCAGGTAAGCAAAGCGGTAACGCTGCCCCAGCCATTCTTGTGCCTGGTTTTTATACAGCCCAGCCAGCGCTTCTTGCTTAAGCTCTTGCACCTGTTCCACCATCACCGATGGAATCGCGATCAGGCGCTCACCACTTTTCACCAACAAGACTTGCGCAACCGCCAGGGTGAGCGGCAGATGAATGATAAAGGTCGTGCCTTGGCCGGCGATGGTGGTGACATCGATTTTACCGCCGAGGTTGGAGACCTCGTTTTTCACCACATCCATCCCGATCCCGCGGCCGGACAGCTGCGTCACATTCGCCGCCGTCGAGAAGCCGGGCTCGAAAATCAGTTGGCAGACATCGGCATCCGAAACATTCTGCTCCGCGGTAATCAGACCTTTATCCAGCCCTTTTTGCCGAATACGCGCGACATCGAGGCCGCGGCCATCGTCTTTCAACTGCAGCACCAGCTCATTGCCCTCTTGGCGCACTTCTAGCTGAATTTCACCAAATTCGGGTTTACCCGCCGCCAGCCGTTGCTCGCTGGTTTCCAGGCCATGGTCAATCGCGTTACGCAGCATATGCTCGAACGGCGAAATCATTTTATCTAGTACGCCGCGGTCGATATCCACGCGGCCGCCTTTAATCTCCAGATTGACCTTCTTGCCCACCTCTTTACCGGCTTGGCGGGTCAAGCGATACAACCGCTCGGACACGCTGGAAAACGGCACCATCCGTACCCGCATCAGGCTTTGCTGCAGCTCTTTGGTCATCCGCGACTGCGCCAGCAAGGCCGCCGAAGACTCATCCAAGTTTTTCAACAGATGCTGCTGCACCGTCGCCACGTCGTTCACCGACTCAGCCATAAAGCGAGTCAGCTCTTGCAAGCGGCTAAAGCGGTCAAATTCGAGTGGATCAAATTCACGATGCTGATCTTGTACTTCTTTTTCCCGCGCCAGCATCTGAGTTTCGGCCTGAATTTCCAGCTCGCGCAACTGCCCGCGCAGACGCGCCACGTTCTCCGTCAGATCAACCAGCGACGATTTGAGCGTCACCATTTCCGACTCGATCCGCGTCCGCGAAATCGCCACCTCACCGGCCTGATTCACCAACTGGTCAATCAGTTCCGACTTCACCCGGATCACGGTTTTATTTTCCGGATCGGCCGCGGCCAGCAGTTTTGGCATCACTGGGGCAACCGGGGTTTCCACGGCCTCAGCCGCAGCATTAGCCGGTTTGCTCAGCTCAGCAAATAGGGCCAGCAGCGTATCGTAATCGGCTTCTAAGCGCGCCTGCAGCGTTGGATCGTTCGGCTGGCTTTCCAAGAGCCGCGATTCCATGATGTGGGCTGCTTCACCCATCCGCATTGCACCGCTCATTCGCGCGCTACCTTTCACGGTATGCAGCGTGCGTTTTAGATTTTTCAGCAGCGGCTCGGCGTCTTCAGCGCTTGGCAGCTGGCGGATATCTTCGCCAATCTGCGGCAGCAATTCTTCCGACTCTTCAATAAAGATCGGCAGCAATTGCGGATCAATATCGTCATTCAGACTGGCATCCAGCTCCAGCGCTTGCGCTGGCTTCGCTTCTTCAGCGACCAACAGCTGGTTGATTGGCGAAGACGCCATGGCCACGGCTGGCGCCGCAGTGGTCAACGCATCCAGCAGTCCACTAGGGGCATCGGCTGTGAGCGCGGGCGGCAATTCAGCCGGCTCGTCTGCGGCGACAGAATCTGCCAGATCTTCGCTGCTTGCCCCATCCAGAAGCAGCAACTCGGCTTCGGCTTCGGCTTCGGCTTCG
>NZ_JTLG01000039.1:0-444 GCF_000799095.1 Chitinibacter sp. ZOR0017 | reverse complement strand
TGACTTGCTGGGTCGTGCCATCTGCACTGGTGACGGTAAAGTGTTCTGTGACGCTGTCACCCGTCTTGAGGGCCTGAACCTCGGGCTTGCTGTTGTCGAGCTGGTAACGCCACTGGCCGTTCTCGTCGAGGCTAAAACTGCCATAACTGCCAGCCGTGCCCGTTTGGGCGACGAAGTGGGCTTCGCCATCGTCGACATCGGTAATCGTGAGCTGACCCGTGGTGAGCTGGCTACTGTCTTCGCTTGCGATGCCTGTGGTGGTGCCAGCGATGCTGGCACCGTCGTTGCTACCGGTGAGTGTAATGGTCAGATTCTGCGTGCTGCTCGCCCCTGCACTGTCGGTAACCGTGATCGGGATGGTGAGTGTCTGCGTCTGTCCGGCGGCCAGATGCTGATAGGCGGTGTTGCTCGGATCAAAGCTGTAGCTGCCGTCGGCGTTGAGCG
>NZ_JTLG01000038.1:17878-18265 GCF_000799095.1 Chitinibacter sp. ZOR0017 | reverse complement strand
GTCTGGTGCGGCGATGTGACCTATATCTGGGTTGGCAATCGATGGGCGTATCTGGCGGTGGTGATGGATTTGTTCGCCAGAAAACCCATCGGCTGGGCGATGTCGCTCTCGCCAGATAGTGATTTAACCTGCAAAGCGCTCAGCCATGCGTTTGAATCCCGAGGCAGGCCTAAAGGGCTCATGTTCCATTCTGACCAAGGTAGCCATTACACCAGCATCAAGTTCAGGCAATTATTATGGCGATGCCAGATTCAGCAGAGCATGAGCCGACGCGGCAACTGCTGGGACAACAGCCCAATGGAACGCTTCTTCCGAAGCTTGAAAACGGAATGGATACCAGAGGTCGGCTACAGCTCATTTGTGCAAGCTGAGCGGGAAATATTAGAT
>NZ_JTLG01000038.1:0-17864 GCF_000799095.1 Chitinibacter sp. ZOR0017 | reverse complement strand
GTTTGCCGCCCAACGAGGCTGAGCGCAGTTATTGGCTTGGCTATAACAATGTGGCCAAAATTAGTTGACCACTACAGTTTGAAAGTTTTACTGGTTTTGACTTCGGACTCATAGACGGGCATCAGGTCTTTGAGCTGGTTCACGCCATAGCGCGAAAAGCAGCGATACAAGCTAGCGCGGGAAGCGGCGGAATTGATGAATTCCCAGGTGATGACCAGCATGTCATCCAGCGGTAGTAACAAGAGCCGTCGTAGTTCGACCACGATGATTTCCTGCTCGAGCGTCAACATGGTGTGCAGCGTATGTGGGCAATACGAACGAGCCTGAGTATCCGTGCGCGATTTCCATTTGCGAGCGGTGGCCTTGGTGAGGATGTATTGCTTGGTCAAGGCATCGACAGACAGCGGAGAGGCTTGAATCTCGGTGCGAACTCTGGGCGTGGTGCGAGCTTGGGGATGGATTTTGCTCATGCGGCTTGGGATGCAGTAAGTTGGTTAATCAAATCATGCATGATATCCCTCGCCATGAACAAGGGCCAACTACGCATTGGGATATGATTATCCGAAACTAAACATCTAGGAAACCTGAGGCGATTCAAAAATTAAAATCAACTAAAGGAGAATTTATAATATCTGACCACAGACTAAATTAAACGGCCACCACAATATAAAAAAGACTGAACATAAATAACAGAGTGCAAATATGAATTAAAAGCACTAGAAAAAATAAACACCTATACTAGACTTCAAATCGTTTCAATAGCAAAGTTTCACACAAAACTTCATAACCTTCCATTTCAATTAATCATCCACAAAATGAATACCCAAACAGCCAAGATGAAAAAAGAATATGAATTAAATGACATAGTTCATAGCACGAGAAAAATTAGCGTAACTCTACCTAATTTAGTTTTTTACTACTGCAATTACAAGACTGATAATTACAACGACATAAGTCTTAGAAATTATGTCGACAGCCTTACTTATAACCAGCTACGAAGCTCTAGCACAAAAAGAAAAATTGAGTTTTTAGCCGGGCGACTTCTAGCAAAAAAAGCACTATCAGATTTCGGTGAAAATGTCTGCCTTATCAGCATAAAGAAAAATCATTTGCCTGCATGGCCAGAAAAATATATTGGCTCAATAAGCCATTCAAATGGAGCGGCCATTTCGATCGTCGCTAGAAAAAGTGAATATCAGGGAATTGGCATTGACATAGAAAGTTACATGGAGGATGCAACCACAAAGGAAATAGAGAAAAAGATACTAACTACGGACGACTTTATCTTTTTTAAAAAAACACCCCTAGACAAAACAATAATTACATTAATTTTTTCAGCAAAAGAGAGTTTATTTAAAGCCTTATATCCTGAAGCAGGGCATTATTTTAGCTTTAAAGCTGCAAAAATTGAATTAATAAATTTTCAAAAAGGACTCATCTCATTAAAACTTTTAACCACACTGAGCCCAACACTGCAAAAGGGCAGCTGTTTTAATGGATTTTTTAAACTAGATACAGACCACGTTTATACTTGCATTCTCAACCCCAAACAAAAAAATTAGCTTACCCCCAGGAAGCAATTAACAGATAAATTATTCTTGATAGCACTACCGCATTGAAAAAAGACATAATAATAAAATAACAAAATAGCCCAGCCTTATCAAAACCGAGCTCGTCAAATAAAGTACAAGAACAACCATGTCTTTAAAGATGTCTGCTATTCATCAAACAAACAGCATAATCACAAGCGCGCGCGGTTAATGCCATATAAGTAAGTGTAGGATGTATATTTGAGGAAGATGTCATACAAGCACCATCAGTGATGAACAAATTTCTTATATCATGCGATTGATTATATTTATTTAATACCGAAGAGGCTGGATCGTCCCCCATTCTTGCAGTTCCCATTTCATGTACCGCAGCTCCCCCATTAGGCAGTTTTGCACTAGTAGTAATTGACTCAAATCCAGAAATCTCTAAAATCGATTTGGCTTCTTTTGCCATGTCTTGAGCAATTAGCTCCTCATTCACGCCAAATTGAAAATTAACCATTATTTCTGGAAAACCAAATCGATCAGTTTTGTCAAAATTTAGAGCAATATAATTATCATAGCGAGGCAAACATTCTCCAAAACCCATTATTGAGACTTGGCAGGCAGAGCTAAATACCTGGTCACTAGGCAGGCAACCCGCTTGAGCATGACTATACTCTACACCTCCTTCCCACAATATAAATCCATAGCCACGCAAAAAATCAGAACTTTGTTTAGAAACGTTTTTAAATCGGGGAATATGTGAAATTGTAGGCCTATTTTTATTATGGTTGTTACTGCCACGATGCGAGAAACTACTATTCATACCAACAGCTGAAATAATACCAAAATGATCCATTAAATAATGGCCAAGAACGCCACTTCTATTTGCCAAACCATTAGGAAATGATGAGCACCGTGAATTCAACAGAATAGCGGTACTTGATATTGTGGATGCACACAAAAAGAAAATACGGGCAAAAATTTTTTGCTTGGAATATGTTTTAGTATTAATTATTTCAACAGATGAAATTCTTTCACTATTATCATCGTATTCAAACTTTAGAGCTCGCGAATTTGTTAGGACAGTTAGATTGCCTGTTGATTTGGCAGCTACAAGCGTCGAATTTGTACTCTTAAAAAGCGCGTCCGTATCATGAACAAGCATATTAGAGCCTGAATATTTTTTTCGGCCCATATGATCTTTAGTTAATACCCCGACACGGCCAATAGTTAGAGTTCTATCGGCAAATGACGATTTGATAGATTTTAATATATGTTTTTCGATCTTAGATAGCTGCATTGCTGGCAAAAAAACTGAATCAGGAGCGTGTGCCAGTCCTTCTGCATTACCACTAACGCCAACAAATTTTTCTACATAGCTATACCATGGCTCTAAATCTTTATACCGAATAGGCCAGTCTATTCCGTTAGAATCAAGTTTGTTTGCAGTAAAATCGAGATCTGACCAGCGATAGCATCCGCCCCCCCATAAATTAGAGCGTCCTCCTAAGACATCTGTTCGAATCCAATCAAAAGGTTTATTTTCATCAAAAAAGTAGCCATTTTCTTTGTCATTATTAAAAATATGAGCACTTTTTTCATTAAACATATAGCTTTTTTCTTGAATAAAGTACTCTTCTTTTCTTATGTGTTCAGAAAGTGGGGGGGCATGACAGACCTGCCCTTCATCAGATAAATCTTTACCTTGCTCAATGACTAAAACTTTAAAACCTTTCTCACAAAATTCTTTAGCTGCCCATCCACCAGTAATACCTGAACCAACAATAACAACATCAAAATCATTACGCATAAAAATCTACTAAATTCCAAATAAAAAATATATAACTCAATCAATCAAAGAGATTTTATTTAGAAAAGAAGTAGCAACCTCCTTGTCAAATACTTTAATTTTCGCAAGGTTAGCTGCAATCCTAGCAAAATTTGCTGGTTTATTTGTATTAAGCAATATGATTTTAATCTTCATGAGAGCAGATGAAACATTTTTGCACTGGGCAATCTCATCATCAAAGTTTACACTATACTTCTCCGCGATATACATCATTTTTTTGACAAGTATTCTTTTATGCTCTTCAAGCACATGAATGTGTCGAATATCAGCTCTCTGCCGCTCTGGAATAGATTTAATATCTTTGTCAAGCAACAAAAAATACTCAATTAAAACATCATAGACTGCGACTCCAAATGAAACTCGCTTAGTATAAAAATTATTAGACTCTCTTGAATTAAGCCCATTAATATAATCCAACAAATCACTCTTGAGTAGATCTAGGTTAAATGGATATCCATAAGGATAATCAGCAAAATCATATATTCTAGCTTTAACAAACAATGAATTTTGATCGTGGATCTGACCTGACTTAATCATTTCAGACATGCTAGAAATTGCAGCTTGTATTAAAGATGAGTCAACCTTGTAAAATGAAAATTTCTGATAAATATCTCCATCTTCAAGGCCAAACCCGGCAGTCAAAAATTCATTCGAATTTTCATCATACCCATAAATTAGACAGTGATGAGGAAATTTCGAATCACCATTTTTCGAATAATATGGGCTAAATGGAAGCTTCGCTTCATCAAGAAATATAATAGGGTAAAATCCTTTCTTAATTTGTGAAACCAACATTTCCTCTAGCACTGATAGAGGGATGCAATCAAAAATATCGTACCCAACAATCCTATAATACAGAAATGGATTGTTGCACAAAAGCTCTTCTTGCCCCCCCCGCCAATAATCAATGAACAGCTCAATTCCTCGTTCATAATAATCATTATTACAAGCAATTTGTGCAAAATTAGAGAAAAACCAATCTTCAGTTTCCTTATAGCACTCTGTGATTCCCAACAGATATGACCATCTTGGAAAGCTCAAAATAGAAGGGGTACAAATAGGCAAGGATATTTTCATTTGGCCGCCAATATGTTTATACAAAACTCTCATAATTTAATATCAATAACTGATTGCATTATACTGATTAAATAAGGCAATCAAACTTAGTCGAGTTTACGCCCCAGACAACAATTAAAGTATGGGCTCATTTCTTGCAAACGTTCGAAAATCGCGAATCACCTCACATGCGTCTTTAGCAAAGCGCTCCAAAGAGGTATCTAAACTTGCTAATGAAACATACATTGTCTCTTCAACATCAGGAGTAAGATGGTATCCACGATATCGCATTTCTTGATAAAACCGAGCATAAATTAAACTAGATTGTTTTGAAATATCTTCGTGATCGTCTATTGCATGCCCTTCTGGAAGAAAGATAAATGCAAAAACACTTCCTTTTCTAGCAAAGATAAAATTCAGATCGTATTCTTTTTTATATTTTCCAATACAATCTTGTAATAATTTACCCTTTCTTTCCAATTCGGAATATGTAGCAGGATCAGAAAGAACCTTTAGAGTCGCGAGTCCTGCAGCCATAGTTAGCGGATTTCCTGCAAAAGTACCTCCTTGAAGGATTTGCTCTTGGTCAAGTAAATCCATTAGCACTTTTCGACCACCAAAAGCTCCAACGGGAGTTCCACCACCGATGATTTTCCCAAAAGTTACAATATCAGGCTCGACGCCTAGTAAATTACTAACTGGCCCATAATTAAACCTAAACCCTGAAATAACTTCATCAAAAATTAACAACGATTCTTCTTGATTGCATATCAAGCGCAATTCTTTTAAAAACTCACTATGTGGCTCAATGAGTGACATATTGCAAGCAATAGGCTCAATAACCACTGCAGCAATTTCCCGATGGAATTTCTTGAATACATTTTTAACTTCTTCAATATTATTGTAACTAACAATAATATTTGACTCCATAGCTGCCGGATCTAAGCCACTTTCAATGTATTTGCTGCTAGATTTATTTTGAACCAAATCAAAGTGGCCATGGTACCCTCCCTTGAAACGAAGGATCTTAGTTCGTTTTGTATATGCGCGAGCTAGGCGTATAGCAGACATAACAGCTTCAGTACCACTACAAACAAACCGCACTTGTTCAATAAATTCTGCAGTTTTAACAATTTCTTCTGCAAGTTCAATTTCATTTAGACACATTGTTCCGTATAGCATGCCTATTTTTGCTTGCTTCTGAATTGCCTCTACTATGACAGCATGAGAATGACCAAGAATAAGCGGGCCAAATCCATACATAAAATCTATATATTTATTCTCATTACAATCAAAAATTAACTCTCCATTTCCAGAAATGGTGACAATTGGCTCAATGTCTACATTTCGGCATGCTCTTAATGGCGAACTAACGCCCCCAGGGATCACTTTTCTCCCACGCATAATTTGTTCAGTCATAATTACTCCGTATCTACTTTCAATTTATTGCTTATATGGTTAAATAAATCTAGGCTATCTTGCATTGAATTTGCCTTGAAAAATGCTGTTAAAATAGCATCAACATTTGATGGAGGTCCAATGACAAAATCGCCATTCTTCCTACGTTGAACTACATTTACTGCACCAAGTTTTTTGCATTCGTTTGCAATAAAATCTACATTCACTAAAGCACCACTTTTAGCAACTGCAAAATCATATTCCATTCCAAAAAATGAAAACTTAGCTTCCAAAATAGGGTCACTAGTTCCTAAAGAATGTAATAATTCATATGCATCTAAACCCGTGCAGATTCCAAGTAAATTCTGCGTGGTAGCACCGCCACCAGCTAAACGAGGTGCAATTTCAAGGATATACAACTTCCCATTAGAATCAAATCTAAACTCAGCATGAAATGGGGTATTATTCAGTCCTGTGCACTCAATAATATCTTTCAGAATAGAAAAAGAATTGGCCCCTTTAGTCCGGTCAAAGCTTTCTGTAATATAAGCTACTTCATGAAATGTTGGCCCAGACAAATGTGGGAATTTTTTATGGATAATAAGAGGTATAACAACGTTATTTATAACAAATCCATCAATTGCAAACTCTTTACCATCTAGGTAGGTCTCGACAATAATTTTTGCTGGAGTAGACCTATCTGCTAATGTTGTACACATACGCCGAGCTTGTGTATAAGCTCTTTTAAACGTAGCAAGATCATCTGCGCGAACAACACCTGCACTGTAAAATCCGTTTGACGGCTTTATAACAACGGGAAATTTCAAGGTTTTTAGGACTTCATCAATGGCAGCTTGAGCAGATATATCAGGTGAAAACTCAGCAAACTTGATGCAATATTTTGAAATATTCTTGTCATTCTTAAACAAAGATTTATCAGTAAATATTTTAATAGCATCTTCACCTCGGCCTGGTAGCCCTGCAATTTGTCTCAGTCGCTCAACTTCAACTTGATAGCCATCATTAAATGATACAATATCATTATAAATACTTAGTTTATCAAACCGGATTTGGTCGGGCTCGATGTATTCAACATTGTGCCCATTTTTTAGGCACCATTCGTGATGATCAACACAATCTTGAGGTCTTCCAAGAACTAAGTAATTCATTTTATTTCCTTACAAAAACATCTAGCTATATTTAGCTTCATATTTATCAGGCAAGTACATCACGAATATTTTTCCAGAATACCCTTTCACTTTCTGAAATCAATGTGAACCTATCATATATTCTACTTTGGACGGAATTAGATAATGTAGCCTCATATTTTAGTGCTAATAAGCCAAGAGCTCGCCAATGATGAAGTAGCTCTTCATATGGTTTCTGCATAGAATGAAAAATATCTAATTGCCTCAAAGTCTTATTTAAGATTAATAGACTAGGCATGACGTAAAGCACGTTTATATGCTGAAACAATCTCCTTGCGGCAATAGTTGACTCTTGATCCTCTTTCACGAAAAAACGGCTACATGCTTCTTTATAACGAAGAACCGCGTTATAGTGCTCTTCATTATCAAAAAATTTTATCGATTGATTTAATAAAGAACATCCAAAAGACTCGTATCCAAGTAACTTTCCCGAAGGGCAGTTAATTACATATGCAATACCCATATGATCGTGGACTTCTGTTTTTACAATATCATGTAAAGCCATATCTAATTGCGAGATACTTACTTGAGAAATGCATGACACTCTTTCTGTAGTAACAATCAATGGGTCATACACTTCAACTACTTGCTGATCTTTCGATATTTTTGTAATCAAAATTGCATGAAGATAAGCAGGCATTTTTGAATAATGCTCATGATACTCAAGATGCGAAGTATTAACCCAAACGATTGCCCCCTGATAATTAGCTATCGCTAATTCTAAAGTTTCTAACCAACCCTCTCCTGATATAGAAAATCTATCAATACTCAATCCCACTGCCTGGCATCCTGACAAACCTACATTTAGAACTGGAAAAGAAAATTCTGGATAACCATGCTCATCTAAGCAAGACTTAAACAAAAAACCATGACCTTGTTCAAAAATGACAGCTTCATCCAAAGTAATTGCTTTACGTGCAGCTAACTCTACCAAAGCACCTGTAAAGCAATTCAGTGCATTCGTTTTTAATTGTTTAGTATATTGATTAATCACTGAGACACTAGGCATAGCTTAAAACCAAGTTATTTGTTTGTTTTTTTGTGGCATTAGCTATTTTTAACAAATATATTACACCAATAATAAATTCAAATACTGAACCGATAATCCATATTATCGGAAGCAATTCCGAACCACTTCCATTTGATTGCGCAACGCAATATATAATAGGGATGCTAATTAGCCACATAAAAACAACCCTTACAATCAAAATATATCTAGTCAAACCAAAACATTCTAATGTAGACGCTCCAGTCATCGACAACATAAAAGCAATAGAATAGGTCCACAATACTTGAGTCGTACTTGCGGCAATCCGCATAGTTTCTCCATTTTCATTTGGGCTGCCAAACATAGAAACAAGAAGATCAGGAATCAATATTTGAACCGTGCTAATTACCGATATATAAATAACTTCGATTAGCATCGTTGCTTTAATAATACTAGAAATTCGTCCATAATTATTACGACCAACCTCATTGCCACACAAAATACTGCAACCAATTCCAAGACCAATTATTGGTATAATTGCAACATAATTTAAGGTCAAACATATATTATTTGCGGCTAAGGCACCCGCACCTAAAATCGCTGCAATCCAGACAAATGCTGTATTACCTATTTCATCAAGACTTGACGCCCAGCCTATTGAAACCCCTACAAAAAGTCTTTCCTTTAAAATATTAAAATTCGCTTTTAAATTTTTCTCTTTTAATTTACTTATACCATTTTTAACAAAACCCTTTGGCATTAAATATAAATAACAGATTGTCATAGCAAAAGTTCCGAAGAACGTACCTATAGCTGAGCCCTGCATCCCCATCTCTGGCAATCCAAATTTTCCAAAAACAAGTCCATATATTGACACAACAGATATTAACTGCCCAACAATTCCAATTTTTAAGGTTTGGCGAGTATTTCCAATCCCGTTAAAAAATGATGAGAGAGGAATATTGATAATCATCAACGCACCAAAAAGAGTTGATAGTCGCAAAAAATCAGATTCTAGAGCTACAATTTCTACGGGTCTATTACTAAGATATGGGATTAATCCAATAAAAGGAAAGCTTGCGAGCAGTATAATAGACAATAAAACAGCAACAATAAACCCAATAAATGCCTCATACATTGCACTTTCTATTCCATTCTTACCAAACGCTTGAGCAATATAAGACCTAGATATGCTAGCTGTTGCAGTAAATAATGTAATGATAGCCATTGCAGTAAATACTGCAGGCCCTGAAGCAGCCAAAGTTTGTTCTGAGTATCTCGCGAGACATATTCTATCAACAAGCATCATAAGCAAATTTCCTGCCATCCCCCCCATTAATGGAAGTGATACGGTTATAAGCTCACGCATTAATGATGCATTTTTTAGACAAATGTTATTCATTAAAATTACTCTTACTAGACTCTAATATTTCAATCAATTTTATTGGGCAATTATCAGGAACTATAGCAAGTAGGCATAGCAATAATCTTTCCATGCCAAAAGCAACACATGCAGAGTGCATTTTTTCCTGCAGGGTAGGATCGCCTATATTAAAAGTTGCTGTAAATAAATCACGATGCAAATTACGTGAGCCGACACTAACTGGCAATTCTTGTGGTCCTATGACTACTGCTTCAATTTTAACCTCAAGAATACGCTGAACCTTTCTAATAGCAGCCGAATCGTCACCATAAAACACATCAGTAGCAATTTCCTTCTGGATCTTAAGACCACATCGTTCGATTAAATTAATTATTAAATCAAATGCTTTATCTGCTGAACTAGCTACACTCTCACTATCACCAACAAAGACAAACTCACGCATTGAAAAACAACCAAGTCGAGTTAGATCATTTCGTCGAGGTTCAAATCGGTGGCAGTGGCCAAGAGCAGTAAAACATTTCAAAATCCAATGTTCAGGTTGATTGCGTAAACAATTGAATGTGTGATAACAAGTTGATGGATTTAGCACCCATTTCCCTGTAGTCTGTTCTTCATTTCCTTCTTGGGAATGAGGAATCACATGAAAGGGAATTGATGGAAGCTTTTTAAAAAAATCAATCTCATCAAGAATAGATTTTTCAATAACCGTTGCGCATGAATGAGGCGTTACTTGCCATTGTGATGCGATTACCTCCACTATAATCTTATTTAGTAGCTCAAAAGCTTCATTTAATTTTCCAATAAATGTATAGCTCATTAATTGGCCTTCAGATTCAATAACCGAGAGCAATCCCTTTTTTTGCAATGATTCAATCATTCTTCAATTACCACATTTGTTGATGACAGCATTTCCTCTATGCTAGCAATAAGATCGGCCCTCGAGTCAAGGTTAAATGGTTTCATAATTGCTTCATCAAAATCAGTTTCAAGAGCTTCTTCTAGCGCAACAAGTAACCGAACCTGATCAAGTGAGTCACTTACAATTAAATTTACATCGGAATCTATCGCAATCCGTTTACTTGTCGCAAGTTGTTCCAGTACTTTATTAACAATACGGTTTAAATCTTCCACAAAATATATCCTTCAATATAGAGTTTATCTAAGCCTATTTTGGCAAATGTTTCGATAGCAGTTTTAGGGTCCATGATTAGTGGCTGCCCTTTAATATTAAATGATGTATTTACCGTACATCCATAGCCGGTTTTTTTTCTGACCTCTAAGAGCAATTTATAAAACAACTCGTTGATGTCTTTGTTTACAGTCTGTATCCTCGCTGAACCGTCTTCGTGAATAACTCCCGATGCCACCTTAATTCCAATCTCAGTAGCTTTAGCTGTACAAAGCATATATTGTGTTGGGCTTAAACCTCTTGTTGTAAAAAGAATTGGCAAATCATCATCCAGTACTGCAGGTGCAAATGGGCGAAATGCTTCTCTAAATTTAACCGCACAATTAATACGGGATTTTATATTTTCGCCATTTGGCTTGGCTAGTATCGATCTATTACCCAGTGCTCTAGGTCCAAACTCCATCCCACCGTGAAACCAAGCAATAATCTTATCATCTGCTATATCTGCAGCTGCTTTTTCAAAATAATCATTTCCAATGCCAACATATGTCCATTTTAGATTGCTATCTACCTCCAGTTCATTCAACACTGATTGAATACACGATGGTTGATAGCTGGGCCCTAAATATGGATCAAATCCACTGGCTATTTTTTCTTGTCCATCAGAAGCATGCGCCGCACAAAAAGCAGCTCCTAAAGCTGTGCCGTCATCACCAGATGCAGGTTGAATAAATACGGCATCCACCAATGGCGAATTACAAATAGATTCATTTGCACGGCAATTTAAGAAAGTTCCTCCTGACAAGCATAGATGACTTATCCCGGTCTTTTTTATCCAATATTGCGTTAGCTCTTCGAGAATAGAAGTTAATCGACTTTGTAGAGCCGCGGCAAAATCATAGTGTTCTTGCGTAATTTCTTCTTTTGTTTTTCGTGCGCAAAGGCCTGTTTGTTCTTCTATAAATTTAATTATTTCTGGGTAACCCTTTTCTGGCTGTTGCAATGCATTTTTTGGCCAAGTCACTGAAATATCACCATTAGTCAAATTAATCAACTTTTTGAAAAAACTATGATATGTGATAGGTCTTCCATAGGCAGCCATTCCCATGACCTTGTATTCATCAGAATTGAATGTAAACCCTAAAAAACGAGTGCAGATTGAATAGACTAAACCTAATGAGTTTGATATAGAGTTTTTATGTATCTCTTTGAAATCGCCATTAATGCACTCGTAAATAGTTAATGAACTTATTTCTGCCATACCATCTGAAACTATACAGAGAGCATCTTTATATCCGCTGGGATAATATGCTGATGCTGCATGTGCTAAGTGATGATCGATAGAAATAAATCGCCGTTCTAAATCTTGCCATCCATTCATATTTAGTTCACTGAGAATGGATTTAGTGCTCAATACACTCTCAAAATAATCATCATTTGAAGAAAAAAACCTTTTATACTTATTGTAATTAAATCCATGCGCTATATAATCTACATCTTTTTTATTTATCCCAGCCACTTCTAAGCAGAATGCAATTGCATTACTTGGAAATTTCCCGGTTCCCTTTTCACCAGTGAACCTTTCTTCGGAAGCAGCTGCAATTACTACGCCATCTATGACAAGACATGCAGCACTATCAAGCCCTTGACAAATTCGTTCATCCAATGAATCTATTTCAGGATTTTTTGTAAGTAACATCTCTTGGGCATTTGGAAGCCCGCTAATTCCAAGAATAATCATAGATTGTGTACCGTTTTAAACAATGTAATTGCATTGTTTCCACCGAAGCCAAAAGAATTGTTTTGAACATATCTAATGGGCGTTACTTCTTTTGAATCATTCATAACCAATTTGAAATCGTATTCGAACTCATCTGGGGATATATTTGTAGGTGGAATTCGTTGCCGATCTAAAGCTAAGCAACTTGCAATTGCACCTACGCACCCTGCTGCTGCCATTAAATGACCCACGGTTCCTTTAATTGCACTTACTGCAGAATTTTTATATATTTCACTAAAAATTGCAGCTTCAACTGAATCATTTGCTTTTGTTCCTGTTCCGTGAGCAAATATTACATCGACTTCATCTGCAGAAATATGTGCGTGCTCTAGTAATTTTGAATGGCAGGCTTTTACACCATCAAAATCAGGATTCGTAGGATGTTTAGCATCATTGTTAATTGATGAAGCAACAAGTTCGGCATAAGCATTTGATGCCTCAATTGAAGACATTGAAGTTTGTATTACTAGAAAAGCAGCCCCCTCTCCTATTGTAATAAAGCGCCGATTCACTGAAAAAGGCTTACATGGCTCAGAACCCAGTGCATTCAAAATATTAAAACCTGACCATACTTTTTTTGAAAAACCATCAGCACCACCTATAATTGCAGTAGTAATTAGACCATTGCGAATCATATTCAATGCCATATCTAAAGCAACATTTCCAGATGCGCAGGTATTATGAATTGTCAACGCAGGCCCTTCTGATCCAACCGCATCAGCAACAATATTTGCTATTGAATGACTCGAGTAGATATGCTCATTCCAGCGCTTTAAATTACCTTCGACTCTCTCATCTAAAATATCAGCCTCAGCTTCATTATTCCCTATGCACACTAATGCATTTTTTAAAACTGCATCTCCTGGAGTTAGACCTGCATCTTTAACTGCTTGCAATGCAGCATGCAAGGCATACAGCGATGAGCTTGGTAATGAGCTTGGGTATTCATTCAGCTCTGACTTTATTCTTGAAAGAGAGTCTACTGGAATTAAGGACGCCCAGCATTTGTCCTTTTGTCCTTTATAAATTGGTTCAATTTGAGAAAATGCACTCTTTTTATTAAGAAGTGACTTCCAAAAATCTTCAACACCAATTCCAATTGGGCTTACAACCCCAATTCCAGTTACAAATGCACGGGTCATTTAAAATTTCCATTTAGCGAAATAGCACCAGAAATTGACAAGAGAATCGAATCATCCTTTGAAACAGTAGAATTCCATTTCATTATCTTCCCCATCCTATTTACTTCTGTTACAACACTAACATTTCCAGCCCAATCCTGTGGATTTCCCTGAATCACAATACTATCAAATTGTGCAAATACATACCCCCCACAAATGCTATGGGCATCATTTAAATTTTGAATAACCAACGCAAGATTTCCCGCAGCCTCAACTAAAGCAACTAAAGAACCAATGTGAGGATCTTTTAAAAACAAATGCTTTTCCCTCAACTCTTCAATGTTTAAATTGCACTGGGCTACGTTTCTAAAAACCAATATAAAGCCTGGTAGAAACCAATAATTTTCATTTCTCAGCGCCTTAACTTTTTTATACCTAGCCAATTTAGTATCAATTACCACACTTCTTCTTACAGGTTCTTTGTGCTTGCAAATTTCCAAACTGCATTTTACTTTTTTATTCTTCCCTATTACCCTAAAACTAGATGAGCCTTCTATTTCTATTTTTTCATTGGGGAGGACAAATTCACGGAATTTCACGTTCTCGACTCGGACCCAAACTGTAGGCTCGTTGTTAGAAGCATACTTTGTCAAACAAAGGTCAATTATCGCCACTCCTGGGACAACAGGATTTCCTGGAAAATGGAAATCAAATACATTCATTTCTGGATTAAAGCTGTATTCGCTGTTCATCCTCATGCATTCCTTGTTACAAACAAAGAATTTTGATCACCTAAAGAACAAAACTGAATGCAAGACAAAATTGGCATAGTTCTTATAGAGCAGAGAAAGTCATTAAATACGACAGCTTGATTAAAATCATGCTCTCTGCCTAAAACAATTTTTTTAACTACATTCACTCTATCTTCTTGGGCTAAAGTTGCCCTATAAGTAGTTCCTTGTAAAATAGCTCCATATGTTACAGCTGGTGTTATCTTATTTTTATCTATATTCTTTTTTTCTGCGTCTTCTAAAGCTAAATCAGAGTATATATCACCAACGAAGATGTGACAGTTAGATTCTTTATGCTCTTTTATTTTTAATAACGAGTATAAGAATGCCAGCAATGGTGTTTTCACTCCGGCATTCAGGGTTACATTCCCCCCTTTAATTTCTTTATCTATATTAATAAAAGTTGATGCGGAACTTGTTGTTGCATATGGAAATTGTTGCGCAGATATTTCTTTGTCATTATCTTTTGCCTGCTTTTGAAACCTAACCATAGAATCTATATTTCCATACTCTGTCCCAACAATAACATGATCATTTTCCTTCTTCGCATTTTCTATATTCAAACTACTCAGATACAGGCAAACTCGAGTAAAATGATCTCTAAATCGCTCACCTTTCAAATTTACAATTTCACTATAATTAGATGGTAAAGGCACGTTTACGTACGCGCCCTTACTTGGCAATGGCTCTCCACAATAATAGCCAATATTACCTAGAGAAAATTCAAAACTGCTTTTTATCATGAAGGCCACCCATCAATTGCTTTATGCGTTAATCAAGTCTTTTGCTCTGGTTATTTCAACCCAAAGAGCCTCTACAGTACGTGCATTAGCCAATGCATCTTCATTTAGTTCTATCTCATACTCTCCTTCAATTTGTAGAACCAAATCAATTAATCTTAGTGAGTCGATATCAAGATCCTCGATTAGTAATTGATTTGATTTTATTTCGAAGTTTTCATCCAACTCGGCAATTTTTTTCAAAATCTTTTCAAATGCTGCGTCCATTTTTTTTCCTTATTTAAAGTGACATTTCAGGCTGTTTAGCCTTTACAATTTCATTTTTTATATCGTGCATGTAATTCATTGTATCAATAATTGCTTGGCGGAAGCCTTCCTCCACACATTCGCGTTTACCATCGCACTCGACCAAAATGGCTTCAATACATTGGCATGTTTCTTGCGCATGCATTTCTTCTCCATACTCATCTAAATGTATTTCAAAGAAGCTTGTTTTGTTAACCTCTGGCTCATAAACTCTAGCCAAACTAATATATATCAACGCAATTTGGAAGTCTGCTTCAGTTTCAATCCCTAAAGCGTACCCTAAAGCATAATCCAGGTTATTTTGGTACCCTTTATTCATACTTTCAATAAAACGCTCAGCAGACCTAGGCATAGCACTTAATTCAACGCCTATATTTTCAATAAATTCCTTAAAAATCCCGCAATGCGACGACGGAGTATTCTCTTCGTAAATAATATCTTTAATATAGGATTTCCATACATCATTAACTTTTCTTTTTGCAGCTAATGGCAATACAACTCGCTGAAACCCATAACCTGAGCCCCAGTAATATGCGTCCAAAAATGTCTTTAGATCTTTACTGGATAATTTTCCCTCAAGTAAATCACAGTACATTTCATTATCGATATGCCCAAGCTCAAGAGCTCCATTTCGCATAAGATCATTTAGCCATTCGATACTGGAGGCGTCTTTTCGCTCCCCTATTCGAATCTCATATAATAATTTCGCTTTTTCTCTAACGGAAAAACTATTTGTCCCCTGAGCAAATCTCTCTGCCAAGCTTGAGCAGTTACTCAATTTCTTATCGCTATACACTCTCACCTCCATTAATCTCAAATAAACTACCTGTTAAATACTGATTTTCTATAATATCAAGACTAAGCTGCCCAATTTCACTTGGGGTTGCAAACCTCTTCAAAGATATTTTTTTCTTTATTTCAGATGATTTCTTTTCATCTAGATTCTTTAGCATTCCACCATCAACATACCCTGGTAAAATTGCGTTAGATCGAATATTGAATCGTCCATATTCAATGGAAATATTTTTCGAAAGAGTATTTAATGCAGACTTAGAAGATGCATAAGCCCCAGAACCAACAACCCCTCTATTTGCCGCCGTTGATGATATAAATAAAATTGAGCCACTTCTTTTTTTAAGAAAATGTGGCATTATTTTCTTAGCCACTCTTACTGCTCCATATAAATTTACATCAAAAACTTCAGCCCACACTCGCATGTCAGAGGCATGTAATAAATTCATATCTGTAATGGCAGGGGTATATATTACTGCGTCAATTTCTCCTAAAATTTCAATCGATTTCTCAATCGACTGAGAAACACTATTTTCATCCCTTACATCCATGACTAAAAAATCATTCTTGCCCTCTCTACTTGTAGAGACAACATGATATTTTCTATGCTTAGCTTCACTGATAATAGCTTCACCAATTGAACTTCCCCCGGCAATTATTAAAATGTTTCTCACTTTATTTTCTCATTGCTTACGAATGTAAATATCAACTTGCTGATGTCATACAATTTTATTACATCAAAATTTCTAGACTCGAATTTTATAGAAGTCAATAGGTATTAGCAACTACAAAAAGACAAAATATGCAAAAACCATACTCTTTTTTTCCGATTAAAAGAACTACACGGATAATTAGAATTTAACTATTTGATAATATTTAAAAGACTATTGAAAACGGGCTTCTCCAGTCTAGCAACTTTCTATTACCTTACAGGCCGAATCTTCATTCCCTCCAATCCTCGACATCCCCTGATTTCGAGGATTGGTCTCACCCGGTTCCGGGTTTTTGCCGCCATTGGCCGGCTTCAGGACTTACCAGTCCCTATGTCGCGCCTCCCCGCCATCCACACAGCGTCATCTCCCGCGTCAAATTCCATGCCACAAACGTCATCAGCGCCTGGGCTTGTACCTTGGGCGTGCCGATAAAGCGAGTCTTACGGACCCAGCCTATCGATTTCGCCCAACAGAAGCATTACTCGATTCGTTTGCGCACCTGCAGGCTGGTTTTGTAGCCCTTGCTGCGCTTGGTTCGGCCATCCACAGCACAGCCTATTTTCTTGACGGCTGTGTGCGGCTAGAGCCTCGCGCGCAAGGATCAGGATGACCCGCCGGCAGACTCCGGCAGTGGCGGTGGCCGCAATGCTGAAGTGGATTTCAAGGGCGAAACCTTCAGCAATGCCACGCATCAGTCGAAGACCGACCCGGCTGTACAAGAAAGCTAAGTTTGCTGAAGCCAAGCTGCGCCACCTGAGCCACATCCTGATGGAAAACCGCAACGGGTTAGTGGCGGATGTCGAGACCACCCAAGCCACCGGCACAGCTGAGCGCGAAGCAGCGGAAACCATGGCGGCGCGCAGGCTGTAACCGGGCAGCACGCTGGGGGCGGACAAAGGGTATGACGTGGACGCCAACATTCAGGCGCTGAAGGAGCTGGGCATCTTGTGCGACGCCCACGCTTCAAACATCGTTCCATCGACACTGAAGTGTTCGTCTGTAGTGGCACACTGAATTTGGCCACCTGATTAGAGGTGTTATGCTGCACCTCATACACAATTAGGTGACTCAATG
>NZ_JTLG01000037.1:0-424 GCF_000799095.1 Chitinibacter sp. ZOR0017 | reverse complement strand
ATTATTGAGTATTTCCTGTCGCCATTGATGGCGCATGTTTCGGAAAGTGTTCGTGAACGCTAATGCTAAATGAGTTAATCAATTCCTGGGTCAGTCTAAAAAAACTAGAAGGAATATTTAATATAATTTCGGGTTGGATTGAAATTTATAGGAAGAATGATGAAACATCATTTTAGTTATTTGGTGGTAATTGTTTTTGCATTGACTTCCTGCAAACAGGAGTCGCAAAAAATACCGCAACCCACGGAGCGGCCGCGTCTTGCCCCATCCGTATGTCGAAAAAAACCACCAACTCCCGAGCAAATTGAGGAGGTGAGAAAGCAACTGATTTTTGAAGCATGTGCCTCAGGAAATTTATATCGCATCCCTAGAATTTCCTATGCAGGTGGAGGTGTTGGCGACAATATTCGGATTTATTTGGCAT
>NZ_JTLG01000036.1:0-6911 GCF_000799095.1 Chitinibacter sp. ZOR0017 | reverse complement strand
TAGCGTCGCAACGCTCAAACAGCCGCATCTTAAAACCTTGCCAAGTGCCTCCCGAACGGCGCGGCTCCACGGGCGATCTGTGCTAACCACGGCAGGGGTATATTCATCAAAGGCATAAAAAGAAAGGCTCGCAGCACAATACTGCCGCCAGTATTTTCCGAGCTGGTGAAGTTGGGGCTTGGTTTCCCGTGTAGCGAAAACCGCAGCAAGGAGAGAGACAAACGGTTTTCTCGTTTGGCTCACGACGCGGCAAGGGCAGCGCGGAGCGCTTTTCGCTCGGGTCGCCTTCCTTTGCTTACTTTCCTTGGCGAAGCAAGGAAAGTGAGTGCCGCGGCGCATAGCCGCCAATTCGTGGTTGTTCAATTGCTGTTGGCAAATAAAAACCACCGTGATTGACGGTTTCGATATTCGCGGTAAACGTTGGGCTGCGAGAGCTTAGCCCAGCCTACGGAGTAGAAAAGTTCTTAGAATAATGTTTTGCAAAATTTATCTACGCCAGAAATTAGTTCTTGAACTTCGTCTTTCGTGGGCTCACGTTCTTTGTTATGGTCACATAAATTCCTAATATCACCCAACCGTTGAATTTGTCTCCATGATGGAGTGTCTAGTACATCTGCTTGCTTTAGGATCTCATTATAATCACTGATTCCAGGATGTTTTTTTCGCATAGGAATACTATGATTTTCGGCAACTTGGGCAAGGTGCTTTTCTAATACTACCCCTGCAACAGCACCACTTGCTCGAATAAATCCATTTTTCAGTAATTCTTGAGCGCTTGCTAGCTCAGATTCAAATAAATCGGCTTGAACAAGTTGGCGAATGTCAAAGAGCGAACTTTCAAATCTCGCTGAAACTGCATTAAGGATTGCTTGCTGCTGTTTAAAGTGAGGAATAGCTGCATCAGGTCCAACGACCTTAATTTTTTCATAACCTCTCGTAACAATTAATCCTTGTAAGCAGTCTTCTATGCGATAGTTTTCATAATCTATCTCTTTTCTAGGCTTCGGCTTTTCATAGTGGCGAGAGAAGTCGTTCAGGCGATCAGGCAGCAATTGCTTAATTAATGTTTTTGATTCCGAGTACCAAGTTTGGTAGTCTTTATCAAATGTTGGTAATTTACCGAGAATTTCCTCTGATTTTTCCCCCATGGCTTTTTTGGTTTGATCAGGAAAGCAATTGTATTGAAGTGAGATGAGTAGCAATTCGCCTTTTTTAATCAATCTTTCTAGGTCTGACCTATATCGTTCTAAATTTGTCTGCAAAATAACAGTCTCCTCGGGCTCGTGAGGTTGGTGGCTGACTCAAGTGTTTTAATCGAAATATAGCTTTCGCTATTTTCATGGTTTAGCTTTCAATTTATTGCAGTTTACCACGTAAATAGTGGGCTCCGCCTTCAGCTAACCCACCCTACACCTCAATACAAATCAATCCATCACCGCTTGGTAATCTCCGCCCAAATCTTATCCAGCCGTTTCACTGACACCGGGTAGGGTGTGCGCAGCTCTTGCGCGAAAAGGCTAATCCGCAGTTCTTCAATCATCCAGCGAAATGGCAGCAGGGGGAGTGTATCTCGCCCTTCGCGTTGCCATTTCTCGATCTCCGTCGTATACCGCTGCATCAGCTCGTTGATCTCCGCCCCGCGCTGGCCATCGCGGCTCGGGTTTTGCACGCGTTTTTCGAGGCGGATTTTCATGGCTTTCAGATACAGCGGCAGGCGCGGTAGCTGCTCCCACGGGGTGTGGGCGAGAAAGCCGGGGTAGACGAGGCTAGCCAGCTGCGCTTTCAGCTCGGTTTGCAGCGCGCCGGCTTTGGGTAGCAGGCCATTGATGGCGGTGTATTCGGGCGCAAGTTCGGTAAGGGTGCGCAGCACGGCATCGCGTACTGAGGGCAGGCGCACTTTGGCGCGGCTCTTTTGCTCGTCGAAGTCTTTCTTTTTGCGCGGGGCTTCGTCTTCGCCCAGAAAGGCGCGCTGGCAGATGCATTCGACCACATCGGCCAAGAGCTGATCGCTATTGCCCAGCGCGCGGTACTGAATGGCCAGCTGGTTGAAATTGGGCAGGGCTTTGGGCAGCTGTTTAACGTGCTCTTTGAGCTCGAACTGCAGCAGCTTCACTACGCCGGCGCGGTGCGCCTCAAGCGCGGCGTGTTCGGTATCAAACAGGCGAATGGCTACGCATTCTTTGCCGGCTTCGTCGCTATCGGGGATCAGACCCGGAAAGCCGATCATGCCTTTGCCGTGGCGTTTGAAATTGAGCTTGGCCGGCAGATCGCCAAAATCCCATTTCGTGAGGCCGGTTTTTTCGATGCCGGTGCTTTCATCGGCCGTATCGCGGAAGGTGAGCTGGGCGGCTTCGCCCAGCTGGGCGCGAATGGCGATCAGATCACGGCCTTGTGCCAGCTCCTGGCCGGCATCATCCACAATGCGGAAATTCATTTGCAGATGCAGCGGCAAATCTTTGCTGCTGATGTCGTCGGCGCTCACCGGCTGGCCGCAGCCGCGGGTGATGGCTTGCGCCAGCTGCGGCAGCAACGGCGCTTCACGGTCGGCGCGCTCTAGCTCAACCAGCATGCGGGTGGCAAACTCGGGCACCGGCACACACAGGCGGCGAATCGGCTTGGGCAGCGATTTCACCAGTAGGGTGATTTTTTCGCGGATCAGGCCGGGCACCAGCCAATCAAAGGTGGCGTGATTGACCCGATTGAGCAGATGCAGGGGGAGGGTAATGGTCACACCATCAAGCGCGTGGCCGGGTTCGAACCGATACCCCAGTGGTAGCTTGGCATCGTGCAGGCGGAAAAAGGCCGGATATTGCTCTTCGGTGACGGCGGCCGCGCTGTGCTGCATCAGATCATCGCGGGTGAGGAATAAGAGCTGCGGGGCAACTTTTTCGGCTTCTTTGCGCCAGGCTTCAAAGCTGGCGCCATTGATAATCTCGGCGGGCAGCTTGGCATCAAAGAAGGCAAACAGCGCGTGCTCATCCACCAGTACATCCTGCCGGCGGGCTTTGTGTTCCAGCTCTTCCACATCCAGCAACAGCGCCAGATTGTGCTCGAAGAATTTGGCGCGGGTTTGGAAATTGAAATTCACCAGTGCTTCGCGGATAAAAATCTCGCGCGCTTCCACCGGATTGATTGGGCCGTAATGCACCTTGCGCCGCGCCACAATCGGTAGGCCATACAAAGTCACCCGCTCGGAGGCGCTGACCTGCGCTTGTTCCTTGCTCCAGTGCGGATCGAAATATTGCTTTTTCACCAGATGCGGGGCGAGCTTTTCTACCCATTCCGGCTCAATGGCGGCCACGCAGCGCGCATACAGCTTGCTGGTTTCTACGAGCTCCGCCGCCACGATCCATTTCGGACGGGCTTTTTTCAGGTTCGAGCCCGGAAAGACCGTAAATTTAATCCCACGCGCGCCCAGATATTCGTCGTTTTCCGGCTGCTTAAAGCCCAGATTGCCCAAGAGGCCGGTGATGAGTGCCTTGTGGATTTGCTCGAAAGTGCCGGGCTTGTCGTTCAGGCGCAATTCGCTGGCCATCTCCGACAATTGTTTGTGTAGCTCCCGCCATTCGCGCAGGCGCAGGTAGGAGAGGAAATTGCGATGGCAATCCTGCACCAGCTGGCGGTTGGAGGTTTTGTCGGCTAACAGCTTTTCAAAGTAATCCCACAGCCGCAGGTAGGAGAGGAAATCGGATTTTTCTTCCACAAATTTGGCATGCGCCTGATCGGCCGCCTGGCGGGCATCGAACGGGCGCTCGCGCGGGTCTTGCACCGATAGCCCCGAGGCGATGATCAGCATTTCGCGCAGACAGCCTTCCTCTTGCCCGGCCAGCAACATGCGGCCTACGCGCGGATCGACCGGCAGGCGCGCCAGCTGTTGGCCAATCGGGGTGAGCCGGTCTTGCTCATCTACGGCATTGAGCTCGCGCAGCTGCTGATAGCCATCGGCAATCAGCTTACCCGACGGTGCTTCGATAAACGGAAACTCATCTACCCGGCCCAAGCGCAAGGCGGCCATGCGCAAAATCACGCCGGCAAGGCTGGAGCGCACGATTTCGGGGTCGGTAAACGCCGGGCGGGCGTTGAAATCGTCTTCCGAATACAGGCGTACACAAATCCCGCTGGCCACCCGGCCGCAACGCCCGGCGCGCTGGCGGGCCGAGGCTTGCGAGATTTTTTCGATTAAGAGTTGCTCGACTTTCGCCCGCGGGCTGTAGCGGTTAATCCGTGCCTGACCGCTGTCGATGACATAACGTATGCCCGGCACGGTGAGCGAGGTTTCGGCCACATTGGTAGCCAACACAATCCGCCGGCCCGATTGGCCGGGGCGGAAGATGCGTTGTTGTTCTTCATTTGAAAGCCGGGCAAACAGCGGCAAAATCTCGGCGCCCATCAGCTTGGCTTTGCGCAGCTCTTCGGCGGTTTCGCGAATTTCGCGCTCGCCGGGCAAAAACACCAGCACATCGCCGCTGCCATCGCGGCGCCACAGGTTTTCCACCGCGTGCACCACGGCTTCTTCCATTTCCAGCTCTTGATCGTCTTCATCTGTGCTGGCAAGCGGCTGATAGCGCACTTCTACTGGATAAGTGCGGCCTGAGACTTCCAGCACCGGTGCGCCATTAAAGTGGCGGCTAAAGCGGTCGGCATCAATCGTGGCCGAGGTGACGATCACTTTCAGATCAGGGCGTTTGGGCAGGATTTGCTTGAGGTAGCCCAGCAAGAAATCAATATTCAGGCTGCGCTCGTGCGCCTCGTCGATGATGATGGTGTCGTACTGGCTTAAAAAACGATCAGACAGCGATTCGGCCAGCAAAATACCGTCGGTCATCAGCTTGATGTAGCTGGCGCTCGAGCTTTTATCAGTAAAGCGCACCTTGTAGCCGACATGCTGACCGAGCTCGGATTTTAATTCTTGCGCAATTCGCGCAGCGACCGAGCGCGCCGCCAGCCGGCGGGGCTGGGTGTGGCCGATCAGTCCATGCACGCCGCGGCCCAGCTCAAGACAGATTTTCGGTAGCTGGGTGGTTTTACCCGAGCCGGTTTCACCACACACGATAACGACCTGGTGCTGCGCAATGGCGGCTTTGAGCTCGTCGCGGCGCTGATTAACCGGCAGGAAATCGTCGTAATCAGGGCTGGGAAGTTTCTCCCGGCGCAGCGCTGATTTGGCCAGCGATTTATCCAGGCCTTGGCGCAGTTGCTGGTGCAGCTGATCGGTGGGTTGCTGGCGTTTTTCCCGCTCGGCAATCTGGCTAATTAGCCGGCCAAGGGCGTAGCGATCGCTACTTTGGGTATCAAGCAGTTGGGTGCGCAGTTCGCGAAGGGAAGAACTCATTGCCGCAGTCGTTTTTTAAGAGCAAACAAAGCGGCAATTTTAGCACGGCTGGGGGCTTAGTCCTGCCGGGTGAGTAAGTGACCGAGCGGCGCCGGCAATTGGCCGATGCGCCAGTGGGTATTCTGGCCCAAGCCATCGCAGAGCAAGAGGCTATCCGCCGGCAAGGTCTCATGTAGACAAGTGGTGCAACCAAGCTCAGGCAAGGTTTTGCCAATCAGCTCATCCGGGCTAAAGCCCAGCGCCTGGCAGGCGGCGTGATTGGCAAACTGGATTTGCTCTTGCTGCACCAAGAGCATCGGGTGCGGCAGGGTATTGGCCATGGCCCGGATCAGAATGCCGCTTTCGGTTTGCGCGAGCTCATTTTCTTTTTGGGCGGTGATGTCGATGGCGATGGTAAGAATATAGGTAGCGCCTTCGCGGGCAATGGCGAGTTTGGTCATATCAAACCAATGCCGGCGCCCGCTTGCCAACACGCAGCTGTCTTCGATGCGGATCACTTCACCGCTGGCTAAAACTTGCTCGTCACCCGCGCTCAGGATGGGGGTATCGTCGTGCAGCCCAAGGTGGGAGTGCACAATCTGGTCATGCCCCAGGAGGGTTTGTGTGGTTTGGTTCACCAACAGGAAGCGGCCATGCTGATCGCGAATAAACACCAGATTGGGGCTGGCGTCGATAATCTGTTGGGTGAAAAGCTGCTGCTTGAAGAGTGCGGCTTCGGTGGCTTTGATGTGTGACACGTCACGGATGATCACCACGCAATCGCGCTCGCTCAGTGGCGTCAGCCGCGCTTCGAAGGTGTGCTGCTCATGTTCGGCGCCCAAGGTGTATTCAAAGCGGGCTTGGCGCTGGGTGTTTTGCAGCTCGATTAGGGTTTCCAGAAATTGCCGCGCTACCCGGGCCGGGAAAATGCTGCTGAGCTTGGCAAACTGGCTGCCGCTGGGGTGAAAGGGCAGATCATGCTGATTGTGTGAGCTAACCCGCCGGCTGGCGTAATCGATCGTCCAGAGTAAATCGGGCACCCCGGCCAGCACATCGTGGGCTTCGGCAGGCGGCACGATGGTGGTGTTGGTTTCGGTATAGGTATTAGTCTGTTTTGGCTTTGATACCACTGCCGGCCACAGCACGAGGCCAACCGTGGCGCCGAGCATGAATAGAATCAGGGTGTTGATCCAACCCTCACCGTGGGCGGCATTAAAGCTAAATAGCCCTAAAATCAACAGGCACAGGGTAATCGCATAGCCATGCGCGAGGGGGACTTGATAGCCCAGGCAGGTGAAGGTGGCGATTTTTTGCTCTGTGTCTTGTGCCATAGTCGGATCGGCCAGCCCAAGGTGGTGTTATCTGGCTGCTAAGTGTACAGGCAAACCCTGAGTGGTGCGATAGCGGCTCGGTTCGCGGGTTATGGCTACAACACCTGCGCGATGAATGGCAGAAATACACGCAGCAAATGGCGTTGTGATGTGGGCAGTACTGAGGAAACAAAAATAGGGGGAGAAGCAAGGATTTGGCGGAGTGGACGGGGCTCGAACCCGCGACCCCCGGCGTGACAGGCCGGTATTCTAACCAACTGAACTACCAC
>NZ_JTLG01000035.1:0-1377 GCF_000799095.1 Chitinibacter sp. ZOR0017 | reverse complement strand
GCTGGAGCTGGAGCTGGAGCTGGAGCTGGAGCTGGAGCTGGAGCTGGAGCTGGAGCTGGAGCTGGAGCTGTGGGCTCGCTCGCCGGCTGTAAAAAATCACGCGCATTAAAAATGAACGAACACCGCCCACAGCGCACCTTCCCATGATGGGCGGCGAGCTGGTCATCGCTAACGCGAAAGGCGGTGTTGCAATTTGGGCAGCGCGTGATGTGTGTCATGCGGCGATTTTAACCGGATTTAAGGGTTTATTTCCGTAAGCCAGACAAACACACCCAGCCCTCATGTTCGTTTGGCGCAACAAAATCAAACCATTCACCGTAAATCGCCACGATTTCATGTGCTTGTTCCGCCAGAATGCCCGACAGCACCAATTTGCCGCCGCTGCGGCAGCGACCCGCCAAGAGTGGCGCCAGCGCTTTCAATGGATTGGTCAGAATATTGGCAATCACCACGTCATAGCTTTCAGCTGGGGCGGCGTCCGGCAGGAAAAAGCGGGCGGTCACGCCGTTTTGTTCGGCATTTTGTGCCGAAGCAATCATCGCCTGCGGATCAATATCCACGCCATCGGTTGGGCCGGCGCCCAGTTTCAACGCGGCAATCGCCAAAATCCCTGAGCCGCAACCGTAATCCAGTACCTTTTCGCCGCCCTGAATTTCGCGATCTAACCATTGCAAACACAGGCGCGTGGTGGGGTGGCTACCGGTGCCAAAAGCGAGGCCTGGGTCGAGTTGAATGTTCACGGCCGCCGGATCTGGGCACTCATGCCAAGTTGGGGTGATCCACAAACGTGGCGAAATAGGGATCGGATCAAATTGAGATTGCGTCAGGCGTACCCAATCCTGCTCTTCCACCACCACGATTTCATATTGTGGGGCCGCTTGCTTGAGCTGATTGGCGGCGGCGGTAACGATCAGCGAGAGATCCGTCTCGGCATCAAACAACGCCAGCACTACGCTGGTGTCCCACAATTGATCTACGGGCTCACCCGGCTCGCCAAAAATTGGTTTTTCATCCTGCGTGCCGGCCGCAGCGTCTTCAATCGAGACTGACAGCGCGCCCAGATCAAATAATACATCGGAATAGTTTTCCGCTTGGGTCGAGTCAGTGGTCAGGCGCAGTTCTTGCCAAGGCATGATGAATTCCTATCTGTATATATATGCATTGAATGGGCGCGATTGTCGCATCTTTGCTGGGGGCTGGATAGTTTGCGCCGCTGGCGCGCTAACTTGCTGCATGCGTAGCGGGCAGCTTTTGCTGATAATGCTCGATTTTCTTTGTGGTTCGGTTCTTTGCAAATCAAGCGCTTATCGACTTGTTGGCGCTTTTTCGTTGGATTGGTGTTGACGTGTTTTCGATGGGTGGGTATAGTTCGGCCTC
>NZ_JTLG01000034.1:189887-200665 GCF_000799095.1 Chitinibacter sp. ZOR0017 | reverse complement strand
TGCAAGGGGCAAGGCAAGACTGCCCCTTGCTCGTCCGGCGGGCGAAACCGCCGGTTTACCGCCTGCGTAGCAGGCCTTGCCTATCTGAATAAATCTACCGACGCGATTTACGGCAATTTAGGGGCGGTACCCAGTGCGCTCAGATGTAGCAAAAATAAAAACGGCAGCCCACCCAAGCTGCCGTTTTGTTTTCAAGCGGCGCAATGCCGCATGCGAGTGTGGCCAATTATTTTGGCAGGATCACCGTATCGATCACATGAATCACCCCATTGTCGGCCACGATGTCGGTGGCGGTGACTTTGGCATTGTTCACTTTCACCCCGTCATTGGTGGTGATGGTGATGGGTGAGCCTTGTACGGTTTTGACTTTGCCGGCTTTCACATCCGCCGCCATCACTTTACCTGGCACCACATGGTAGGTCAGTACGGCGGTGAGCTTGGCTTTGTCTTTCAGCAGCGCTTCCAGATCGGCTTTGGGGATTTTGGCAAAGGCTGCGTCGGTGGGGGCAAAGACCGTGAATGGGCCTTTACCTTTCAGGGTGTCGACCAGATCAGCTGCCTTGAGGGCAGTGGCTAATGTCGAAAAATTACCCGCCGAAACTGCGGTATCCACGATGTCTTTCGCATGGGCGGATACAGAAACAACCGCGGCCAAAAGGGTGGTGAGAATATAGCGTTTCATGAAAAACCTCTTCATTTTTAGTCAAATTTACCGTCTAAAAATTAACCCGCACACGTGCGTTGTGATGGGGTTAAGAATCTTCATTTCACTGCGCTGGCACAAATCCGGCTCCGTAGGGGCTGACGCGCACTGGCAAAGTGCTTCATCACACCTCACTACAAAGCCGTATTTGTCCGTGCAGATGCATACTATACCCATTAGTTAAAAAATGCTACTAAACGGTAGATAAATTTATCTTGCGGTTTCTTTGTCGAGAATAGGCAGGCCAAGCCAGCCTTGCGGCGGGCCATGATCATGCGGTTGAAGTAGTTGGTTTGAGCGATTTGTGGCGCGAGCCAGTGAGTGATCTAGCATCTATGCATGCCAAACGCGGCGGCGATTGCTATCCGAGCGCGGCATCATCCGCGCACAAGGGGCAGCAGCATTGAGCTTGCATCGAACGCCGGGCTCGAAGGGCGTGGCGGTCTTTGAATTAATACGGGGTAGGCGTATTGCTATGTAGCTTAATCCATAAAATGCTTAGCAGGGTATACCCATGATGTTGGCACGGATTCGTCGCCAGCTCACTACGCCGTGGCGGTCAGCAAACGTTGTCGCCGTGCAGTGACTCAGTGCAAATTCACCGTGCTCCAGCCCAGCAGTTGCTGCCAGCTGGCGCGATCAACTACGGGGTTATTGGCTTGCGCGCTGTCGAGGGCCCATTGGCCTATTTCGCGACTGGCGTGTTGGATGGTTTGCACGGTGGCGAGTTTATCCAGGCACTGCGGGCTTGCTTCGGCGCATAGCCAGTCTTGCTCCAGCCAGAGGGCAAACGGTATTTGCCCCGAGCATTGGCCGGCCAGCGATGGATGGGCGTCGCGACAAAAGCTTGCCCAATCGATGGGCTGCACCAGGCAGGCTTGGCTTTGTTGCACAATCAATTTCAGGCTGGAGATTTGCTGCATGAGTTGGATGTTTAGCTTGCGCACAGCCTCCGCATTGGCATCGAGGGTGCTGGCTTGTGTTAGCACGATTTGCATCAGGCCATTCTGCAACTGCAGATCCGACAGCCATCGCTGTGTGCGAGCGTGCTGATCGAGGAGTACAGGGCAGCTACGATCAACCTGTGCTAGTTGCTTTATCAGGCCGATCGCTTGCTCAAGTTTACCCGGCTCGCTAAAGAGTTTGTTGAGATCGATCGCGAAACAGGGTGGGGCCAAGAGCAAGCTCAAGCAGATGACGGTTTTCATGGTGTGAATCCACTGAATGTGAAGCTACGGCAGTGCCTGCACGACAGATTGAATGCGCGGCCACGGCGCGGGTGTAGACCGTGGCCCGCTGGACTAGAACTTAAAACAGCGAATGCTTGAGTTTGCCCATTTTTAGCACCGGTGAGCGGGCTTGCTGGCCGCTGAGGTCAATTTCTGCGGCGCCCAGCTGAAAATCTTCGCCATCCTGATTGCCGGAAAAATGCGCCACGATTTTCTTGGCGCCTTTAAATACCGTTAGCTCAACCCCGCTGGCCTGACCGGCGTTGATGCCGAGGTAATAGCTAAATTCACCGCGGCTAAAGCTCACGACATCCAGCCCGGTATGCGGGCCGGTGCTGAGGTTGGCGATGGTGAAGGGCGCTTGTGGGGTGGCATCGACATTCATTTCTACCTTGCCGGGCAGGCCATAGCGGTAGCTCACCCGGCCAAACGGCTCTTTGGCGCGATCAGCACATAGCGACACCACTTTGCCGGTTTGGGTGTTTTTCCAGCCGGCATCGGTGGCTTTGGTGGGGCCCATCCAGGCATCCACAATCGCGACTTCATTGGCTTGGCAATGGCTGGGCACGGCCGCTACGGCGCTGGTGCCGGCAAGAGTGAGCAGGGTGGTGAGCAGCATGTGGCGCATAGTAGGCTCCGAAATAGTCCGCGCGGCGGGGAGGGGTGATGGGTTATTAGCATAGCGCATTGAGCTCGGTATTATTCCGCGGAATGCGAGTCTTGAGTTGGCTGGGCGTCAGCTTTGTCGTTACTATGCCTGAACGCAGGTTGCTGGGTAAATGCTGGCCGCTGCGTGCGAGTGCTGGTTATGCTCACGGTAACCAGAGCTGCAACCCGTGCTGCAACAGGCACTGCAAACATACAAAGGGTATCGCCCCCGGTTCATTATCAGTTAATGCCTAGTGCTCAATACTGTGGGTGGGTATAGGGATGGGCTGGTGTGGCTATGGGCTGGGGTGGTCGTTAAAGTAGGAGCAGGTGATGCAAATTCAACGCCAACAATTAGATGATGCCGCCGCGGCCGGGTTATTAGCACCGGCGCAGGTGGGGCCATTGTGGGATTTTCTGGCGACACAAACGGCACAAACGCCCAGTTCTCGCGCGACGCATATTTTGTATTACCTCGGCGGGCTGTTGGCGATTGGGGCGATGAGCCTCTTTATGACTTTAGGCTGGGATCTGTGGGGTGGCTGGGGTCTGTCGCTGATCGCGCTGCTCTATGCACTGCTGGGGGTGGGGCTGACCGAATATTGCTTGCGCCGGCCAGGGCTGCGGATTCCGGCCGGGATTGCGGCCGCCTTTGTGGTGGTGCTGACCCCGCTGGCGATTTACGGCCTGCAGGCGGGCTTGGGCTATTGGGAATTGAGCGACGAATACCGTGATTACCATGTGCGGATAGATTGGCGCTGGCTATGGATGGAGCTGGCCACGTTGGCGGTCGGGGCGATTATGCTCTGGCGCTATCGCTTGCCGTTTTTGATGCTGCCAGTGGCCGTCACGCTGTGGTATCTCAGTATGGATCTCACGCCGATCTTATTTCACGATAGCGATCTGCAATGGCAGTTGCGCAAATGGGTGTCGGTGTATGTGGGCCTATTGATGCTGGGGCTGGCGTTCTGGATTGAGCTGCGCACGCGCTCGCGCGAGGATTTTGCCTTCTGGCTGTATCTGTTTGGCTTGCTGGCCTTCTGGGTGGCGCTGACCAGTATGGATTCGGATAGCGAGCTCAAGCGTTTGGCGTATTGCCTGCTGAATCTCGGTTTACTGCTTATTGGGGCGGTGCTGAGCCGGCGCGTGTTTGCCGTGTTTGGCGGGCTGGGGGTGGCGGCCTATGTGGGGCATCTGGCGTATTCGGTGTTTCGCGATAGCCTGTTGTTTCCGCTGGCGCTGACGGTGCTAGGGGCGGCGGTGGTGTATCTGGGCATTGTTTGGCAGCGGCATGAGGCGCGCATTACGGCGCGCCTGCGCCAGTATTTGCCCGCCGCGCTGCAAGAGCTGCTGGCGCGGCGGCAGTTGAGTTAAAGAAAGTCCGCCGTAGATTTAGCTAGGGTATCGCCTGCTAAGCTATATGGTGAAATCCTTGTCAGGCTATACCCATTGCCATTTAATTAAAGCGGGGCTTGCAGGAGGCCAAGCTTTGCGCCAATAAGGCTTGCTCAACGTTGCCGCAAGCGGGCACGAGTGCTTTGCCGACCGCCGGCGAGGGCGGAGTCGGCATCCAGATCGCTGGCGTCATCGGCGCCGCTGGCCCAGTCTTGCTGCAGTAGTTGTTGCAAGGCTTGGCGCTCGCTGCGGCGGCGGGCACGTTCGCTTTGCTCGTGCGCTCCGGCTTGGCGCTGGCGGGCGGTGAGGGCGAAGGGATTACGGGGTTTGAATTGCATCACGTTCTCCTTTAGCCCTTGATGCACACTACTTGCTTGAGCGTGTGCACCACTTCCACCAGATCGCGCTGATGCGCCATCACCGTGTCGATGTCTTTGTACGCGGCCGGAATTTCATCCACCACGCCGCCATCTTTACGGCATTCAACACCGGCGGTTTGCGCCGCAAGGTCAAAGCGGTTGTAGCGCTGTTTGGCCTCGGTGCGGCTAAGGGTGCGCCCCGCACCGTGACTGCAAGAGCAAAACGATTCGGTATTGCCCAAGCCGCGCACGATATAGCTTTTGGCGCCCATGCTGCCCGGAATAATGCCCAATTGCCCGGCATGCGCCGCGATGGCGCCTTTGCGGGTAATGAACAAATCCGTCTCCTGATGGCGTTCGCGCGCCACGTAATTATGGTGGCAATTGATCGCTTCATCAGTCAGCGTAAAGGCTGGCAAATGCGGGCGAATCGCCTCCACAACACGGCGCATCATTTCGCGCCGGTTGACCAGCGCATAATCCTGCGCCCATTCCACCGCAGCCACATAATCATCAAACAGCGTTGAGCCCGCAGCAAAATAGGCCAGATCTTTATCCGGCAAATGTTGCTGATGGCGCTGCATGTCTTTTTGTGCCGCCGCGATAAAATAGCGCCCGATCACATTACCGGTGCCGCGACTGCCCGAGTGCAGCATCAGCCACACGCGGTCGGCTTCATCCAGACACAGCTCGATAAAATGATTGCCACCGCCCAAGGTGCCGATCTGGCAGATCCAGGTTTGCGCAAATTGCCGCTGCATTTTTAGCAAACCCGGGTGCTGGCCCACTAGCGCATCCAGCCGGTCATTCAGCGGCCGTGCCACGCGCTGCATGGCGCCACCCCGCACTTTGCTCCATTCATGCTGCTGAAAACCAACCGGCACTTCGGCCTCGATGGCCGACCGAATGCGCGCCAGGTTATCGGGCAAATCGCTGGCGGTGAGCGAAGTGCGCACCGCATTCATGCCGCAGCCAATATCCACGCCCACAGCGGCCGGGATAATCGCTTCGCGGGTTGGAATCACCGAGCCCACGGTGGCGCCAATGCCCAGATGCACATCCGGCATCGCCGCGATATGGCCATGCACGATTGGTAGTTGCGCGGTATTCAAGAGTTGATTGAGCGCTGCGGGCGCGATGTCGTCGGTCCAGATCTTGACCGGCACCCGCCCTTTATTCAGTTGTTGTACGACTGGCATACATAAATCCTGTAGACGTAAAAAAGCCCCGGAAGATCAGTTGCCGCCCCATCCTTGGCCAAGTGGCGTTGAGCATCAACGCTGGGCAGTGGGGTGCTTTGATCGAAAACCGGGGCGGCGCAGCGTGAGCGCTGCGGCAGGAACCCGGCGTGCCAGTCACGCCGAATTCCGGGGGATTCGGGTGCTGGTTTAGTGGGTGTTCATCACAAACTGGGTCACGGCAAATACTCCCCTGTAGATGGTGCGCTATTGAGCTGCACGCGACGTTGCACATTGGCCGGGCCAAGCCCGACCACCAAGAGCGCGCATCTTGCCGAGCTACGGCTCATGCCGTCAAGCGTGGCCGGCAAATTGTGGTGTCGATGGCGACAGGTGTGACCTTGGGGCGCCGCAGTAGGCTTGCTGCAACCGGGCTTGCTCGAGGCGGGGAGTGGCGAACCGAGGGGATTGAAAATATGGGGCGAATTTTCAATTGATCGGTGGGTATATGGCTATAAGCCATAATTAATATGGATTATGAGACTATACCCATGTGCTTTTCGTGGCCTATTCTGCTTACGCAGACGCTGGCCCAAAGCGCTGGCCGAAAAAAAACCGCCCCGTAGGGCGGCTTTTGGCGAAGCGATCAAGCGTTTAGTCTTGATGGTAGTTCGGCGCTTCTTTGGTGATTTGCACGTCGTGCACGTGTGATTCGCGGATACCGGCAGCGGTGATCTGTACGAATTCAGCTTTGGCATGCACATCGTCAATTGTGGCGCAACCGAGGTAGCCCATCGATGAGCGCAGGCCGCCTACCAGTTGGTGGATCACGGCAGTCAGCGGGCCTTTGTACGGTACGCGACCTTCAATGCCTTCCGGTACCAGTTTGTCCGCATCGGCGGTTTTATCCTGGAAGTAACGGTCTGATGAACCATTTGCGCCCGACATCGCACCCAGCGAGCCCATGCCGCGGTAGCTCTTGTACGAGCGACCTTGGTACAGCTCAACTTCACCCGGGGCTTCTTCGGTACCACCAAACAGACCGCCCAGCATCACCATGTGCGCGCCGGCGGCGATGGCTTTGGCGATGTCGCCCGAGAAGCGGATACCGCCATCGGCGATCAGCGGCACGCCCGTGCCGGCCAGAGCTTCGGCCACATTCGCCACCGCAGAAATTTGTGGTACGCCAACACCCGCCACGATCCGCGTCGTGCAGATCGAGCCTGGGCCGATGCCGACTTTCACCGCATCCGCGCCCGCTTCAACCAGCGCCAGTGCCGCTGCGCCAGTAGCGATATTGCCGCCGATCACTTGTACTTGTGGGAAGTTGGTTTTCACCCATTTCACGCGATCCAGTACGCCTTGGCTGTGGCCGTGCGCAGTGTCCACCACAATCACGTCAACGCCAGCTTCCACCAGCAGTTTTACGCGCTCGTCTGTGCCTGCGCCGACGCCGACTGCCGCGCCCACGCGCAGACGACCTTGTTCGTCTTTGGCGGCCAGTGGGTGTTCGCTGGTTTTAACGATGTCTTTAACGGTGATCAGGCCTTTGAGTTTGAAGGCGTCGTCGACCACCAGCACGCGCTCGAGGCGGTGATCGTGCATCAGGGTGCGGGCGTCTTCAATGCTGGTGCCTTCTTTCACGGTAACCAGTTTGTCTTTCGGTGTCATGATGGATGACACTGGGACGTCGAGGCGAGTTTCGAAACGCAGATCGCGGTTCGTGACAATCCCGACTACCTGACCGTTTTCAACTACGGGCAGGCCAGAAATTTTGTGCTGGCGAGTCAGCGCAATCACATCGCGCACCAGCATGGTTGGCGCGATGGTGACCGGATCTTTCACAATGCCAGATTCGTAGCGTTTAACTTTGGCTACTTCTTGCGCCTGGCGTTCCGGCGTCATGTTCTTATGGATAATACCAATGCCGCCTTCTTGGGCCATGGCAATGGCCAAGCGCGCTTCGGTCACGGTGTCCATCGCAGCGGAAACCAGCGGCAGATTCAGGCGGATACCGCGAGTGAACTGGGTGGCGAGCGAAACGTCGCGAGGCAGAATATTGGAGTGGGCAGGGACGAGCAGAACGTCGTCGAACGTGAGGGCTTTTTGCACAATGCGCATGAGCTAGATCCTTTTCGCCAAAAAAGCATTATACCGAAATGTCTCATTTTCGACTATGGCCTTGTAATATTGCAGTTCTTCGTGCTGTCAGCTTGACTTGTTGCGGCGCATGATTGCTGTTCGCCAGCCCAGCAGCTAGGGTAAAACTGACAGCCCAGCCGTCAGCTAGGCGAGGAGGCGAGCATGAATCGCGAATGGCAAGCAGCGCCCGATACGGCGCTTATCCTCTCGGGGGGCGGGGCGCGGGCGGCCTATCAGGTGGGCGTGCTGTTGGCGATTGCCAAGCTCTTGCCCCAGCATGCGGCCAATCCTTTTCCGATTATTTGCGGCACCTCGGCCGGAGCGATCAATGCCGCGGGTCTGGCGGTGAGTGCCCAGCAGTTTCGCCATGGGGTCTTTTCGTTGGCACGGATGTGGCAAAACCTCTATCCCGAGCTGATTTACCGTGGCTCGCTCGGTGCCTTGCTGGCCACTGGTGCTCACTGGATGGGCTCGCTGATGCTGGGCGGGTTGGGGCGCTATAACCCGCGGGCTTTTCTCGATAATGCGCCGCTGCGTGATTTTCTGGAGCAGCGGGTGGATTTCAGCCAGATTCAGCGCAATATCGAGCAAGGCGCGCTGCGGGCCGTGGCGATCTCGACCTTGGGCTACAGCAGCGGGCAATCGGTGGCGTTTTTTCAAGGGCACCCTGAATTAGAAGGCTGGCAGCGCGCCTCACGGATTGGGGTACGTACCCAGCTAAATGTCTCGCATTTAATGGCGTCCAGCGCAATACCCCTGGTTTTTCCAGCTGAGCGTATTCATCGCGAGTTTTTTGGCGATGGCTCGGTGCGGCAATTGGCACCGCTGAGCCCTGCTATTCATCTGGGCGCCAAGCGCTTGCTGGTAATCGGGGTGGCGCCGCATGGCGATGACGCGCCGGCGCGGCAGCAGGTGAGTGATTACCCGACGCTGGCGCAGGTGAGCGGGCAGCTGATGAATAGTATTTTTCTGGATTCGCTTGAGGTTGATCTGGAGCGCATTACCCGCATCAACCGCACGATTTCGCTGATCCCTGCTGAGGTGCGGGCCAGCAGTGGGCTGAATTTACGCCCGGTGGAGGTGTTAACCATCGCGCCATCGCAGCCGCTGGAAAAACTCACCTTGCCTTTCAAACGCGAGTTTTCGCTGGGGATGCGCTTTTTTCTCGGCGGTTTGGGGGCATTTCGCCGGCAGGGCTCGGTGGTGGCCAGCTATTTATTATTTAGTGGCGCGTATGCGCGACGGCTGATTGGGCTGGGCTATCAGGATGCGCTGGCTAAAGAAGCACAATTGCGCGATTTTCTGGCTGCCAAGGAAACGGATTCGGCGCTAGAATAGCCGTTTTCTATTCTGACTGGGCGGAGAACAGCATGAATTTGTTCCGCTGGCGATTTGGTTTTGCCTTGGTTTTTCTGGCTTGCGCCGGCATGATCGGCTTTGCGCTCTACCATCAATTTTATCAATGGCTGATGCCTTGCCTGTACTGCGTGTATGAGCGCATCGGCATTATTGTGACGGGCCTGCTGGCGCTGGTGGCGGCGATTTTCCCGCCCAAAACCCGCACTGGTGTCTATGCCCAAACCGGTTTGCTGACAGTGGCGGCTGGCGTGACGGCCGCGGTGGGTATTCGCCATACATGGTATCAATACACCCCGCGCGATCCGAGCGCGCTGTGCCCATCGAGCTTGCCGTTCCCGATTGATCTGAATGCCTTGCCAGGCTGGCTCGCGAGCGTGATCCGGCCGGTGGGCGATTGCGGCAATATCGATTTCACCTTGTTTGGCATCACCATGCCGGCCTGGGTGGCGGTGGCCGGGGTTGCTATCGTGGTGTGGAGCTGGTCTTTGTGCCGGCATCAACTGAATGAAATTCGACGGAATCAGTGGCGATGACGCTTACCGAATTGCGCTATATCGTAGCCGTGGCGCGCGAGCGCCACTTTGGCCGCGCCGCCAATAGCTGTTTTGTGTCGCAGCCGACTTTGTCGGTGGCGGTAAAAAAACTCGAAGATGAGCTCGGGGTGACGCTGTTTGAGCGTTCATCGGGCGATGTTTCGCTCACCGCCATTGGTGGCCGCATCGTCGAGCAGGCGCAGCGGGTGCTGGAAGAAGTAACTGTGGTGAAGCAGCTGGCCGAGCAGGGTAAAGACCCCTTGGCCGGCAGTTTACGCTTGGGGGTGATCTACACCATTAGCCCTTATTTATTGCCCCACCTGATCCCTGAGCTGCGCCAGCTGGCACCGCAAATGCAATTGCTGCTGGAAGAAAACTACACCGCGCGGCTGGCCGAGATGCTTAAGCAGGGTGAAATTGATGTGGCGATTGTCGCCGAGCCTTTTCACGAAGGGGGTATTGCTACGCAAGCCTTGTATGAAGAAGGCTTTGTGGTGGCTACCCCTCGGGGGCATGCTTGGGAGGCTATGCCGGAGATTTCGTCCGAGCAGTTGGCCGAAGAAAACGTGCTCTTACTCTCGCCGGGGAATTGCTTTCGCGATCAGGTGCTGCAAACCTGTCCGGATCTGAATCGCGAAAGTATGGGTGGCACCGGTGGCCTGCAGCGCACTTTGCAGGGCTCTTCGCTCACGACCATTCGCCACATGGTGGCTGGCGGGATCGGGGTAACCGTGTTGCCGGTGACGTCGGTAAGTGCCGCCGATGATGCATTGCTGAGTATTCGCCCATTTGCCGAGCCCGCGCCTACCCGCCGGGTGGTCATGGCTTGGCGGCGCAATTTCCCGCGTATGGCGGCGATCGAAGCGTTGCGGCAAGCGGTATTGCAATCGGGTATGCCGAAAGTCACCTGGCTCAAAGATGCGCCAATCGAATAAGCGGGCGTGATGAAGTCGCAGTGCGCGAAAGCCAGTCTGCAGCGATGCAGGCTGGCTTTTTTTGCGCCTTAGCACCGCGTAATCAGCGTGGCATGGGGCAGATGACAGGTCTGACGGATGTGGCGTAGCGCGTATGCAGCAGTGGCCGGCAGCTGGCTAGAACAAAATGAGTGGGGCTTGGGGGGGGTATCTTTGCCGGATTTAAGTGATTTAATGCTTGTGCGGCAATACCTGTATGGGTATGCGAGCAATAGCCAACAAAAAAGGCCTGACGCGCTAGCGTGAGGCCTGATTGTT
>NZ_JTLG01000034.1:8355-189877 GCF_000799095.1 Chitinibacter sp. ZOR0017 | reverse complement strand
AGGGTCGGACTCGAACCGACACACCTTGCGGCGGGGGATTTTGAGTCCCCTGCGTCTACCATTTCGCCACCTGGGCAGGTGCAACGTAGAAGCGGCATATTAGCTACTTAAACCGCGCTTGGCAAGGGTTTAAGCCAAATATTTCTGCTGTGCGTTTATTCGGCGGCTTTTTTAAGCTGCAAAGCGCGTTCGTACAGCGTATTGCGCGGCGCACCGCTGATGCTTTGTGCCAGTGCCACCGCCTGCTTCAGTGGTAATTCGGCCAGCAGGGGTTGCAGCAGGTAATCAAAGGATTCGCCTTCGACGGCGGGCGCGGGCGGCGCGGCATCGACCACGATGACGGCTTCGCCGCGTTGCTGATTGCTGTCGCTGGCAATCCAGGTGGCCAGCTCGCCCAGTGGCATGCGGCGGATGGTTTCAAAGGTTTTGGTCAGCTCCCGTGCCAACACGGCTTCACGTTCGGGGCCAAACATCGCGGCGAGGTCGGCTACACATTCGGCAATGCGATGCGGTGCCTCATAAAACACGGTGAGATAGGGGTGGCCAACCAAAGGCGCGAGCGCATCACGGCGCTGCTTGCTTTTCGGCGGCAAAAAACCATAAAACAGACTGTGTGGCGCGGTGAAACCACTGGCCGATAGGGCGGTCGTAAGGGCAGAGGCGCCAGGAATCGGAATCACGTTAAAGCCAGCCGCATGCACCGCGGCCGCGAGGACCGCGCCGGGGTCGGATACCGCCGGGGTGCCGGCATCGGATACCTGAGCGATAGTATCGCCGGCGGCAAGGCGCTCGATAATCCGTTCAGCCATCGCCCGTTCGTTATGCTCGCGCACCGACATCAGTGGGGTATTGATGCCAAATTGCTTAAGCAGCTGGCCGGTGACGCGAGTGTCTTCGGCGGCGATCACATCGGCCTGACGCAAAACCGCCAACGCACGCTCGGTAATATCACCAAGATTACCGATCGGGGTAGCGACCACATATAATGCAGACTTGCTGACAGGATACTCAGGCTTATGCACTTCACAACTCTCCTTGGCGGCCGATTGCAATGGCGCCACGCATTTTGGGCTACAGCAGGCCGAACACTGGCTGCCGGGGCTCTACTATACGGGGCGCTGGCCGGCTCGGCCACTGCGGCAACCGAGAGTGAGAGTGCCAGCCGACCGGTCAACGGCTATATCGCCTTGCTGTTGCCGGGGCAGGCCAAGGCCTTTAAGCCGGCGGTTGATAGCATTCGGGCCGGTGTGTTGGCGGCCGAGCGCGTGCATGGTGGCGCCGAAGTGCCCTTGGTACGCGTGATTGATACCACCGATAAAGAAGAAGACATCAAAGCACAATACCAGCGCGCGGTAGATGGCGGCGCCATCGCGGTGATTGGCCCGCTGACCAAATCGGCGATTAATTATCTGGCCGACAGCAGTGAGCTGAAAGTCCCCACCGTGGCCCTGAATGGGTTTGATCCGACTACGTTGCCGCAGAGTCAGCTCTACAGCTTTGGCCTGGGGGTGGAGAGCGATGCCGCCGCAACGGCCATGCTGGTGCGGCAAGAGGGTGGCCGCCAGCCGGTGATTTTGCAAACCAATGACAGTATCGGCCAACGCCTGGCGCAAGGTTTTAGCAATGCCTGGCGGGAAATTCACGGTAGCGAGCCGCTGGTGATCCGGGTGGCGAATCCGCGCCGTGATGCCCCCGAAATTCGTCAGCAGCTCAATGACGCGCTGCCAGATGCGGTGTTTTTGGCTATGGATGCCAAATCGGCCCGCGTGGTACGGCCCTTTGTGGGCAATGAGCGCGCCGTGTATGCCAGCAATCAAATCAACCCCGGCCGTTTACCCGCCACCACGCTGGTTGATCTGGCTGGCGTGAAATATCTGGATATGCCTTGGCTCGCGGCGCCCGATAGCGAGGGCTATGCACTGTATAATCGCACCCGTTCAAGCGCCAATGATTTGGAACGATTGTTCGCCTTGGGGGTTGATGCCTGGCGAATCGCCGCCATCTTAAGTACGGGGCAGCGTTTTGAACGGCTGGAAGGCCTGACCGGCGTGTTGACTTTAAGCCCTGATAATGTGGTAAACCGCGAATCAGTGGTGCGCGTGATGGGGCGTAAACCCGCCAGCGCCAGTGGCTCTGCCGAAGTCGCGCCAGAAGCGGCAGCTCCCGCGGTGGTGAATGAACAATAAAGGCCAGGCCTTTGAAACACGGGCGGCTGAATATCTGCAGGCCCAGGGCCTGCGTATCGTGGCCCGCAACTGGCAATGCCGGCAGGGCGAGATCGACCTGATTGCCTTTGATGGGCCAATGCTGGTATTTATCGAAGTGCGCATGCGGCGCTCTAACCGTTTTGGTGGGGCTGCCGCCAGTATTACCCCGGCCAAGCAAGCCCGCTGGTGGGCCAGCGCCCAGCAGTATTTGCAACAATTACCGCAAGTGCCGCCCTGCCGTTTTGATGCGATCTGCATTGAAGGCGAGGCCTTGCACTGGATTAAAAACTGTATAAGTGGTTAAACCACACCGCGCCCGCCGGCGAGCGGGCAGATACACGAAAGGAAACCCTATGGATCTGATTCAACGCGTTCAGCAGCATTTCGAAGAAAGCATCGCCGCCAAACAGGCCGCGTTGGAGGTCCTCAGCCCCGCCATTGCGCTGGCGGCCGAGAAAGTGGTGCAGGCGCTGATTGCCGATGGCAAGATCCTGGCTTGTGGCAATGGGGGCTCGGCGGCGGATGCCCAGCATTTTGCGGCTGAAATGGTCGGCCGCTTCGAACGCGAGCGCCCGGGTTTGCCGGCGATTGCCCTGACGACTGATTCTTCAGCGCTCACCGCAATTGCCAACGACTACGACTTTGATATGGTCTTTTCTAAGCAAGTGCATGCTTTGGGCCGCGCTGGCGATATTCTGGTGGCGATTTCTACCTCGGGCAATTCAGCCAATGTCATCTCGGCTATTCATGCTGCACATGATCGGGGCATGAGCGTGATTGCCTTTACCGGCCGCGACGGTGGGCAAATTGCCGACCTGCTGGTGGGTGATGATGTGCATTTGTGTGTACCTCATCAGCGCACCGCGCGGATTCAGGAAGTGCACATTACCGCGATTCACGCTTTGTGCGATGCGGTCGACTTTACCTTGCTGGGGGGCGATTAATGGCGGTGCAACTGAAACGGGCGCTCACTATCGGCATTCTGGCCGTAAGTTTGGGCCTGAGTGCGTGCGTGCCTTTGGTGGTGGTCGGCGGCGTGGCCATGGGGGCCTGGATCGGTTCTGATCCGCGCCCAACCAAAACCATTACCGAAGATACCTCGCTCGGCGCCAATATCAGCGCCAAAATCATTGATGAATTCAAAGAGCGGGCGCATGTGAATGTGAACACCTTCAACGGTCAGGTCTTGCTGACTGGTGAAGTGCCTGATGCGGCCGCCAAAGCGCGCGTCGAACAACTGGCACGCAGCTTTAGCCAAACTACGCGGGTGTTTAATGATGTGGTGCAAGCGCCACCATCGAGCATGGCTGATCGACTGAATGACAGCCAACTCAGTACTCGCGTTAAAACTGCCATGTTGACGAATGGTGGTGACGCGCAGGCTGTGCATATTCAGGTGATTACCGACCGCAAAGTGGTGTATTTGCTGGGCATGAGTAGCCCACAGCTGGCCGATCGTGCCGCGCAAATCGCCGCTTCGGTGTCCGGCGTTGAGCGGGTGGTGAAGTTGGTACAGCCACTGGCACCGCTGCCGCAGTAAGCGACAGCCCGCCCCAACACACAACGCCATCTTGCCCTGAGCCAGATGGCGTTTTTTTATCGGTAGGTGCTTCGGGGTATTGATCTGAAAGCCTTGCTTGATAATGCTTGCAGATCAATACCCATGGCTGAATAGCGCCGCTTAGGGTTTGAAGTTTTGCAGCACGTAATTGAGCAGCAAAGGCTGGGCCGCCGCCGTGGGGTGGAGTTGATCGGCCTGAAAATAGCTAGGGGTTTGGATCACGGGCGCCAGTAAAAACGGGCTCAGGCTCAGCTGATATTGCTTGGCCAGCGCCGGAAACACCGCGGCAAACTGGCGGGTATAGTCGGCGCCGTAATTGGGCGGCATTTGCATGCCCACCAGGTGCACTTTGGCCCCGGCTTGGCGCGCGGCTTGAATCATCTGTCTTAGATTGTTTTGCATGGCGCTCACTGGCAGACCGCGCAGGCCATCATTGGCGCCCAGCGCCAGAATCACCCAGCGCGGGCGATGCTGTTTTAAAGCCGCCGGGAACCTTGTGAGCCCGCCAGCAGTCGTTTCACCAGAGACACTGGCATTCACCACCCGCATGGGCCGGCCTTGTTGTTGTAGTTTTTGCTCCAGCAAGGCAGGCCATGCCTGCTGCTGGGCAATGCCATAACCGGCCGAAAGGCTGTCGCCAAACACCAGAATCACCTCGGTGCTTTTGGCCATAGCGCTAGGCGCCAGCAGCGCCAAGGTGCAGGCCAGCAGGCCCCAACGACGCAACACCGATAGGAACTGAATCAGCATGAGTGCAACTCCAGATATTTTGCAGGCCCGCCAGCTCGGTAAAACCGTCAGCAGTGAAGGCGAGAAGCTCACTATTTTGCACGAGATCAGCTTTAGTGTCCCCACTGGGGCCAGTTTAGCGGTGGTAGGGCGCTCGGGCTCCGGTAAATCGAGCCTCTTGGCCTTGCTGGCTGGGTTGGATACACCCAGCGTAGGCGAAGTCATCCTCGCTGGGGCTGCACTGCAAACACTGGATGAAGATGGCCGCGCCGCAGTGCGCGGGCGCTGCGCCGGTTTTGTGTTTCAGTCATTTCAATTACTGCCCGAGCTCACCGCGCTGGAAAACGTGATGCTGCCGCTGGAGCTGGCTGGCGTGCGCGGCGCCGAGGCGCAGGCCCTGCAATGGCTAGAGCGGGTGGAGCTGGGGCATCGCTTGCATCACCTGCCGCGGCAGCTCTCTGGCGGTGAGCAACAGCGGGTGGCGCTGGCGCGGGCGTTTGCGCCGGGGCCACAGATCTTGTTTGCCGATGAGCCGACCGGCAGTCTGGATTCGGCCACTGGGGCGGTGGTGGCTGATTTGCTGTTTGCTCTGAATCGCGAAATGGGCACCACGCTGGTGCTGGTGACGCATGACGACACGCTGGCGCAGCGCTGCAGCCATCAATTGCGCCTGCAAGCCGGGCAGATGATCGACTGGCAGGTGCCGGCGCAAACCGCGGCACTGGAGCAGGCGGCATGAGCGCCGGCATATTGAGTCAGCTGCGGCTCACCGCGCGGCTATTTCGCCGCAGCCTTGCCGCTGGCGAATACAAAACCTTGCTGCTGGCGCTGATCATTGCCATTGCCGCCTTAACCGCGGTGGGCATGCTCACCGAACGGGTGGAGCGGCAATTACTCGGGCAAGCCAGCGAGCTGCAAGCGGCGGATGCCGTGCTCAGTAGCGATCATCCGATCCCGCCTAAGTTTGCCAGCCTAGCCGCCCAACAGCGGCTGGCCAGTGCCGAGATGGCGATCTTCCCCTCGATGGTGAGCTTTGGCCCGCAGGCAAGTCTCGCTTCGGTGAAAGCCGTGGGGGCGGCTTACCCTTTACGGGGGCAACTCAGCCTGCAAAGTGGAGCTACGCAAGCCCCGCAGCCGGGCGAAGCGCTGATTGATGCGCGCTTGCGCGATGTATTGCAAATCCAGGTGGGGCAGCAGCTCAAAGTCGGGCAATTGCAGCTCACCGTGCGCGACATCATCATGCGCGAGCCGGATGCGGCCTTTGATTTTTCCAGCCTGCAGGCGCGGCTGATGATCAATGCTGCCGATTTGCCGGCCAGTGGTTTGCTGGGCTTTGGCAGCCGGGTGAAATATCGCTTGCTGCTGGCTGGTGAGCCGGCGGCGGTGAATGCTTGGCTGGCGGCGGCGCAGCCGCAGCTGGGGCGCGGCGAGGCCATTGAAAACTCCCGCGAAAGCCGGCCGGAGCTCAAAGAAGCCATCGAGCGCGCCGAACGCTTTTTGCGGCTGGCCTCTTTGCTAGCCGGTGTATTGGCAGCGGTGGCGATTGTGCTGGCCGCTCGGCGCTTTGCGCTGCGGCATTTTGATACCGTGGCCTTGCTGCGTACGCTGGGTGCCAGCCAGCGGCGCGTGCGCGCGCTGATGCTGGCGCAAATGCTGCTGCTGGCGGGTGTGGCGGCGCTGGCCGGCGGCGCGTTGGCCTGGCTGGCGCAAGCGGGCTTGCTGTGGCTGATTGCTGCGCAGTTGCCCGCACCTTTGCCGCCCGCCAGTCTGTGGCCTTGGCTTTGGGCCAGTGCGCTGGGCTTGGTGTTGCTGCTGGGCGCAGCGGGGCCGGTATTGCTGAGCCTAGCCCGTACGCCACCGCTGCGTGTGTTGCGCCGTGAATTGACCGTCGATGTGCATTGGTTCTGGCAATACGCGCTGACGCTACTCGCCATGATGGGTATCTTGCTGCAGATCGCTAAGGATATAAAGCTGGCGGTGATAGTGGGTGGGAGTATGTTGGGCGCGCTGCTGCTGTTGGCTGCCTTGGGCTGGTTGCTGCTGCAAGCCCTGCAGCGCTGGCGCTGGCAAGGCAGTGCGCGTTTGGCGCTGCGGCAGATGCTGCGCCAACCCGGCTTACTGCTGGCCCAGCTCGCGGCCCTAACGTTGGGGCTGTGCGGCTTGTGGCTACTTACCGTGGTGCAGAGTGATTTATTGCAGGCTTGGCGTGCGCAAGTGCCACCCGAAGCGCCCAATCATTTTGTGATTAATCTGCAGCCCGAGCAGATCGCCACCTTTAATGCCCAATTTGCGGCGGCGGGTTTGCCCGCGCCCAAAGTGCAGCCGATGATCCGCGGGCGCTGGACTTTGCACAATCAGCAGCCGGTACAGCCGTTGCAGTATAGCGAGCCCCGCGCGCAGCGCCTGTCCGAGCGCGAGTTTAATCTCTCCTGGGGCGAAGACGAGCGCGCCGATAATCAGCGGGTACAAGGTCCAGCGCTGAATGCCGCTGTGCCGGGCTGGTCGGTGGAGCAGGAGCTGGCGGTGCTGCTGGGCATTAAAATTGGCGATCAGCTCACCTTTGATATTGCCGGCACGCCGGTGACTGCGCCGGTGATTAATCTGCGCGCGGTAAATTGGGGCTCGTTCCGTGCCAATTTCTTTGTGGTGGGCTCCGAGCAGCTGTTACGCGATCTGCCTAGTAGCCGGATTAGTAGTTTCTATTTGCCGCCCGCGCAGCGCACGCTGGTGCCGCAATTGGTGCGCGGTATGCCGAATCTCACCATCATTGATGTGGGGCAGGTACTGGCGCAGGTTGAAACAGTGATTACGCTGGCGTCGAGCGCATTGCGGCTGGTGTTTGTGATGTGTGTACTGGCGGGGCTGACGGTATTACTGGCGGCGCTGGAAACCAACGATAGCGAGCGGCGGCGCGAGGCAGCGCTGATGCGTGCGCTGGGCGCCAGCACCGCCCGTATTGCCCGGATCTGGTGGCTAGAAAGCCTGCTGCTGGGGGCGCTGGCTGGCTTGCTGGCGGGTACTTTAGCTGCGCTGGGCGCTTGGTATGTGGCCACGGCGGTGCTGAAACTGCCGTGGGTATTCAATGTTTGGCTGCCACTGGCCTCGATTGTGGCCGGTATGGCCTTGAGTGGCCTTACGGTTTGGCGGCGGCTATGGGCACTGGCGCGCACTTCGCCGGTACTCATGCTGCGCGAATAAGCGGGCTGCTTCGCCGTCCTCACGGCTTTAGCGGTGGGGGTTTTGTGCAAAAAGTTTGTGCCAGCGCAAAACGCCTGTCACAGGCTGGGCGCATTCTCACCCTGAATGATTGTCGCGGGGGTTGCCATGTTCATCGTCGAACCAGGCCAGGTGGAAAGCCTGTGCCAGCGCTATCTGGGTGGCGTGGCCAGCCGGGTGGAAAAAATTACCGGTTTTCAGGCCGATGTGTATCTGGTGCAGGTGGGCCGTTTACGCGCGGTGCTGAAATGCTATCGCCAACCCGGTCAGGCCGCCCGCGAAGCCGAGGCGCTGACTACACTGCGCCGCTATCTGGTTGATCAGCCACTGCCCGAGGTGATTGCCTTGCATCAGCCCGGCGAGCGCGGCGAAGCGCTGATTCTGACCCAGATTGCCGGCATGCCGGCCAGCCATGAGCTGGAATCGCCGGTGGAAATCGACCGTTTTGCGGATGAATTTGTCGATTGGCTGCGCCGCTTGCACGCAATTAGCTGCGAGCGCGGTTTTCAGGATGAAACCGGCCACTGGCATGCCGATTTTGCCAGCGCTTATCAGGTTGATCTGGGTTTGCGGCAGACCTGGTTACACAGCGCCGCGGCCAGCGAATGCCTAAGCCAGCCGCTGCGTGAGCACTTGCTGGCGCTGATTGGCGATTTTGCCTGCCTGCCCTTATCGAACCATACCCTCAGCAGCGTGATTCATGGCGATGCGCATGCGGCCAATTTCTTGGTGGACGCCGAAACCCACCGCCTGTGCGGGGTGATTGACCCGGGCTTGGTCCGCTTTAGCCATTGCGAGCTGGATTTGGTGCAGCTGGATCTGGTGCGGCCAGATATGAAGCTCTTGAGCAATTACCTGCAAAAAGCCGGCTTGGATCGTGCGGTGCGGCTGCGCTTGGCGTATTTTGCGATCTTCTATCTGGTGAGCCAGGTGGCGCAAACCGGGGTGGCGGATGAGCCGGCTTTACTGCACGCTATCCAGCGCTATCAGGCGCAGCAACGCGCGGCCATTACGGCTTAAACCGCTCAATCGCTAGCCAATATCAAACGCCTCGCGGGGGCCTAGTGCTCGCGCAAGGCACGTAAAAACGCATCGCCGTATTTATCCAGTTTGCGGTCACCCACGCCGCTGATGCGCGAGAGCTCGTAGTGATCCTGCGGGCGCAAGCGCACCATTTCCTTGAGCGTGGCGTCGCCAAAAATATGGTACGCCGGTGCGTTTTGTTCGTCCGCCAGCTGCTTGCGCAATTTGCGTAGCGCTTGCCACAAGGCCTGATCGGCGGGGCTGGCAAATTCGCTGTCTTTGTCGCGGTAGCTAAATTTCTCGCTGCGCGCGCGCAAATACAAGGGTATTTCACCCTTGAGATAGGGGCGGGCGCTGTCAGTGAGCTCAAGCCCACCGTGGCCGGCTGGGCATAGCTGCAGCGCGCCTTTGGCCAATAGCTGCCGAAACACGGCGCGCCAGCTCGCTTCGTCGATGTCTTTACCGATGCCAAAGGTGCTGGTCCGGTCATGCAAGTATTCGGCAACTTTGCTGCTGTGTTTGCCGCGCAAAACATCCACCAAATGCCCGACGCCAAATTTATTGCCGGTGCGATAGACGCACGAAAGCGCCTTGCGCGCCGCTTCGGTCATTTCCACCAGCTGGGGCGGATTCAGGCAATTATCGCAATTGCCGCAGGGGGCGGTTTGCTCGCCAAAATAGGCCAGCAGCACTTGCCGGCGGCATTCGGTGGTTTCCACCAGCCCTAGCATGGCATCGAGCTTGCGTCGCTCGACTTGCTTTTGCTCTTCACTGCTGCCGCCTTGCATTATCATCTCGGCCAGCAGCATGACATCATTCAGTCCATAGGCCAGCCAAGCATTGGCCGGCAAGCCATCGCGACCCGCGCGGCCGGTTTCCTGATAGTAGTTCTCGATTGATTTGGGTAAATCCAGATGCGCGACAAAGCGTACATCCGGCTTATTGATGCCCATGCCAAATGCAATGGTGGCCACCATCACCACGCCTTCTTCACGCAGGAAGATCTGCTGATGTTTGGCGCGGGTGCTGGCATCAAGCCCGGCATGATAGGGCAGGGCGCGAATTTCCTTGCTGCGCAGCCATGCGGCTGTGTCTTCCACCCGTTTGCGTGAAAGGCAATAAACAATCCCCGAATCACCTTCATGCTCGCGGCGCAGAAAGGTGAGCAGCTGATCGCGCGAGGTTTTTTTTTCGACCATGGTGTAGCGCAGATTGGGCCGATCAAAGCTATCGACAAACTCGCGCGCGTTTTCCAGCCGCAGCCGCTGCTGCATTTCCAGCCGGGTGCTGTGATCGGCGGTCGCGGTAAGGGCTATGCGCGGAATGTGCGGAAATTCATCTGCCAGCAGCGACAGCCCGAGGTATTCAGGGCGGAAATCATGCCCCCATTGTGAGACGCAATGGGCTTCGTCAATCGCAAACAGCGCCAGCTGCGCTTCACGCAGCAAGGCTAAAAAGCGCGGTGTGAGCAGGCGCTCGGGCGCCACGTACAGCAGCTTAAGCTCGCCGGCCAGAAACTGCCGCTCTACTTCCCGGCTGCCAGCGGCATCCAGTGTTGAATTGAGATAAGCCGCGGCTACCCCCAACTCTTGCAACGCTTGCACCTGATCCTGCATTAAGGCGATCAGCGGCGAAATCACTACCGCGCAGCCGGGGCGGGCGAGCGCGGGGATTTGATAGCACAGCGATTTGCCGCCGCCAGTGGGCATCAGGACTAGCGCATCCTCGCCCCGGCACAGGGTCTGGACGATGTCTTCCTGCATGCCGCGAAAAGCGCGGTAGCCAAAGACGTGCTGCAAAAGGTGGTGAGGGGAAGTGGGGCTCATAAGCGGCGGTATTTTACGCCGCTTCCTGCCCAAGCTACAGCTGAACTTATTGTTTTAAAGGGTATTGGGCTGTAGAGATTTTGATGTATAGCTTTGAAGGTAATACGAGGGAGGGTATTAATTAATCGTTGCCATCAATCGGGCCAGACTGGGTGGTATAAGCACTGAGGCTTTGATCCAGCAAGGATTTCTTTTTACCAAAGCGCGACCACGGAATAAAGGGCAAACAGGCAAGCACGATTAAGGTGATAACCAGAAATTCCAGCATGGGTCAGCTCGACGCAATATAAGTACCGCCAAGTATATGCCCAGCTTTGGTGCGTCGCAATCAAAGCTTGCATGGTTTGTTAAAAATCAATGCAGTTTCAGAAAGAATATGACAAGTCAATGGTGTGGCGCACAAAAAAGCCAGCCCGAAGGCTGGCCGGTCACTGCGCGATTTGGGCTTAAAGGCCCGCTTCAACCAGCATTTCGCGCGTGAGCAGGAAGACAAAGCCATCGCCCGATTCGGTGGGCAGCCAGACAAACGGCAGAGTTGGGAATTGCTCTTCCAGCACCTCGCGATTGTGGCCAATTTCCACCACCAGCACGCCTTGCGGATTTAGGCGGGCGCTGGCTTCGGCCAGAATACGGCGGGTAATATCCAGCCCATCTTCCCCGCTGCCCAAGGCCATTTCCGGCTCGTGCAGGTATTCCGGTGGCAGCTCTTCCACGCTATGCGCATCGACATACGGCGGGTTGGAGATGATCAGGTCATAGCTCATGTCCTGCACCGCATCAAAGAGATCTGAATCCAGCAGATCAACGCGATCACCCAGGCCATAATCCAACACATTGATTTCCGCCACATCCAGCGCATCGGCCGACAGATCCACCGCATCGATGGCCGCATCTGGGAAGGCATGCGCCATCAGAATGGCGAGACAACCTGAGCCGGTACACAGATCCAGCGCGTTGTGAACGAGCTCTGGATATTCAATCCATGGTTCCAGCCCGCCATTGAGCAAGATTTCGGCAATAAACGAGCGCGGCACAATCACTCGCTCATCCACATAAAATTTAAAGTCACCCAGATAGGCTTCTTTGGTCAGATAGGCTGCAGGTTTGCGAGTGACGACGCGCTCTTGCAGTACATTGAGCACCAGTTCGACTTCTTCGGGCAGTAGCCGGGCATCAAACACTGGCTCCAGCCGATCGATCGGCAGTTTCAAGGTGGCGAGGATCAGATAGGCCGCTTCATCCCAGGCTTCGCTGGTGCCGTGGCCATAAAACAGCTCGGCGGCATTGAACCGGCTGACCGCAAACCGATGCAGATCGCGGATGGTAGTCAGATATTCGCGGGCAGTGTCATACATGGTTGGGCTCCTTCAAACTGAATGCCGTGAGTGTACGAGGTTTTCTGCTGCTGTGGGCAGCGGGGGCCGATTTAATTGCGCTACGGCAAGCCAAGCTCGCCGGTGGCTGGGGCTGGCATGAGGCCGGCACAGTTGCCGTGTAGGGCAGAAAATCGGCTTATTTCGTTGATCTAACAGCAGTAAACGGTGTTCAGGGGGGCCATCATCGTGTAAAGTTCCGCCTTTATTGTTTGATTAGTCGGAGTAGTGTGGGTATGACATTTGCAACGCTTGGCCTTGCGCCTGAAGTACTGAAGGCAGTTGCCGAGCAGGGCTACGAAAACCCAACCCCGATTCAGCAGCAGGCGATTCCGGTGGTGATCACCGGGCAGGATGTGCTGGGTGCCGCGCAAACCGGTACCGGTAAAACCGCCGCCTTCACGCTGCCGATTCTGACCCGCATGATGCGCCACGCCAATACCAGCGTGTCGCCCGCCCGCCACCCCACGCGGGTACTGATGCTGACGCCGACGCGTGAGCTGGCCGATCAGGTTTACGACAATGTGGCGCTGTACAGCAAACACACCGGCTTACGCAGCCATGTGGTGTATGGCGGGGTCGATATCAAAGGCCAGATTCCTGCCCTGCGGGCCGGGGTCGAAATCTTGGTGGCCACCCCGGGCCGGCTGCTTGATCATATCCAGCAAAAAAACATCAATCTCTCGCAAGTTGAGATCATTGTGCTGGATGAAGCCGATCGCATGCTGGATATGGGCTTTATTCCTGATATTCGCGAAATCTTTAAGCTGTGTACCAGCCGCAAACAAACGCTGCTGTTCTCGGCGACTTTCGCCCCTGAAATCGTGAAATTGTCCAACGATTTCATGCGCAATCCGGTGAAGATTGAAGTCGCGCGCCAGAATTCGGCCAACGAATCGGTGAAGCAAGAATTGCATCCGGTCGAAACCGGCCGCAAACGCGCGCTGCTGGCGCATCTGATCCGCATTCACCAGATGAGTCAGGTGATTGTCTTCTGCCGCACCAAAATTGGCGCCGAGCAGGTTTCCCGCGAGCTGCGTCGCACGGGCTTTGTCTGCGAGGCCATTCACGGCGATCGCGATCAAAAAGCCCGTACCGAAGCGCTGAATAAATTTAAAGCTGGTGAATTGCAGGTCTTGGTGGCCACCGATGTGGCCGCGCGTGGGCTGGATGTGACCGATCTGCCGTTCGTGGTGAACTTTGAATTGCCGACCAATCCCGAAGATTACGTGCACCGCATCGGCCGTACCGGTCGGGCCGGGGCGACCGGGGTGGCGATTTCATTGGTTGCGCCCGAAGAAGAAAAATCGTTTGCCGGTATTAAGGCCCTGCTGAAAAAAGAGCTGCAATTGGTGCCGGTACCAGGCTTCTCGCCGGGCACGGTGCAGCTGATTGATGAGCGGGCGGAACGTGGTAACCGTAGCGAGCGCCGTGAACGGGGCGAACGCGGTGAGCGCAGCGAGCGTCCAGAACGCACCGCGGAACGAGGCGGTGAGCGTATGCCATCGCGGGCGAGCCGCGATGCGCAGGATATTCCGGCCTTCCCAAGCGATTTGCCCAAGCTGCCTAAACGCGGCCCACAAATCGCCGCCTTATTCCTGCCGAAAAAGGCCGCGCCGAGCAGTGTTGAATAAGCTGTCGCCGACCAGCGTGGACAGCAATAAAAAAGACCGCCACGGCGGTCTTTTTTATTGCGCATTGAGTAGTTCTTAAGCCGCGATCAGGCGTACGGCCAGCGGTGTAGCCCCGGCTGCGAGCGGGAACAGACGATCGATATTCGGATGCTTACCCGGATTGGCTTCGGCGTCGGTGGTGTGCTCGGCATAAATACGCAGCGCTTTTTGCGCAGCGATATCGCTGATGGCGCCAAACTCTTGAAACAGCGCGTGATACACCCGCAGGCTGCCGGCCTGACCGGGTTTGTTTTCAATCCGCGCCACCACTTCTTCGCCATGCAGTAATTCCAGCGCGGCGAGGTGGTCTACGGTCGGCAATTGGGCCAGTTGTTCGGCAAAATTCATTGTGGTCTTCCTTGTCAACGGATCAGAGGCGTGCAGCGTTATATCACACAAGCGCATGGTGCGCTGCTTAAGGAGAATCCAATGCGTCAAATCGTAGCTATTGCCGCCCTCGCGAGTGGTCTGGTTTTATCCCCGCTGGCTATGGCCGAGCAGCCAGCCGGCAAACATGACCATTTCAAAGGCGACATTACCAAGGCCGACTTTCTGAAAAAAATGGAAGAGCGCTTCGATAAAATGGACACCAACAAAGATGGCGTTCTGTCTGAAGCTGAACGCAAAGCCGCGCATGAAAATATGCGCGCGGAGCGCGAACAGCGCCGCAAAGAGCGGATGGCCAGCCAGCCGATGGCGAAATAATCCCAGTGACTCAGAGTCGGGCAAAACAAAAGCGGCCAGTGGCCGCTTTTGTGTTTTGAGGGGGCTGATTAATTTCAGGCTTTACCTGCCACGCCCCAAATGCTATCAAGCGGCATTTGTCCGGCGATAATCCGGCTATCGAGTACGTTGACCACGGTAAAGTCAAAATCGGCTGTGTTGCGCAGCACCGGATTGGGCAGGAGTTGATCATGTGTATCAAACAGCGCCAACACCAGCGGGGTGCTATCAAGTTTGCCGCGGCGAACCACCACGCCGGTTTCGCCATTGATTAAATGCACGATACTGCCCGGTGGGTACAGACCCAGCGTCGATAAAAACAGCTGCGCCAGTTTCTGATCCAAGCTACCCGCGCCGCTATTGAGGGTGGTAAACATCGCCGAATCGGCCAGCTGGCGGCGGCGATAGCTGCGATTGGCCAGCATTGCGCAATAGCGATCAGCCAGCCCCAGCAGGCGGGCTTCAAAGGTAATTTCACTGCCTTTGAGTTTGCGCGGATAGCCAGTGCCATCGGGCGCTTCGTGATGTTGCTCCACGCAGGTGAGCCACTGTAAATCCGAGACGCCCAGCATCCGCAGCTGATCACGGCCGATTTGCGGGTGGGCCTGCATTTGGGCGCGCTGCTCGGGCGTGAGCGGCCCGGTTTGCTCGGCCAGCATCGATTCGAGCGCGTGCATCCCCAGATTCATGGTCAGTGCCGCGGCCAAAACCGAGCTGCGCGCCATCGCATCTTGCCCAAGATTATTCAGCGATAGCTCCGCCACAATGGCCACGTCCACCGCATGGCGAATCGGGTAGGGGGTATCGAGCTCCAGCAGCATGGTAGCGAGCGAAACCTCGGCCGATTGCTGGCAGGCGCGCTGAATCAGCTGCACAATGCTGGCGACGCCAGCGCCAAAATTCTCGGCCGCGAGCGGGTCGGCCAGCAGGGGGGCGAGGTCGCTACGCGCCTGGCGGATTAATTGCAGGGATGAAAGAGGTACGGAAGCCATTTGGAGTTACATGCCAGGCGGATAAAGTATATTAGCGCATACGAATAAAAACAGCGTGAGTTTAGCCTCACGCTGTGACAAAGATGCGGCGCCAAACCCGAGTTTACGCGCTGGAGTGTAGGGACTGTCGCTGGGCTTGTCTGCCCATAAATACCCGTATAGTGCTTGGTATCGTGCTCGCTGGTTGGCGCTTATTCTGCCTCGTCCATCCACATCAGCTGGATTGCTTCGAGGATTTTTTCACCGCAATGCTTGGGATCATCATCAAAGCCTTCCAGCTCCAGCACCCATTGCATCAGATCGGTAAAGCGCACGGTTTTCGGGTCGATATCGGGGTACTTTTCGACCAGTTCGATGGCGATGTCACGGCTGTCGGTCCATTTCATGCTGATACTCCTTGGGGGTAATGCCTGCTATGCCCTGTATATAAGAGCTTGGCAGACGATACATCGATTCGGCTTAGTGGTGTTCGCGGGCGTGATTGATGGTGTATTTCGGCAGCTCCACCACCAGCTCGGTGTCGGCCACGACGGCCTGGCACGAGAGCCGCGAGCATGATTCCAGCCCCCAGGCTTTATCGAGCTGATCTTCTTCCAGCTCATCAGCTTCGTTCAGGCTATCAAAGCCTTCGCGCACCAGCACATGGCAGGTGGTACAGGCGCAGGATTTCTCGCAGGCGTGTTCGATTTCAATCTCGTTGGCCAAGAGCGCATCGCAAATGGTGGTGCCGGGTTCAACGTCCAGTACCGCGCCTTCGGGGCAGAGTACGGCGTGGGGCAAAATCACGATCTGGGTCATGGTGTTTTCCTTGCGCGAGGCAATCAAATATCGGAAATTCGCTGGCCGGCCAGCCCGCGCTTGATGGCGGCATCCATCCGGCGGCTGGCAAATTCGCCAGTGGTTTGGTTCAGTTGTTCGGTGGCGGCGGTAATCGCCTCGGCGCTTTCGCCGGCAATGGCGCTGCGCAGGGCGGCAATCGCCGCACTAATTTCGGCCGTTTCGCTGGCATTGAGCAGCGCGCCATCGCTAGCCAGCGCGATTTCAACTGCTTGAATAATGCTATCGGCTTCCACGCGAGCTTCAGCCAGTTTGCGCGCTTGGATGTCGTCTTTGGCGTGCGTCATCGATTCGGTCAGCATGCGGCTGATTTCGTCATCCGATAAACCGTACGAAGGTTTCACGGCAATGCTGGCTTCGATACCGGTGGATTGCTCGCGCGCTGACACGGATAGCAGGCCATCGGCATCCACTTGGAAAGTCACGCGAATGCGCGCTGCGCCCGCCACCATTGGTGGAATGCCGCGCAGCTCAAAGCGCGCCAAGCTGCGGCAATCGCTCACCAGCTCGCGCTCACCTTGCAGCACATGAATCGCCATCGCGGTTTGGCCATCTTTAAAGGTGGTGAATTCCTGTGCGCGTGCGGTCGGGATGGTGCTATTGCGCGGGATGACTTTCTCCACCAGGCCACCCATCGTTTCCAGGCCGAGCGAGAGTGGAATTACATCCAGCAGCAGCCATTCATCGTCGCCCTTATTGCCGGCCAGCACATTGGCCTGAATCGCCGCGCCAATCGCCACGACTTTATCCGGGTCGAGGTTAGTCAGCGGCTCTTGGCCGAACAATTCGCGCACCGCTTTGCGCACATGCGGCATACGGGTCGCGCCACCCACCAATACCACGCCCTTGATGTCTTCGATGCGCAATTTGGCATCGCGCAGGGCTTTTTTCACCGGCAGCAGGGTTTTGTTCACCTGATGCGCGGTCATGCTGTGAAACTGCTCGGCGCTGAGGGTCAGATCAATAATGGCGCCATCCGAGAGCACGGCGGTAATCTGCGTTTGCGCGTGATCGGTGAGCGCTTCTTTGGCTTCGCGCGCACGGGTGAGCAACAGCCGCTGATCTTGCGCATTTGGGCCATGCAGATCGGCTTGTTCCAGAATCCAGCAATAAATGCGGTGGTCAAAATCATCACCACCCAGTTGTGAATCTCCGGAGGTTGCGCGAACTTCAAACACACCGCGCGTCAGCTCCAGAATCGACACATCAAACGTACCGCCGCCCAGATCGTAAATCACGTAAATGCCTTCGGCGGCATTATCCAGCCCATAGGCAATTGCGGCCGCGGTCGGCTCGTTCAACAGGCGCAGTACATTCAGGCCCGCCAGTTTGGCCGCATCTTTGGTGGCTTGGCGCTGGGCGTCGTCAAAATAGGCCGGCACGGTAATTACCGCGCCCACCAGCTCGCCGCCGAGGCTGTCTTCGGCGCGGTGCTTCAGGGCGCGCAAAATTTCGCTGGAGACTTCGACCGGGCTTTTCACCCCGGCGCGGGTCACCAATTTGAGCATGCCCGGCTCGTCAACAAAGCGGTACGGCGTGGCCAAATCGGCAATGTCATTGATACCGCGGCCCATAAAGCGCTTCACCGACACCAGCGTATTGGCCGGGTCTTCGTTTTGCCGCGCTTGGGCGCTGTGGCCCACCAGCAAATCGCCATCCACGCCGTAATGCACCACCGAAGGCAGCAAGGTGCGGCCGTCCTGATCGGGCAGGCAGACCGCGCTACCGCTTTTAACGGTGGCCACGAGTGAATTGGTGGTGCCCAGATCAATGCCGACCGCCAGACGATGCTGGTGAGGGGCGGCGCTCATGCCGGGTTCGGCGATTTGCAGCAGAGCCATGTTCTATCTCTTTTTTACTTCAACGAAATGATGGAGGACCTAACGAAAAGGGGTATTACGGGCCTTCGCTGAATCTAATTTTGATGTTTTCTGTTTCTTTGTTTGAATCTTGTATCGGTAAACGAACTTCTCGTAAATCTTTCATGATTGATTTATCCAGTTCATTATTGCCTGTACTTTGAATCATCTTTATTTCTGTGAGCTCACAGTGCCTATTTAATTGCGCATCTACAGCAAATTTAACATCCGAACCCATGTGCTTTCTAATTGATGGTAGCCAGCCAATGCGATGTGAAATTTCGGTGGTTCTTTTTGTTTGGTCATTAATTGTGATGCACTCAAATTGAGGCGTTTTTCTCTCTAATGACTTTGTTTTTTCTGGCGTAAGCTGGTTAGTACTTGCACAGGCGGAAAGTAGAAACCCTGGCATGATGGCAAAGGCGATATGCACACTGGGTTTAATACAAAACAGCTTCAATCGCATCGCCGATTTCCTGATCCAGCTTTTCCATAAAACGTAATTTTCGCACGCTGAGCGCAGCGGCGGCAAAATCCTGCAGCTGATCCAGTTGCAGCGCCAGCGTGTCTTCCAGCGCGGTGATTTCGGCGCGCATTTCACGGGCGAGGTTTTCGAGCGCATCGACATTCTGGCTGGCCTTGGCCTCGGCAATGCCTTCCCGCCATTCCATTTGTGCCATCAGGAAATCCATCGGCATGGCCGTGTTGGTTTCTTCCTGCGTATCGACGCCATGGCGCAGCAGCAGATAGCGGGCGCGGCTGAGCGGCGCTTTCAGGGTTTGGTAGGCTTCATTGATATGCGTGGCCGCTTGCAAAGACAGGCGGCGCTCGGCATCGGCGGCGGTGGCGAATTTATCGGGGTGATATTCGGCCACTCGGGCGCGATACTGGCTATCCAGCGCTTTGCCATCAAGGGCAAATTGCTCGGGCAGGGCAAACAGGCTGAAATGGCTTTGGCTGAAGTCGATCATGGCAAACCGGATAGGGAACAGTAAAACGCCAGCGGCGAGGCTGGCGTGTTGGGCTTAAACGTTGAAGCTCTCGCCACACCCGCATTCGTTTTTCACGTTCGGGTTGTTGAATTTAAAGCCTTCGTTCAAGCCTTCTTTGGTGTAATCGAGCTCGGTGCCATCCAGATAGGCCAGCGATTTGGCGTCGGTATAGATTTTTACGCCATAGCTTTCAAATTGCAGATCGGTATCGCTTTCCACATCAACAAATTCCAGCTTGTAGGCCATGCCGGAACAGCCTGAGGTTTTCACCGCCAGCCGAATACCCAGCCCTTTGCCGCGTTTTTGCAGAAAATTGGCCACGTGGTTGGCCGCGCGCTCGCTCAATGTTAAAGCCATGATCTTACCCTTTGGGGTATGGGCTGGCAGGCTATGAATCAATTGGCCTGCGGGCCGATACCCTGTGTATGCGTGAAACGATTAACCGTGCTTTTTCTTGTAGTCATCCACCGCTGCTTTGATGGCATCTTCGGCCAGGATCGAGCAGTGAATTTTCACCGGTGGCAGCGCCAACTCTTCGGCGATTTGGGTGTTTTTGATCGACAGCGCTTCATCCAGCGTCTTGCCTTTCACCCATTCCGTTACCAGCGACGACGAGGCAATCGCCGAGCCACAGCCGTAGGTTTTGAATTTGGCGTCTTCAATCACGCCATCAGCGCCTACTTTGATCTGCAGTTTCATCACGTCACCACAGGCCGGCGCACCAACCATGCCGGTGCCCACGCTGTCGTCGCCTTTTTCAAAGGAACCCACATTGCGTGGATTTTCGTAGTGATCCAGTACCTTGTCGCTGTATGCCATTTTGTGTTTCTCCAGATTCGCTCAGTTTTTCATCTAGCACTTGGGGTGGGGCGGGCCTGGTGTGGCGCCGCCCGCTGGCCCAACTTAGTGCGCAGCCCACTCGATGGTTGAGAGGTCAACGCCGTCTTTGTACATTTCCCACAGCGGTGACAAGGCCCGCAGCTTGTCGATCTTGCCTTTGATCAGATTGATGGCGAAATCCACTTCGGCTTCGGTGGTAAAGCGGCCGATGGTGAAGCGGATTGAGCTATGCGCCAATTCATCAGAGCGGCCCAGGGCGCGCAAGACGTAAGAGGGCTCCAGCGACGCAGAGGTACAGGCTGAGCCGGACGATACCGCCAGGTCTTTCAGCGCCATAATCAGCGATTCGCCTTCAACATAGTTGAAGCTCACGTTCAGATTGTGCGGCACGCGTTGTTGCATATCGCCATTGAGGTGCACTTCTTCGATTTCTTTCAGGCCGTTCCACAGGCGATCGCGCAGCGCGCCGATGCGGGCGTTTTCGCTGGCCATGTCTTCGCGGGCGATGCGGAAAGCTTCACCCATGCCCACGATCTGGTGCGTAGCCAAAGTACCAGAGCGGAAACCACGCTCATGGCCGCCACCGTGCATTTGTGCTTCCAGACGGACACGCGGTTTGCGGCGGACATACAGTGCGCCCACGCCTTTCGGGCCGTAGGTTTTGTGCGCCGAGAAGCTCATCAGGTCTACTTTCAGGGTGGCCAGATCAATCGCGACTTTGCCGGTGGCTTGCGCGCTATCGACATGGAAAATAATCCCGCGCTCGCGGCAGATTTCGCCAATGGCGGCGATGTCTTGAATCACGCCGATTTCATTGTTTACGAACATCACCGAAATCACGATGGTGTCTGGGCGGATGGCGGCTTTGAGGGCTTCCAGATCCAGCAGGCCGTTTTCTTGCACATCCATATAGGTGGCTTCAAAGCCTTCGCGTTCCAGCTCGCGCACGGTATCGAGCGTGGCTTTGTGCTCGGTTTTCACGGTGATGATGTGTTTGCCGCGGGTTTGGTAAAAATGCGCGGCACCTTTGATCGCCAGATTGATCGATTCGGTCGCGCCCGAAGTCCAGACGATTTCTTTTGCGTCGCAATTAACCAGCTGCGCCACTTGTTCGCGCGCGTCTTCGACTGCGGCTTCCGATTCCCAGCCGAACGGATGCGAGCGGCTGGCTGGGTTGCCAAACATTTCAGTCAGGTACGGAATCATCTTGGCGGCCACGCGCGGATCAACCGGGGTGGTGGCAGAGTAATCAAGATAGATCGGTTTTTGCTGGGTCATGCTGTGTGCTCCGCTGCGTTGGTTCGTGCAGGACGAAAATTCAAATTCAGATAAGCTCGGTTTAATGGGCGCCAAGCAGATGGCGCTGGTCTTTCATCACGCTGGGGTTGTCGCTGGTGCAGCGGCGGGCTTTTTCCTGCTGTTTTTCAATCAGGCTACCCAGGGTGACATCAGACAAAAAGCCGTGAATGGTGGCATTCAGATCGGTCCACAAATCGTGGGTCATGCAGCGCGATTCATCGCGACAATTTTCGCGGCCGCCACATTGGGTGGCATCGATGGGCTCGTCCACCGCCTGAATGATTTCGGCGATGGTGATCGTACAGGCCGAGCGCGCGAGGCAATAACCACCACCCGGGCCGCGCACGCTTTCCACCAGCTCGCGGCGGCGCAATTTGCCAAATAGCTGTTCCAGATACGACAGCGAAATATGCTGACGTTCGCTAATGCCGGCCAAAGTCACCGGCCCATTGGCCTGGCGCAAAGCCAAATCCAGCATGGCGGTAACGGCAAAACGGCCTTTGGTGGTCAGTCGCATGGCGTATCCTTGGTGATCAGAATGCAGGGCTATGATACCAATACCCCACTATTTTGGTCAACTAAAAAGTTGACTGTTTTAGTGGGGTATTGCGTGCTTAATCGACAATGCGATTGAGGTAGCTTGGATCGAATTTATCAGCAGTTGCGCGCTCTTCGGCGCAATCAACGCCCAGCTGTTCGAGCCGGCGCAAGATCATTTCCAGGCGCTGGTCCGTGGTGACCGAGTGATCAAGTAGGCCGTGAATGGCTTTCACCATCGGGTCGTTCATGTCCGCACCCACGCCGTAGGCAGAAAAACCGAGCTGCTCGGCTTTTTGCTCGCGCTGTTGATCGGTTTGCGGGTCGAGAATACGGGCCGGAATCCCGACTGCGGTCGCGCCGGCCGGTACGTTTTTAACCACCACGGCATTTGAGCCGACTTTGGCGCCATCGGCCAAGGTAATCGGGCCCAAGATTTTGGCGCCCGCCCCAATAATCACGCCCTTGCCCAGCGTGGGGTGGCGCTTGCCTTGGTTCCACGACGTGCCGCCCAGCGTTACGCCATGATAAAGCGTGCAATCGTCACCGATTTCGGCGGTTTCACCAATCACAATGCCCATGCCGTGATCAATAAACACCCGCCGGCCAATGGTCGCGCCGGGGTGGATCTCGATGCCGGTGAGAAAGCGCGCGCCATGCGACACCATGCGGGCCAGCAATTTCCAGTTGCGTCGCCACAGCCCGTGCGCCAGCAGATGCAGCGTCAGCGCATGAAACCCCGGGTAACAGGTAATGACCTCCAGCGTAGAGCGGGCAGCAGGATCGCGGTCGAAAACCACGCGGATATTTTCACGCAAGCGGTCGAACATGGCAGTCGCCAGAGAATCTCAGAAAGACTGAGCATTTTACTCGGTTTTTCCGGCGAAGGGGAGGGCTGAGGGATGGCTTTTGCGCAAGAGCTGTAAGCTGCTGCTGGGTATTGCCTGCTGGGCTTTATTGAATAGAGTCTGACAGGCAATACCCTTTGGGGTATTTGTATTTTCCGGCTTAGCTTGGGGCGCGACCAAATAGCTCGCCCAAATAACGCAGCCGTGCCGCCAATTCGGGTGTGAGCTCGTCGGCGAGAAAGCGATATTGCCAGTTGCCGCTGGCTACGCCCGGAGTATTCATCCGCTCGCTGCCCGGTGCGCCGAAGAGATCTTGAATCGGGGCAATCGCCAGGGTGGCTGGGGTGCTCCATGCGAGGCGGATTAGATCCCAGTGCGGCGCTTCGCCCGAGACATTCAGATAGCGTCGCAAGTGGTCGCGGCTGATTTCGGGGCTGCTGGCGTACCAGCCCAGCGTGGTGTCGTTATCATGGGTGCCGGTGTAAACCACGGTATGGGCGTCGGGGTAATTGTGCGGCAGGTGATCGCTACTGGCGCTGCCGTCAAAGGCAAATTGCAGCACTTTCATGCCCGGCAGGCCCAAGCTTTCGCGCAGGGCGGTGACGTCGGGGGTGATGACCCCAAGGTCTTCGGCGACGATGCCCAGCTTATCACCTAGCTCGGCGCGGATCGCAGCAAATAGCTCTGCCCCGGGGCTGGCGCACCATTGGCCATGTTCGGCCGTGGGCTCGCCAAATGGCACCGACCAATGCGCCGCAAAGGCGCGGAAATGATCGATTCGTACCAGATCAGTACGCGCCAGTGCGGCGGCCACCCGGGCTACCCACCAGCGATATTTGGTTTTTTTGTGTGCGGGCCAGGCATACAGTGGGTTGCCCCACAGCTGACCCGTGGCGCTGAAATAATCGGGCGGCACTCCGGCGACTGCCAGTGGATCGCCAGCGGCATCGAGCTGAAATAAGCTGCGATTAGCCCACACATCGGCGCTGTCTTGCGAGACAAAAATCGGCAAATCACCCAACAGCTGAATCTGCTGCTGGTTGGCGTAGCTTTTAAGCGCCTGCCACTGCCGGGCAAAGATAAATTGGCAGAATTGCGCGAAAGCAATCTCGGCGGCCAATGTTTGCCGATACTGTTTCAGCGCCTTGGCTTCGCGCTGCGCCAGTGCCGTCGGCCAGGAATTCCACACCGCGCCGTAATAGCAATCTTTAATCTGATTGACGGTCTGTTTATCGGCCAGCCGCTGATAGTAGGCCTGGTACTCCGCGCTTTCGTATTCATTCTGCCGTGCCGCAATAAAGTGCTGCTTGCAGGCAATGAATAATGCGTAGTCATCCAGCCAGGCCGCTTCGCGCGCGCAAAACTCGCTTAGCTCCAGTGTTAAAGGATGGGTTGGTGCCAGTGCTTGCAGGCCTTGCCACGCTGCACGCAGCACTGCTGTTTTCCATGGCAGCAGGCGGCCATAATCTACCCGGCGCGGGTCGAATTCATGGGGTGGAATCTGTTCGGCGCTGAGTAAGCCATCGGCGATTAATAGCTCGGGGCTAATCAGCAAGGGGTTGCCCGCAAAGGTGGAAAACGACTGATAGGGTGAATCGCCATAGCTGGTGGGCCCAAGCGGTAGCACCTGCCACACGCGCTGGCCGGCACTGGCCAGAAAATCCACCAGCCGGTAGGCGCCCGGCCCTAAATCGCCAATCCCGTAAGGAGAGGGCAGGGAGGTGAGGTGGACCAGAATACCTGCGGCGCGGGTCAAAGACATTTTCTGCCTCTTTGCGGTAATTTGTAATTTATGCGTAAATTTTATGGCGGTAAAATGACGGTCAAGCTTGAGTCTGGCTGTTGCAATTTCCGCCTGCTACGTACGGGAAAACTAGCATTGTGCTGCGTGAATGTGGCATTTTTCTGTCAGTACGTCGTGCGTTTCCAACATGCTGGCGCAGTGCCCGCGGCTTTGCCGCGCTGCAGCCAGCCCGCTTTGCCCCGCCTGAGAGGTTGTTTGCATGTCTGTTTCCCCTGCCGATATCGATGCCCTGTGCCAGGGCTTGCATGCCGATCCATTTGCGCTGTTGGGCATGCATACCGATGCCGAGGGCGTGTGGGTACGGGCTTGGCTGCCGGATGCCACGGCGTGTGCGGTGGTCGAGGCCAAAACCGGCCGCAGCCTTGTGCAGCTAGCGCAGCTCGATGCGCGCGGGTTTTTCGCCGGCCTAATCCCGCGGCGTAAAAACGCCTTTGCCTACCAGCTGGATGTGCAATGGGGCGAGCAGACTCTGCGGCTGGAAGACCCGTATCGCTTCGGCCCGGTGCTGGGCGAGCAGGATGTATGGTTTCTGGCCGAAGGCAGCCAGCGCCGACCATTTGAGCGCTTGGGAACACACTGGGCCGAACGCGATGGCGTGGCTGGTTTTAGTTTTGCCGTCTGGGCACCCAATGCGCGCCGGGTATCGGTGGTGGGCGACTTTAATGGCTGGGATGGCCGTCGCCATGTGATGCGGCTGCGGCGCGAATGCGGCGTGTGGGAGCTGTTTCTGCCGCAGGTGCAGGAAGGCCAAGCGTATAAATATGAAATCATTGATCAACATGGCCAGCTGCAGCTCAAGGCCGACCCCTATGGTTTTGCCGCCGAAATGCGTCCCGCTACCGCCTCGCGCGTAGCGCGCCTGCCGGCCTGGATTGAGCACAGTGCCACGCGGCAAGCGGCGAATGCGCTGAATGCGCCGATTTCGATTTATGAAGTGCACCTGGGCTCATGGCGCCGCCGCCCGCAAGAGGGTAATCGCTGGCTGAGCTACCGCGAGCTGGCGGTCGAGCTGGTGGATTATGTGGCCGAGATGGGCTTTACTCATCTGGAATTACTACCGATCAATGAGCATCCATTTGATGGCTCCTGGGGGTATCAGCCGCTAGGGCTTTATGCACCGACTTCCCGCTTTGGTACCCCGGAGGAGTTTCGTGCTCTGATCGAAGCCGCTCACGGCAAAGGGCTGGGGGTGATCCTGGATTGGGTGCCGGGGCATTTTCCCACCGATACGCACGGCCTAGCGCAATTTGACGGCTCGCATCTATACGAGCACAGCGACCCGCGTGAGGGCTTTCATCAGGATTGGAACACGCTGATCTACAATTTTGGCCGCAATGAAGTGCGCAATTACCTGATCGGCAACGCGCTGTACTGGTTGGAGCGCTTCGGTATCGATGGCCTGCGGGTGGATGCGGTGGCCTCGATGCTTTATCGCGATTATTCGCGCAAAGAGGGCGAATGGATTCCCAACCAGTTTGGCGGCCGCGAAAACCTCGAAGCCATCGATTTTATGCGGCGCATGAACGAAGTGGTGGGCGTTGAGCGCCCAGCGGCCATGACCTTGGCCGAAGAATCCACCGCTTTTCCAGCCGTTTCGCGCCCACCGGCGATGGGTGGGCTGGGCTTTCATTACAAATGGAATATGGGCTGGATGAACGACACGCTGGCCTATATGCGGCAAGACCCGGTGCATCGCAAATACCATCATCACCATATGACTTTCGGGCTGGTGTATGCGTTTAGCGAGAATTTCGTGCTGCCGATTTCGCATGATGAAGTGGTACACGGCAAAGGCTCGATGCTGGCCAAAATGCCGGGCGATTGCTGGCAGCAATTTGCCAATCTGCGCGCTTACTATGCCTTTATGTGGGCGCACCCGGGTAAAAAGCTGCTGTTTATGGGCTGCGAATTTGCCCAGGGCCGCGAATGGGATCATGACCAGAGCCTGGATTGGCATTTGCTGGATGATCCGGCCAATGGCTGGCACCGCGGCGTGCAGCAATTGGTGCGCGATCTGAACCATACCTATCGCGCTCATCCGGCTTTGTATGAAATCGATTTTGATCATCGTGGCTTTGAGTGGATCAGCCATGAAGATGCCGAGCATTCGGTGTTTAGCTTTCTGCGCAAAGCGGAAAACGGCGATTTTCTGCTGATTGTGAGTAATTTCACCCCGGTTACCCGCCATCATTACCGCTTGGGTGTGCCGCGCGCTGGCGTGTATCACGAAATCTTGAATACCGATTCGCAATATTATGGCGGCAGCAATCAGGGCAATCTGGCCATCGCCAGCGAGCCGCACCCGGCGCATGGCCGGGCTGATTCGCTGCGGATGACGATTCCGCCGCTGGCCACCGTGTATCTGCGCTGGAGCGCACACTGATGCGTGACAGCTGGCCAGCACAACTTGCTACCGGGGCGGCGTATCCGCTGGGCGCCACCATCACGGCGTCCGGGGTGAATTTTGCTGTGTTTAGCCAGCATGCCGAGCGCATTGAGCTGTGCCTGTTTAGTGCCGATGGCCAGCAGCAAATTGCCAGTTGGCCTTTACCCGCGTGCACCGATGGCGTGTGGCATGGCTTGTTGCCGGGGGCGATGGCGGGGTTGGTGTATGGTTTTCGCGCCTATGGGTCGTATCAGCCCGCGCAGGGAGCGCGGTTTAATCCAGCCAAGGTTTTGCTCGACCCTTATGCGCGCGCGGTGGTGGGGCGGGGTGATCAGCTGGATACCTCATTTGGGTATCGGGCTGCAGATCATAATCAAGCTGATCTACAAGACAATACCCCAACAGCAATCAAGGCCGTGGTATGTGACGAGCCTTTTGCCTGGGGCGACGATACGCCGCCGCGGACGCCATGGGCGCACACCGTATTGTATGAAGCGCATGTGCGGGGCCTGACGCAATTGCAGCCACAGATCGAGCCCGCGCTACGTGGCAGCTATGCGGCGGTGGCGCATCCAGCGATGTTGGCGCATTACCGCGCGCTGGGCGTCACTGCGATTGAGCTGTTGCCGGTGCAATTACACCTGGATGAGCCCCGCTTGCAGGCGCTGGGCTTGGTGAACTACTGGGCCTACAACACACTGGGCTTTTTTGCCCCTGAGCCCCGTTATTGGTCGGGCCGCGCCGGCACAACGCCGCTGAGCGAATTCCGCCAAATGGTGCGAGACCTGCATGCGGCGGGCTTGGAAGTGATTCTGGATGTGGTCTACAACCACACCGCCGAAGGTGATGCACTCGGGCCGACACTGGCTTTTCGCGGGCTGGATAATCAGAGCTATTACCACCTGCATGGCCAGGGGGAATACACCAACTGGAGTGGCTGCGGCAATGTGCTGGATTTAAGCCACCCCCGGGTGGTGCAGCTGGTGCTCGATAGCCTGCGCTATTGGGTAAGTGAATGCCACGTGGATGGTTTTCGCTTTGATCTGGCGCCGATACTGGGCCGGGTGGACGGGCAATTTAGCGCCTGGGCGCCCTTGCTGACGGCGATTGGCCAAGACCCGATTCTTGCGCCTTGCAAACTGATTGCCGAGCCGTGGGATATTGGCCCCAATGGCTACCGGTTGGGGCAGTTTCCGGCTGGCTGGAGCGAATGGAATGATCAATACCGCGATGTGCTGCGGCAATTCTGGCTGCACGGAGGCGTCAGCCGGGCGCTCCTGGCCCGCCGCTTTGCGGCCAGTAGCGATTATTTTGCCCACAGTGGCCGTGCGCCACAGGCCAGCGTGAATTTTCTAACCGCGCACGATGGCTTTAATCTGCGCGATTTACTCTCGTATGCGCACAAACACAATGCCGCCAATGGTGAAGACAATCGCGATGGGCATAACCACAATCTGAGCTGCAATTTTGGCCACGAAGGCGCTAGCGCTGATCCTGTAGTGCAGGCCCGCCGGCTGCGGATGGCCAAAGCCCTTCTGGCCTGCCTGCTGCTCAGCCAGGGCACGCCGATGCTGTTGGCCGGTGATGAGCTGTGGCACACGCAGCAAGGCAATAACAACGCCTATTGCCAGAATAATGAGCTGACCTGGCTCAATTGGCAGCAGCCCGAGCAGGCCGCTTTGTGCGACTGGATCAGCAAAATGCTGCAAGTGCGCCAGCAGTGCGCTGCTTTGCGCGATAATCGCTGGTGGCAAGGGGTGGTGCAAGATCAAGGTTGGCCCGATGTCAGCTGGCTGCTGCCGGCCGGGGGGGAGTTAACTGCCGCAGACTGGGATGACCCGGCTGGCCGCGCACTGCAAATCGTGCTCAGTGGGCAATATCTGCTGCAACTGAATGCCGCCAACCAGCCGCAGGCTTTTACGCTGCCGGCTGGGCGCTGGGAGCTCGTGGCTTGTGCTGCGGATGATGCGGCGATCGAAGTGGCTGCGGGCAGCGTGCGGATTTACCGGCAGGCCGGTTGTAGACCGGGCCACCCCAGCAAGATTAAGTAATGAAATTAAGAAATGAATCAATCAGGGAACAAATCACAATGACAATTCAAACCATAGCGACACAAGCCTTTAGTGGCCAGCGCCCGGGGACGTCCGGCCTGCGCAAAAAGGTAACGGTGTTTCAGCAGCCGCATTATTTAGAAAACTTTGTGCAGGCGATTTTTGATGTGGTGCCCGAGCTGCAAGGCGGCACGCTGGTGCTGGGCGGCGATGGCCGTTATCACAATCGCGCGGCGATCCAGACCATTTTGCGGATGGCGGCGGCCAATGGGGTGGCGCGGGTGTTGGTCGGGCAGGGCGGTTTGCTGTCGACCCCGGCGGTGAGCTGCGTGATTCGCAAGCATGGTGCGGTGGGCGGGATTGTGTTGTCGGCCTCGCATAATCCGGGCGGCCCTGAGGGTGATTTCGGCATTAAATATAATGTGACCAACGGTGGTCCCGCCCCCGAGAAAATCACCGAAGCCATTTACCAGCGCACCACGTCTATTGATACCTACCGGGTGTATCAAGCCGCAGACGTTGATATTGAAAACGTAGCGAGCTATACCCTCGGAACGATGCAGGTGCAGGTGATTGATTCGGTGGCCGATTATGCCGAGCTGATGGAAAGCCTGTTTGATTTTGCCGCGATTCGCAACTGGTTTGCCGCCGGCCACCGGATGCGGTTTGATGCGATGTGCGCTGCTTCTGGCCCTTACGCCACGCGCATTCTCGAAGGCCTGCTCGGCGCGCCAGCCGGCACCGTGGTCAATGGCATGCCGCTGGAGGATTTTGGCGGTCTGCATCCGGATCCGAATCCGGTGTATGCCGAAGCGCTGGTGCAGCAAATGTTTGCTGCGGATGCGCCCGATTTTGGCGCCGCCAGCGATGGCGATGCCGACCGCAATATGATTGTGGGCCGGCAATTTATTGTGACCCCATCCGACAGTCTGGCCGTCATGGCCGCCAATGCCACGCAGGTGAAAGGCTATGCCGGCGGGATCGCCGGGGTGGCGCGCTCAATGCCCACATCTTGCGCCGTCGATGCCGTGGCCAAACGCTTGGGCTTGCCGTGCTTTGAAACGCCAACCGGCTGGAAATTCTTTGGCAATCTGCTCGATGCCGGCAAAGTAACGCTGTGCGGTGAAGAAAGTTACGGCACGGGTTCGGGCCATGTGCGCGAGAAAGATGGCGTGTGGGCGGTGCTGTTCTGGCTCAATCTCTTGGCGGTCACCGGCAAATCGGTGGCCGAGCTGGTGAGCGAACACTGGCAAACCTATGGCCGGCATTTTTATTCCCGCCACGATTACGAAGCACTGGATACCGAAGCAGCCAATGGCCTGATGGCGCATTTACGCGGCCAATTAGCGCAGCTGGCTGGCCAAACCATCGCTGGGCAAGCCATTGCCAGCGCCGATGATTTTGCCTACGACGATCCGGTGGATGGCTCGCGCAGCGAAAAACAAGGTGTCCGCATTTTGCTGGCCGATGGCAGCCGGGTGGTGTTCCGCCTCTCGGGTACCGGCACCGAAGGCGCTACGCTGCGTGTGTATCTGGAGAAATACGAGGCTGATGCCAGCCAGCATGGTGTCGCCACCCAGACCGCACTGGCGGGGCTGATTGCGCTGGCTGATGCCGTGGCGCAAATCCGCCAGCGAACTGGCCGCGTACAACCTACCGTGGTGACCTAAGCACCCGGCTTTCAATTCATAGCGCAGTGGGCCCGCCAATGCCGGCGGGCCGCGACAGGAGAGGCAAGAATGGAAGTGCAATTAATCGATAAAGCCACGCTCGCCCGGCAATTGCCAGGCCGCGCCGTGGCACTGGTACTGGCAGGTGGTCGTGGTTCACGCTTAAAAGCCCTAACCGATCACCGCGCCAAACCGGGGGTGTATTTTGGTGGCAAATTCCGCATTATCGATTTTGCATTATCCAACTGCATTAACTCGGGCATTCGCCGCATTGGGGTGATTACCCAGTACAAATCGCATTCGCTGATGCGCCATCTGCAGCGCGGCTGGTCTTTCCTGCGCAATGAAATGAATGAGTTTGTTGATGTCTTGCCGGCGCAGCAGCGGGTGAATGAAGAGCATTGGTATCGCGGTACGGCCGATGCGATTTACCAAAACCTGGATATCTTGCGCAATTACCGCTCAGATTATGTGGTGATTCTGGCGGGGGATCACATCTACAAAATGGATTACTCGCGCATGCTGGTCGATCACGTGTTGCTCGGGGCCGAGGTGAGCGTGGCGTGTATCGAAGTGCCGCGCGAAGAAGCTTCGGCCTTCGGGGTGATGGCGGTGGATGAAACGCGCAAGATCACCGATTTTGTCGAAAAACCGGCCAACCCGCCGGCCATGCCCGGCAATGAGGCAGTCTCGCTCGCCTCGATGGGGATTTATATATTCAACACGGCCTACCTTGAGCGCCTGTTGGAAGAAGACATCCAGGTTGAGGGTTCGAGCCACGATTTTGGTAAAGACCTGATCCCGAAAGCCGTGAGCGAAGGCAAAGCCTTTGCCCACCCGTTTAGTCTTTCTTGCGTGCAAACCGAATCCGGCGGCAACCCCTACTGGCGCGATGTGGGGACGGTGGATGCCTACTGGGCGGCCAATCTTGATCTGGCCTCAGTCACCCCTGAGCTGGATGTCTACGATCAAAGCTGGCCGATCTGGACATTGCAAGAGCAGCAACCACCGGCCAAGTTTGTGCAGGATCGCAACGGCAGCCACGGCATGACGCTCAATTCGCTGGTGTCTGGCGGCTGCATTGTGTCGGGCTCGCTGGTGATTAATTCGGTGCTGTTTTCGCAGGTGCGGGTGCATTCGTTCTGCACGATTGATTCGGCGGTGATTTTGCCGGAAGTTGTGGTGGGGCGCGGTTCGCGGTTGCGCCGCTGCGTGATTGATCGCGGCTGCCAGATTCCGGAAGGCACGATTGTGGGCGAGAACGTTGAGGAAGATGCGCGCCGTTTCTACCGCACCGAAACCGGCGTTACCCTGATCACCAAAGACATGCTGGCCAAACTGCCGGCCTAAATGCCACAGCGGTTTCATTTAGCGCGCAGATAATGCTGTGGGTGGGCGCTGGCCCGAGCTAACTTCTGCAAAGGATCGAGAATGCGAATTCTGCAAGTGTGTGCCGAAATGTTCCCGCTGCTGAAAACTGGCGGCCTTGCTGATGTCACCGGTGCACTGCCGGCGGCTTTGGGGCAGGTGGGGGAAGAAGTCCGGACATTGCTGCCGGCTTTCCCTGCGCTGCTGGCCGCGGTGGAGATTCGGGGCGAAGTTGCCCAGCTAGATGGCCTGGGCACGCCGTGCCGACTGCTCTTTGGGGAAACGGCAGCGGGGCTGGCGGTGTATTTACTCGATGCGCCGCATTATTACGATCGCCCGGGTAATCCATACCAAGCGGCCAATGGCGAAGCCTATGCCGACAATGCCGAGCGCTTTGCGCTGCTAAGCTGGGCCGCAGCCCAGTTGGCACAAGGCGTCGATCCGCTCTGGCAGCCGCAGTTGGTGCATGCTCACGACTGGCATGCCGCGCTCACACCGGCTTATCTAGCCGCCGCGGCCCGGCCAGTGCCTTGCATATACACCATTCATAATCTGGCCTATCAGGGCGTATTTGCTGCCGAGACGTATGCCCGGCTGCAATTACCCGCCGAATTTTTTGCGGTGGATGGACTGGAATACTATGGCCAGCTGTCGTTTATGAAGGCGGGCATTGTGTATGCCGACCGCGTAACGACGGTGTCGCCAAGTTACGCGCAAGAAATCACCACCGCCGAGCAAGGCTGCGGGCTGGACGGATTGTTGCGCAGCCGGGCCGCGGTATTGGCGGGGGTACTCAATGGCGTGGATCCGGCCGTTTGGCATCCCGCCACCGATACCGCACTGGTGGCTAATTACAGCGCCGATAAACCCGCCGGCAAAGCCAAATGCAAAGCCGCCCTGCAAGCCCAGCTGGGGCTGAATGTGCAGGATGACGCCCCGCTGTTTGTGGTGGTGAGCCGCCTGACCGAGCAAAAAGGTCTGCAGCTGGTGCTGGCCGCACTGCCGGAAATTACCGCGCGCGGTGGCCAGCTCGCTGTGCTGGGCAGTGGCGATACCGCGCTGGAAGAAGCTTTTGTTGCGGTGGCACAAGCGAATCCGGCGCAAGTGGCCGTAAAAATTGGCTACGATGAAATGTTTTCGCATCAATTGATCGCCGGCGGCGATGTGATCATGGTGCCGAGCCGGTTCGAGCCGTGTGGCCTCACACAGTTGTATGGCCTGCAATATGGCACCTTGCCGCTGGTACGGCGGGTGGGCGGACTGGCCGATACGGTGGTGGATTGCAGTTTAGAAAATTTAGCTGAGGGTATTGCCACCGGCTTTAGCTTTGATGGGTTCTCCAGCAAGGAACTCACCCGGGGTATCAAGCGCGCCTTCGCCCTGTGGGCGCGCAGTAAAGAATGGAAGCAAGTTCGCAAAACCGCCATGCAGCAAAATTTTGGCTGGTCAGCGGCCGCTGCTCAGTATCAAGCGTTGTATCAGCAAGTTAGTGCCTGAACCGGGCGAATCATCGCCAAACCCGCAACACGGAGTGTCACGCATGAGTATGCCGTTTCAATACGATGTTACCGATCGCCACGATGTGGCCGCGATCAAGAAAGCCATTGCCAATAAACTGATGTACACCATCGGGAAAGATCCGATCGTGGCCCAGCCCAAAGATTGGCTGGATGCGACCTTTCTCACCGTGCGTGACCAGATGGTCGAGCGCTGGATGCAAACCACCCGCGCGCAATACTCGCAAGATGTGAAGCGGGTGTATTACCTCTCGATGGAATTTCTGATCGGGCGTGCGCTCTCTAATGCTTTGCTGGCGCTGGATATGGAAGACACCGTGCGCAGCGCGCTGGATGATATGGGCGTGGATTACGACGATCTGGTGCATCTGGAGCCTGATGCGGCCCTGGGTAATGGCGGTTTGGGGCGACTGGCCGCATGTTTTCTCGATTCGATGGCCACGCTGGGTATCCCTGGCATGGGTTACGGTATTCGCTATCAGTTCGGGATGTTCAAGCAGCGGATTATCGAAGGCCGGCAGGTGGAAGTGCCCGATACCTGGCTGGGCTCGGTGAATATCCTCGATTTCCCGCGCGACGAAGTCTGCTACCGGGTGCGCTTTGGTGGCCGGCTAGAAAGCGATGGCAGCAAAGTGCGCTGGATTGATACCCATAATGATGTACTGGCGGTTGCGCACGACATCATTATTCCCGGCTATGACACCATGGCCACCAATACCTTGCGCCTGTGGACGGCACGCTCGACGCGCGAAATCAATCTGTCGAAATTTAATGAGGGTGATTATTTCTCGGCCGTGGCGGAGAAAAACGTCTCTGAAAACGTCTCGCGCGTGCTGTATCCCGATGACTCTACCTACAGCGGGAAAGAGCTGCGGTTGCGCCAAGAATATTTCTTCTGCGCGGCCAGTATTCAGGACATTATTCACCGCCACCGGATGAACCACGAAACGCTGGATAATCTCGGTGAGAAAGTCGCGATTCACCTGAACGACACCCATCCCGTACTGGCCATCCCCGAATTAATGCGCGTGTTGCTGGATGAAGCTAATTACAGCTGGGATGAAGCGTGGGCGATTACCAGTCAGGTATTTAGCTACACCAATCACACTTTGATGTCTGAGGCGCTGGAAACCTGGCCGGTGGATATGCTCGGCCATCTGCTGCCACGCCATCTGAAGATCATTTTTGATATCAATGATAAATTCCTCAAAGATGTCAGCACCCGCTTCCCCGGCGATTTTGATTTGCTGCGCCGGGTGTCATTGATCGAGGAGCATGGCGAGCGCAAGGTGCGCATGGCGTATCTGGCGGTAGTGGCCAGCCATACCATCAACGGGGTATCGGCCCTGCATTCCGATCTGATGGTGGAATCGATTTTTGCCGATCTAGCCAAGGTGTTCCCGGCGCGGTTTACCAATGTGACCAATGGCGTGACGCCACGCCGCTGGCTGGCGCTGGCCAATCCGTCGCTGTCTACCTTGATCGACCGCGAAATTGGCCACACTTGGCGCGTACGGCTGGATGAACTCAGCGAGCTGAAAGCCCATGCTGATTTTCCGCAGTTTGTGGCCGATTTTCGCGCGGCCAAGCATGCCAATAAAGAGCGGCTGGCCCGCTTTGTGGCACGCCGCCTGGGCGGGGTGATTAATCCCGATGCGCTCTTTGACGTGCAGGTGAAGCGCATTCACGAATACAAACGGCAATTGCTGAATGTGCTGCATGTGATTACCCGCTACAACCGCATTCTGGCTAACCCCGACGCTCCGATCCAGCCGCGGGTGGTGGTGTTTGCCGGTAAAGCTGCCTCGGCCTACAAAATGGCCAAGCTGGTGATTCAGCTGATCAACGATGTGGGCATCAAAATCAACAATGACCCACGGGTGGGCGATAAGCTCAAAGTGGTGTTTATTCCAAATTATTCGGTGAGCCTGGCTGAAGTAATTATCCCGGCCGCCGATTTGTCCGAGCAGATTTCCACCGCCGGCACCGAAGCCTCGGGCACCGGCAATATGAAATTTGCCCTCAATGGCGCGCTGACCATCGGCACGCTGGATGGGGCCAATGTGGAAATGCAGGCGGCGGTGGGCGAAGAAAATATCTTTATTTTTGGCAATACCACCGAGCAAGTGAATGCCCTGCGCAAAAATGGCTATCAGCCACGCGCGATTTACGAGCATAACGCCGAGTTGCGCGAAGTACTGAATCAGCTGGCCAATGGTTTCTTTAGCCCGCAAGAGCCAGAGCGCTATCGCGTGATTTTTGATGTGTTGGTGAACTGGGGCGATCATTATCAGCTGCTGGCCGATTATGAGTCGTATATTGCCACGCAGGAAAAAGTGGATGCGCTGTATGCCAAGCCGGATGAATGGGCGAAAAAAGCCATTCTGAATGTGGCCGGAATGGGGCGCTTCTCGTCCGATCGCACCATCAGCGAATACGCTGCGCAAATCTGGCATACGACCCCGGTCAAACTTTAAGCAGGTATTTCGCGGTAAACTCAACGGCAACCCTTCGCGGTTGCCGTTGGCTTATTGACCCCGCCGCGTTGCATTTGATGATCTCTGTGGACTAACTCGCTAATGCCTTTAATTGAAGACCTGCAAGACCCCAAGCTACTGGAAGCCACGCTCGAAACCCAACGGGTATTCGATGGCAATCTATTGCACGTCAACCGCGATACCGTTGCTTTGCCCGATGGCAGCACCGCCACGCGCGAATACATCTTGCACCCCGGTGCGGTGATGATTATTCCGGTATTGCCCGATGGCCGCTTGTTGTTGGAGCGCCAGTATCGTTACCCGCTGCATCGGGTGTTTCTGGAATTTCCGGCCGGCAAGCTTGAAGCGGGCGAAGATGCGCTACTGTGTGCCCAGCGCGAATTGCTGGAAGAAACGGGCTACACCGCCAGCGCGTGGGAATTTCTCGGTGTCTTGCATCCGATCATCAGCTACACCGACGAAGAAATTCGCCTTTTCCTCGCCAAAGGTCTGACCGCCGGAGAAGCGCAACTGGACGAAGGTGAGTTTGTTGAGTGTGTGGCGGTGAGTATGGATGAACTGGTGGCCGGTGTGCTTGATGGCACGATCACCGATGCCAAAACCGTTAGCGGCATTTTCTGGGCGCAACAAAAAGGCCTGCGTTAAGTAGGCCTTGGCTGGCAAAGCCGCGTGGCTGTCAGGGCTGTCACGGGCTTGATCCGCTCGGCTTAGAAAAGCTGATTATGCGCCGCGCTAGCATGATCAATTTTCCCAAGATCTTAATCCTACGCGGCTAGCAATTCGGGATGCCAGAGCACTGGCTCGCTTGAACGTTGTCGTATTTGATTGTTAAGGGTATATGTACGTAGACCTTTATAAACAAGGTCTGCATCAATATACCCTTGGTTTATTCTTCCGCCACTTCGCACAGCAGCGCGTCTTGCACCACTTCGCGCGTGAGGTGCGGCGCGAAGAGGGCGATGAAATCAAAGGCATAGCCACGCAAATAAGCGTCTTTACGCACCCCGATGTGGGTGGTGGATTTTTCAAACAGATGCGAGGCGTCGATCGCTACCAGATTTAGATCGCGTTCCGGCTCGAAAGCCTGGCTGGCCAGAATCCCAACCCCCAAGCCCAGCTCGACATAAGTTTTAATAATGTCCGAGTCAATCGCGGTCAGCACAACATTGGGCTCCAGCTGCAGAGCCGCGAAGGCGCGATTGATTTTCGAGCGGCCAGTGAAGGCAAAATCGTAGGTAATCAGCGGCCAGGCGGCGATGTCATGCATGCTCAGCGGGCGGTTTAGCTGGGTGAGTGGGTGGCCTTTTGGCACGATGATGCAGCGGTTCCAGTCATAGCAATCAAGCATCGCCAGCTCGGGATAATGGTCGATCCCCTCGGTGGCGATGGCTAGATCGGCACTGCCATCGACGACCATCTCGGAAATTTGCGTCGGGCTGCCCTGCTTAATCGAAAGCCGTACTTTCGGATAGCGCTGCAAAAAGGCCTGAATCACTTTAGGCAGCGCATAGCGCGCCTGGGTGTGGGTGGTGGCAATGGTGAGGCTGCCGTTTTCCACCTGCACAAATTCTTCACCGATGCGTTTCAGATTTTGCGATTGCATTAAAATCCGCTCGGCAATGCGCAAAATTTCGCGGCCCGGTGGGGTAATATCGACCACGCGCTTGCCATTACGGATAAAGATCTGTACGCCCAGTTCATCTTCCAGCAAACGGATTTGCTTGGAGATCCCCGGCTGGGAGGTATGCAACTTCTCGGCGGCCTCCGAGACATTAAGCCCCTGTTTGGCTACTTCGACCAAGTAGCGCAGCTGCTGCAATTTCATCCCATCTCTCCGCTAAGAACAATCGCTTATAACATACTAACAGAATAATCTAAGGCGATCTAAATGTCGCGGTTATGATGATGCTCTTCAAAAAATAAGTATTCAACAGGGTTGCGAGATGGAAGTCGCTTGGTATGGTTTTGTGATTGCCGGCTTGGTGGTGGGCTTTATTGTCGGCATGACTGGCGTAGGCGGCGGCTCGCTGATGACCCCGATTTTGCTGTTTTTCGGTATTAACCCCGCCACGGCGGTGGGGACTGATTTGCTGTATGCCGCGATTACCAAATCGGGCGGCATTTATGTGCATCAGAAAAACAAAAACATCGACTGGAAAATTACCGGCTGGTTAGCTTTAGGAAGTGTGCCGGCGGCAGCGCTGACTTTGCTGGTGCTGCACCAGCTGCATGCGGATACCAAAGCCGTAAACGCTGCGATTAAGCACGGCTTGGGGATCGCCTTACTCTTTACCGCGGTGGCGATTGTGTTCAAACAGCAGTTGGTGGCCTTTGCGCAACGCCATGCCGGGGATGCTTTTCATGCCAGCGGCCCACGGCTCAATCTCCTGACCGTGCTAGTGGGGGTACTGCTAGGGGCGATTGTGACGCTGACTTCAATTGGCGCGGGCGCACTGGGCACGGTGGCGCTGTTTATTCTTTATCCTTTGCTGCCAACCAAACGGCTGGTTGGTACCGAAATCGCCCATGCGGTGCCGTTGACACTCGTGGCAGGGTTGGGGCACGCCGGGATGGGGAATATGGATTGGAGTTTGCTGGGCTTTTTGCTGATGGGCTCGTTGCCGGGCATTTATCTGGGGAGCCACATCACGGGGCGGGTGTCTGATGGTATCCTGCGCCCCTGTCTGGCCGTTATGCTGGCCTTTATTGGCTGGAAGCTGGTGTTTTAAGCCAAGCTGCACACTTTGCATAGGGAAGAATAAAGATGGATTTTGAACAGAAACTGCAAGAAACCTCCGCCTTGCTGCAAAAAATCGCTAGCGATTTCGCACCTGCGGTCTTTGCCAACTCATTCGGCGCCGAAGACATGGTGATTACGCATCTGATCGCCACGCTGAATTTACCGATCCAGATTTTTAGTCTGGACACAGGGCGTTTGCCAGCTGAAACCTATACGCTAATGCAGGAAGTGGCACAGCACTATCCAACCCACCCGATTAAAGTGTATTTCCCTGCAACGGCTGCGGTTGAGCAATATGTGAATCAACACGGCATTAATGCGTTTTATGAATCGGTAGAGCTGCGCAAAAGCTGCTGTCATATTCGTAAAATCGAGCCATTGCAACGGGCGCTGAAAGGGCAGACAGCGTGGGTAACGGGGTTGCGTCGCCAGCAGTCGCCCACCCGCACCGATCTGGGCTATCAGGAATACGATAGCGGCAATGGGCTGGCGAAATTCAACCCACTGATAGAATGGACCGAGAAGGAAGTCTGGGCCTATATTCGCGCGCAGAATATTCCCTACAATAAACTGCATGATCAACACGTACCATCAATTGGCTGTGCGCCCTGTACGCGGCCGATTGCCATGGGCGAAGATGTACGCGCGGGCCGCTGGTGGTGGGAAAATCCAGATTCAAAAGAATGTGGTCTGCACGTTAAAAAAATCTGAAGCCCTTTTGGCTCAGCGCAAAATGCCTCGCAATCGCGAGGCATTTTATTTGGTGCAGTAATTGACACCAAGTCAGCACATCTCTAAATTGGTATGCATGTGCCTGCGCTAACGCATGTGATGAGCGATGCGTAGAGCCTTAATTTCCATGCATAAACACAGAAGCCCCTGATTAACTACAGCAAACTGGTCTGCAAGTGGCGCAGCCGAGTTTGAACGTAGCGACAGGGGCAATTCAAATCGCACAAGGGGAATGTGAATGAGTCAAATCGAATATCTGATCGGGGTAGATGGGGGCGGTACGGGGACCCGGATCACGATCGCTAAGCTGGATGGCGTTGAACTTGTGCGCGCGGAAGCGGGGGCTTCTGCACTCGGGCAAGGGATTGATAAAGCCTGGGCCAATATTACGGCCGCGATTAAAGATGGTTTTAATAAGCTGGGTCTGGGCGAGGTTGACTTTGCCCGCTGTGCGGTTGGTTTTGGTTTGTCAGGCGTTACGGTTAAAGCTTGGGCGGATGAATTCATCGCTAAAAACCCTGGCTTTGGCCGCATCATTGTGGAGACCGATGGCTATTCAACCTTGCTCGGTGCTCACAATGGTGACTACGGCGCGATCATCGCAATTGGGACCGGCTCGATTGGTGAGGCCTGGCTGCCCAGTGGCGAGCGCTTGGAAGTCGGTGGCTGGGGTTTCCCCACTTCCGATGAAGGCTCGGGCGCTTATTTGGGTCTGAAAGCCATTAATCATGTGCAGCGCATTATGGATGGTCGTCGTCCATTGACTGATTTTGGCCGCAAGCTGCTGAGTATTACTGGCGATACGCGTGAGCAGGTTTTTGCCTGGATGGGCAAGATGAAGCAGGGCGAATGCGCGTCGCTCTCACCGGTGGTGGTGGAATTCGGTCAGAGCGATGAGGTCGCCAAGTCTTTCCTCCTGGATGCGGGGCAAGAGATTGTCAACATCGCCAGTGCACTGCGCGCTAGCGCCCCCGAGCTACCCATTGCCATCTGTGGCGGTGGCCTTTCAGAAGCTTTGCGCCCGTATATTCCGGCGGACTTCTTGGCTACCACTTCGCGCCCACAAAAAGATTCATGTGCCGGTGCTTTAATCTTGATCGCTCGTGAATATCGCTAATTAGTAGGTCAGTGAAGGAAGCAGGATGCAGAATCTGAATAAGCTGCTGGTACTCAAGCCGGACAACGACAGCGCGACACCGCTCTATCTTCAATTCGGCCATAAACTGGCGGCCGCCATTCATGCGGGCTTTTGGAAGGCGGATGATCCGCTTCCTTCCGAGCGGACTTTTTGCGATGTGCTGGGCATTTCGCGGGTTACAGCCCGTAAAGCACTCGACCTATTGTTCGAGCAAGGCTTGATTTTACGGCGACAAGGCTCGGGTACTTATATTACCCCCAAGCTCGAGCAGCCCTTAACGCGACTTACCAATCTATCCGAAATGCTGAAGCAACGTGGTTTTCGGCCTTCATCGAAGTGGCTGAAGCGCGAAATCATGTTGGCCGGTTCCGAAGAGCTATTGCGCTTGAATCTGAGCCCCAATAGTCGGATCGCCTATTTGGAGCGCTTGCGGCTGGCAAATGATGTGGTGATGGCAGTCGAGCGCACAGCCTTGCCGTACCACTATGTGCCAGAGCCGGAAAAAATCGGCGAATCACTGTATGACTTCCTGCGCGAAGCCAATATCAGCGTGGTGCGTGCCATTCAAAACATTGGTGCCGTCAATGCCAGTGATGAAATGGCCAAGTTAACCGGGGTAGAACCGGGCGCTGCGATGCTGCATTTAACTCGGGTCGGCTATTTGGAAGATGGCTCGGCCGTGGAGTTGACTCACTCTTGGTTCCGTAGTGACTACTATGACTTTGTAGTCGAGCTGTATCGTTAGTCACGTTTGCCGGCCCAAAACCAAACGCACAAGCCTTGCTTGTGCGTTTTTTTTCACTTTGTTGCATTGATGATACAAAAAAACACGTGATTTTCGACCGTCAGGAAGCCGGTTTGCGCTTGTGCTTGTCATATTTTTTCGGGTGGTCTAGCTCGACTGTCGGCGTTTTTGATGTAATTCACTTGCTTTTTGGTGTGTAATTTTTGAGTTGCTGCACCAAAGTTGTGCTGCTGTCTGCGGCTTAGAGTGATGATTTACTGGGGAAAACTGTGTGAATGGTCTTTTTGGAATGTAGTCGTGCATCTTTGTAGGGGTTTTTTCCTACATCGATTTACTTATGCCGATGGATTAGCCGCTAGAAGATCACCTTGAAATGTCGTTTGCCGCGCCCAAGAAAGCGTTTTTTGCGTCATTACGCTGGTACACCGGCCAGATGAATTGGGGTAATCTTGCTCCTGAAGTTTTAGAGCAGGCATCAAAAACGGTGTCCGGATCAGTGAGAACCAAGCAGAATAAGGTTCATTTATGCTGACTCGATATGACGGTTTGTTGTAGGTTTTGCCCTGTGTCAAACAGGTTTCAAGCTTTCAATAATCGTGTTGACTCTGAAATTTATTCTGCTTTAAAGTAGTTTCGCAGTTGTTAAACAGTTGCGACCCCAGTGTTGCACGTACTCATGTCCATGTTAGGAGTTGTTATGAACTTTAAGCGTTCTGTTATCGTTGGTGCTACCCTGTTTGCTGCATCAATCGTTTCTGCTCAAGCTGCAACTAAAGTTGAGTTCTGGTCTCACTCTCTGGCACCAACTTACGATGCATACCACAAACAAGTGGTTGAAAAATTCAACTCTACCAACAAAGACATCCAAGTTGTTCAGAAAGACCTTGGCTGGGGCGCAATGAAGCCTGCAATCGTAGCTGCGGTTGCTGAAGGTAACGTTCCAGGTCTGGCTCTGGTTCCAACTAACTGGATGGTTGAAATGGCTCCTAAGCTGTTGACTCCAGTTGACAGCATCATCAACAAATCACAGTACACCGCTGCTGCTCTGGCTAACGCGACTACTGACGGCAAAATCTACGGCTTCCCTTCATACCAAGTGACTGCCGTAATGGTTTACAACAAAGACATCCTGGCTAAAGCCGGCGTTAAACCAGAATTCAAAACTCTGGACGACGTATTCGCTGCTGCAGCTAAGATCAAAGCCGCTACTGGCAAACCAGGCTGGGCGCCAAAACTGCAAGACGGTTTCACTGGCTGGTTCATGTTTGAAGGTCTGCCAGTTATCCAAAACGGCAAAGCTGTTTACAACAGCCCAGCTCACGTAGCTCTGGTTGAGAAATTCGCTAAAGCTTACAAAGAAGGCACCATCGTTAAAGATACTAACCTGACTTTCGACGAACAAATCGCTATGTTCGCGAACGGTGGCGTTGGTATGTTTGCTGAAGGCGGTCACGCTGTTAAGAAAATTAAAGATGCTAACCCAGCCGCTTACAAAGCAGCTGACGTTACTACTTTCCCATTGGGTGACAACGGCAAACTGGCATTCGGCGGCTGGACTACTATGTACGTAGTACCAAAAGGCCAGAAAGACCTGAAATCAGTTGGTGTGGTTGGTAACTTCATCACTGGTGAGTGGGCTCAAGAGCAATTCGCTAAAGCTTCTTACACATTCGCTTCTACTAAGAACGCTAATGCTGCTGCAGCTAAAGACCCAGCTCTGAACGATATGACTGACCCAGGCAAGAAAGCATTCAAAATGGGCGGTCTGGTTATCGACAAAACTCGTCACCTGTTCCTGAAAGATCTGCCAGGTAACGTGGATGAAGGCGCTCTGTCTAAAGCCATGGACGAGAAAATCGAAGCTGCTCTGCAAGGCCGTATTTCTGTGAAAGACGCGCTGGACCAAGCAGTTGCTGATTCAAACAAACGTCTGTCTGCTGCTAAATAATTTAGCGTAGATCGATAATAAACGGCGAATGCGCGAGCATTCGCCGTTTTGTTTTTTGCAGTTTTATATTATTGAATCTTAATATTGATCGTTATACCCATTTTAATAATATGGGTATAGGGTGTTTGGAGTTGGCTTTATATTCAGTCATGCGCCAAGTTGTTGCTGCGCAAGCTTTTTTTGAATGTAAGGCTTTGTTGGTTTCCTAGTTGAGACTAATAGACAATACGAAAAACTACCTATAGGACTGTGAAAAATCAGGTTGTCTAAGTTATAATGCGAGGGCTGTAATTTCGCTTGGGTTTGGTTAATATCAAGTCGCTTTTATGGCCTGCTCGGTATTATCAACCTTGTCTGCAACACACCAAAGAGTCGAAACGTGAAAAACTCCAACTTTTTAGCCTATTTCTTCTTGGCGCCAGCCTTGATCTTTATGGGTATCTTTGTATTCTGGCCGGTTGGGTTCAACACCTTCTTGGCGTTTCATAATTATGAAATTGCCGGGGGTGCGACCGAGTGGAATAACTTTGCGAACTTTGTTCGTATTTGGGAAGAGCCTCTCTTTCACCAAGCTGTCAAGAACTCTTTGTTGTTCCTGATTGTTGTGCCAGTTATTCAATTGGCTTCCTTGCTGATTGCGAAACTGGTTAACAATAAGTTGCCAGGCATGACTTTTTTCCGCGCTGTTTATTACATTCCTGTAATTACTGCGATCTCTATCGCCGGTGTGGTATGGACATTCGTATTCAAATACGACGGTCTCTTGAATGAATTCTTAAGCACTATCCTGCATTTCTTCCACCTGTATCCACAAGACAAACTGGTCGAGATTCAATGGCTGCAAGAGCCTAGCATTGCCATGTACTCGATCATGATCTTTACCTTCTGGAAAGGTATCGGTTACTACATGGTACTGTATCTTGCTGGTTTGCAAGCCATTCCAACCGAAGTGGAAGAGGCCGCCATTCTGGATGGGGCGAATGCGTGGGATCGCTTCTGGCGCATCACTGTACCGATGGTTAAACCCACCATTCTGCTGTGTACCATGCTCTCGACCATTGGTGCGCTGAAGGTGTTCCAAGAGGTGGTAGTACTAACCGATGGTAAAGCTGAAACTTACACCGCACTCTTCTACGTGTACGACCAAGCCTTCCGCAATTACGACTTTGGTGTGTCTGCCGCGGCTGGTCTGGTGGTGACCTTCTTCTGCATGGTCTTGGCTGCCATTCAGTTCCGCTTCTTTGGCGACAAGTAATACCTCGAGGAGATAGAGAATCATGTTGAATAAAAAGGTATTGAATCGAGCGTTGGTATTGTCTGCACAATACGCAAGTTTGCTGGCATTCGGTTTGTTCACCACTTTCCCGCTGTTATGGGCGGCCGCTTTCGGTCTGTCGACAGACGGCTCAGTGGCTTACCGTTTCCCACAAGGCTTTGTGCCTCACGTGGCAGATGAAAACGGCGTATATAGCATTGGGGTAACTTTCTCGTGGATTCATCGTGTATTCGTTGAAATTCCATTTACTCAATACTTCATCAATTCGGTGATCATCACCACTATGGCGGTGATCGGTACCGTGGTGATTTCGGTGTTGGCTGCTTACCCACTGGCGCGGATGAAATTCTTCGGCCGCAACTTCATCTTCGTGGCCATCATCGTCACCATGATGCTGCCAGCGGAAGCCAGTATCGTGCCGAACTACATCACCATTAAAAACTTCGGTGATTTCGCGAACTGGTTGCAATTGGTGCTGACCGGCAGTGATGAAGGCACCTGGCGTAAATTCATCGGGCTGAATAGCTACTTCTCAGCTGTAGCGCCATCAGTGGCCGGTGCGTTTGGTATCTTCTTGATGAAACAAGCCTTCGAAGCGGTACCGCAAGATCTGATCGACGCGGCCCGTGTTGATGGCGCAACCGAGATGCAAATTCTGTGGCGTGTGATGTTGCCAGTTACAGCACCATCAATCGCCGCACTGGGTATCTTTACACTGGTGAACACTTGGAATGACTTCCTGTGGCCATCGGTTGTACTGCGTGCCAAAGAAATGCAGCCACTGGCCGTAGGGGTATTTAATGACCTGACTGGTCCACTGTCTGGTTCACAAAACACATTGATGGCAGCCATCGTACTGACGGTTATTCCAGTACTGGTGTTCTTTGCCTTCACTCAGCGCTACTTCATCTCCGGCATGGACGGCGCAGTTAAATAATTTGATCGTGTTTTGACACGCAGAAATCAACCCAATTCAGAATTAAGGAAAACTAATCATGGCTGGCTTGACCCTAAAAAACATCAAAAAGAACTACACCAAAGACGTTTGTGTGATCAAAGGCGTAGATCTAGAAATTAAAGACGGTGAATTCGTGGTATTCGTAGGCCCATCTGGCTGCGGTAAATCAACCATGATGCGGATGATCGCCGGTCTGGAAGAAATCACTTCTGGCGAGCTGTACATCGGCGACACCCTGTCGAATGACATCCACGCATCAAAACGCGGTATCGCGATGGTGTTCCAGTCATACGCGCTGTATCCACACATGTCGGTGTACGACAATATGGCGTTTGCGCTGAAACTGGCCGGCACTCCGAAAGCGGAAATCGACCAGCGCGTGAAAAAAGCTGCTGAAATTCTGCAAATGACTCACTTGCTGGAGCGCAAGCCTAAGGCTCTGTCAGGTGGTCAGCGTCAGCGTGTGGCGATCGGTCGTGCTATCGTACGTAACCCGAAAGTCTTCCTGTTCGACGAGCCACTGTCTAACTTGGATGCCGCACTGCGTCTGAACATGCGCGTTGAGCTGTCTAAGCTGCACCAAGAACTGAAAACCACCATGCTGTATGTAACGCATGATCAGGTTGAGGCGATGACACTGGCTGACCGTATCGTGGTCTTCAATGCCGGTATCGTGCAGCAGGTTGGTAGCCCGCTGGAAATGTACGAAAACCCATCGAATCTGTTCGTGGCTTCGTTCCTCGGTTCACCAAAAATGAATCTGTTCGAATCACAACTGGTGGGTCTGGAGCAAGGCTCTGCGGTTGTTCGTCTGCCTAAAGGCATTACCGTGCGTGCTTCTGTGGACGCTGGCCGCGCCAAAGTTGGCGACAAAGTGACCATCGGTATCCGTCCAGAGCACATCGAGCTGTGCGCGGAAGGCGATGCGGAAGGTATTCCAGCCCGCGTTGATCTGACCGAGCACTTGGGTGATATCGTACTGGCCTACATCGAAATCCCAGGTATCAACGAAATCATCTGCATGAAGTTGCCAGCCAACATGACCGGCCTGAAATACGGCGATGCAATCCGCGTTAAATTCCCAGAATCTCAATGCATGCTGTTTGATGCAGAAGGTCTGGCATTCAAACGCCTGAAAAAATAAGCAACTCGCCTTGCAATAAAAAACCCGCCGAAAGGCGGGTTTTTTATTGCGGGTATCTGACTGGATTGATTTCAGTGTTGCAGCTAGTGACTACATCGGAAGAGTAGGGCGGCCAGCCCAATGCTGACCGATTACTGCGATTACTGCGCCGGGCTAGGGGATTGCCGATGAATCTCCTCGATCGCGGCGATAAGCTCTTCACTGAGTGTGAGCGCACTTGCCCCAATATTCTCGCTCAGCTGCGCCATGCTGGTGGCACCGATGATGGTGCTGGCGACATACCAGCGCGAATGCAGCCAGGCCAGTGCCAACTGGCTTGGGCTTAAGCCATGAGCGAGCGCCAAATCACGATAGGCGGCCACCGCAGCCGGGACAGCTGGCTTGAGATAACGCACACCAAAATTGGCAAATTGCGTCATCCGGCCAGCGGCCTGTGGATCACTCACATATTTGCCGCTGAGTAGCCCAAACGCCAGCGGGCTATAAGCCAGCAGGCTCACTTGCTCGCGATGGCAGGTTTCGCACAGGCCGTAATCGTAAGTGCGATTAATCAGGTTGTAGACATTCTGCAGGCTATGCGCGATGGGCAGATTTTCACTGCGGGCAAGGCGTAGAAATTCAGATACCCCCCAGGGGGTCTCATTGGAAAGGCCGATGTAGCGCACCTTTCCAGCCGATACCAGGGTATCAAGTGCAGCGAGCTGCTCGTAAACGCTGGGTGTATCGGTGTATTCCTGGCTTGGCTCGTAATAGCTTTGGCCAAACATGGGCACATGCCGGGCTGGCCAGTGTAGCTGATACAAATCGATATAGTCAGTTTGCAGCCGGCGCAGGCTGTCATCGCAGGCGGCGATAATTTGCGCGCGGGTAAATTGCGGACCCCCGCGTAGCCATTCCATGCCGCGATTAGGCCCGGCGACTTTGGTAGCCAGCACAATCTCGGCGCGGGCTTGGCGTTTAAGCCAGCTCCCCACATATTGTTCGGTCAGCCCTTGCGTCCCCGCCTTGGCCGGAACCGGGTACATCTCGGCGGTATCAATGAAATTAATCCCGTTCGCCAGCGCATAATCCAGCTGGCTATGCGCCTCGGCTTCGGTATTTTGCTCGCCAAACGTCATCGTACCCAGGCACAGGCTGGATACCTGCAGCGCACTGCTGCCCAGTTGAACGCGGCGGATCATTTGCTGGCCGCCACGGCAGGCACGGGCGAGACGGTATAGCCGGCTTTTTGCAGGGTTTTCAGCAGGCCATCTTCACCAGTGAGCTGACTTGCGTGCATGGTAAAGAAGATATCACCTTTGGCCAGCGCCGGTTTCAGGCGCTCGAGCATGCTCTGGCTGCGTTTGGCTTTAACTTCATGATGCCAGGCTTTAAACCAGGCTTGTTCGGTGCTCGGCAACGCTGCTTCCAGCTGCGCGAGCGGCTGGATTTGCTCGACTTCATAGCCGATATAGGCCGTCATATTCTGGCTATTGGCCTGGTCTAGCTGCGGCGCTTTTTTGATCAGCGTATCGATCAGCACGATTTGTTTGTCGGCCGCCAGACTTTGATAGGGTTTGAGCTGCTCGCCCACGCTTTCAATGGCGAAATACGGTTTTTGCATTTCAGCCGAGTATTGGTACAGATATTCATCCATCGGCGGGATTTCTTTACCGGCTTTCGGCGTCATCAGCAGCATGACCACAGCCCATGGCTGCAGTTTATCGGCCACCGCGCGTGGATAGCCGCGCGCTTCCAGCATCGGCACCACTTGCTTAAAGCGCTCTTCGCCGAGGATTTTGGCCAGCGTCGCTTCCTTGGTTAGAATCAGCTGTGCCAGCTCGACCGATGAATTCATATCGCTATAAAACTCGGTACCAATGTATTTGGCGCTGAGCAGGGCCGGTTCGACTTCAGGCTTGAATTCGGCTTCATGGCCGGCAGGGGTGGCTACTGTAGCCAGTACCCAGGATGGACCAACATTTTTGCTTTCGATTTTCCACAGCACGGCTTTGGTGGCTGCGGCGGCCGGGGCTTTGGCAACTTTGCTCGCCGTTTTGGCGGGCGGGTTTTTTTCGGCATTGGCAGGGCAACCCACCAAGAGGGTGAACAGGGTAGCAGTCAGACTCAGCGTAGCAACACGAACAAACATGATATTCCTGCAGGCAAGCACAAAAAAAGCAAGTATAGCGCGCTCATTCGCGCCGGAGCAGCTTATCTTTACTGAAATGTAGCGCTGTTTCAGTCAGCAACAAAAAACCCACTGGCGCCCGTGGGCACACAGTGGGTTGTAGGTGGTGATGACGTTTTATTGGCCGCTACGAATCAGGTGATCAAAGGCGCCGAGCGATGCTTTGGCCCCTTCGCCCATGGCGATAATGATCTGCTTAAACGGCACTGTGGTTACGTCCCCCGCCGCAAACACCCCGGGCAGCGAAGTCTGGCCGCGCGCATCCACTTCGATTTCGCCGTGTTTGCTGAGCGCCACTGTGCCTTGCAGCCAATCGGTATTAGGCAAGAGACCAATCTGCACAAAAATACCGGCCAGATTGAGTACTTGGCTGGTGCCTGTGGCGCGGTCGGTGTATTGCAGGCCAGTGACCTTTTGCCCGTCGCCCACTACTTCGGTCGTTTGGGCTTCGGTAATGATCTCTACATTCGGCAGGCTGCGCAGTTTGTTTTGCAGCACCGCATCAGCACGCAGCTCGCGGCCAAATTCCAGTAGCGTCACGTGCTCTACAATACCGGCCAGATCAATCGCGGCTTCCACGCCCGAATTGCCGCCACCGACCACGGCGACGCGTTTGCCCTTAAATAGCGGGCCATCGCAATGCGGGCAGTAGGCCACGCCCCGGCCGCGGTATTGCTGCTCGCCGGGCACATTCAGCTCGCGCCAGCGCGCGCCGGTGGCCACAATGACGCTGCGGCTTTTAAGCGTCGCACCGCTTTCCAGCTCGATCTCGATCAGCTCGCCCGCGCTGAGTTTGCGTGCGCGCTGCAGGTTCATCAGATCAACCGGATATTCCTTCACATGGTTTTCCAGCGCCATTGCCAGCTTCGGCCCTTCGGTTTCCTTGACCGAAATAAAGTTCTCGATGCCCATGGTATCCATCACCTGACCGCCAAAGCGCTCGGCCACAATACCGGTGCGGATGCCTTTGCGGGCGGCGTAAATCGCGGCCGCGGCGCCGGCTGGGCCACCACCCACCACCAGCACATCAAAGACGGGTTTTTGCTGCAAGGCTTCGGCCTGCCGTGCCACGCTGGCGGTATCAAGCTTGGCCACGATTTCTTCAATCGTCATGCGGCCTTGGCCGAACGGCTGGCCATTGAGCAGCACGGTCGGGACGGCCATGATTTGTCGCTCGGTGACTTCAGCCTGAAACAGTGCACCGTCCACCATTTCGTGGCGGATGGCGGGGTTGAGTACCGCAAGCAAATTCAGCGCCTGCACCACATCCGGGCAGTTGTGGCAGGATAACGAAACAAAAGTGGTGAATTCCAGCGGGCCAGTGAGGCCGCGAATCGCCGCGATGGTGGCCTCATCCACGCGGGGTGGGTGGCCGCCGGTTTGCAGCAGGGCCAAGACCAGTGAAGTGAATTCATGGCCGAGCGGAATGCCGGCAAAGCTCACCCGTGGCGCTTCGCCCGGACGGGCGATGGCAAAAGACGGGCGGCGCGCGGCGTTGCCATCGTGGCGTACGCTGATTTTGGTGTTCAGCGCAGCGATTTCGTCCAGCAGCTGGCGAATTTCTGCCGCTGCGGCGCTGTCATCTAGGCTGGCAACTAATTCGATTGGGTATTGCAGTTTTTCCAGATAAGCCTGCAACTGGCTTTGAATTTGGGCATCGAGCATGGCGGTTCTCCGGTTTGAGTTTCACTGAGCAAACTGCTGGGTATCCTTATCAGTTTTAATTCTGATAAGGCTTGTATTGGTATACCTAGTGGGGTATTTGCAGCAGGCTGTTCGCTGAAGGCCGTGCCACCCGGCGGTGACACGGCGCGGGGATTAGATCTTGCCGACCAGATCCAGTGATGGTTTCAGAGTGGCTTCACCTGGGGTCCATTTAGCTGGGCACACTTCGCCTGGGTGGCTCGCTACGTATTGCGCGGCTTGTACTTTGCGCAGCAGCTCTTTGGCATCGCGGCCAATGCCTAGATCGTGGATTTCAGCCACTTTGATCTCGCCTTCAGGGCTGATCACGAAAGTGCCACGCAGCGCCAGGCCTTCTTCTTCGATCATCACATCGAAGTTGCGGCTGATGATGCCGGTAGGGTCGCCGATCATTGGGTATTTGATCTTGCCGATGGTGTCTGAGGCGTCGGCCCAAGCTTTGTGCGTGAAATGCGTATCGGTTGAAACTGAATACACTTCTACGCCCAGTTTTTGGAATTCAGCGTACAGATCAGCCAGATCGCCCAGTTCGGTTGGGCAAACAAAAGTAAAGTCGGCTGGGTAGAAGAACACCACAGACCATTTGCCTTTCAGGGTTTCATCGCTCACGGGGATGAAGTTACCGTTGTGATAAGCAGTGGCTTTGAATGGTTTGATGGTGCTGTTGATCAGTGCCATGAGTATTGCTCCTTAGTGGTTAACGTCGTTTGCGTTGAAGACAGGGCGTAGCTTAAGCCCAAAGTGATCATAGTAAAAATTGAATGTTTTTATTGAATTGTTAGTAAAAGTTTATTGACGTGGTGGCGTGAGCTTGTTGTGGCCTTGGCCGCGTACTACTTTGCGCTTGTCATGCTGCTGGCTTTGGCTTATGATTGATTCGACTATTCGATATATATAGAAATATGGAAAACAAACTTGCTGTGCAACGTTTAGCCGCTTTGGCGCAGGAATCGCGCTTGGCGATTTTTCGCGCCCTGGTGGTGGCTGGCCCGCAGGGCCTGCCGGTGGGCAAGATTGGTGAAGCGCTTAGCGTGGCGCCGGCCACTTTGTCGTTTCACCTTAAAGAGCTCAGCCATGCCGGGCTGATTAGCGCGCGCCAGGAAGGCCGCTATGTGTTTTATGTGGCGCATTTTGCCGCCATGAATGAATTACTGGGTTTTCTGACTGAAAACTGCTGCGGCGGTACCAGCTGCAGCCCCACTGCCTGTTGTTAACCGGAGACGCCGATGAAACGCTTTCACGTCCATCTCGCTGTAGATGACCTAGCCACTAGCATTGCCTTTTACCAGCAGCTGTTTCAGGCCGCGCCTACTGTGCAGCATGCCGACTACGCCAAGTGGATGCTGGAAGACCCACGGGTGAATTTCGCCATCTCGGCGCGCGGCGCGGCGCCAGGGCTCGATCATCTGGGTTTTCAGGTGGATAGCGAGCCCGAGCTGGATGCGCTACAGGCTCAGTTGGCCGCGGCGGATATGAGCATGGTGAGCGAGCCGGGCACAGCCTGTTGCTATGCCGAATCCAATAAACACTGGGTGACCGATCCGAATGGGATTGCCTGGGAGTGCTATCACACGCTGGGCGCGATTCCGACCTTTAATCGCGGTGCCGCAGAGGGCGGGCAAAATGCCTGTTGCGCGCCCAAGGCAGAAAAGCCAAGAGTGAAACTAAGTGATCTAGGGGTATGCAAGCCTGGATCAGGTTGCTGTTAATTTAGCGCGATATACCTTGTAGGGTATATCGCATCAAGTGTCGGCTGCCGCGACGGGGCTGGCTTGCATTACAAGACATTGCCCAGCCGGGCGTATTTTTACTAAGACCACCACAGGGGAAGATCATGAGTCACAAAGTGTATAACGTGCTGTTTTTGTGTACCGCCAATTCGGCGCGTTCGATTATGTCTGAGGGCCTGCTCAATCATTTGAATGACGGCCGCTTTAAAGCCTTTAGCGCCGGTAGCAAGCCCGGCACGCAGCCCAACCCTTTCGCACTGGAATTGCTGCAAAAAATCGGCCACGACACCAGTTATATGTACTCCAAAAGCTGGGATGTATTTGAAGGTGAAGACGCACCCAAAATGGACATCATCATTACCGTGTGTGGCAATGCCGCCAGCGAACCCTGCCCAATCTGGCCTGGCCATCCGATCACCGCGCACTGGGGCTATGACGACCCGCATGGCGAAACCGATGAAGAAAAACGCCATTCCTTCGCGCAGATTTTTGCCCAGATTAAACACCGCATTGAGCTATTGCTGAGCCTGTCCGATGATAGCTTAGCGAATCTGGCTAATGTGCGGGCAATTGGCGAGCCTGAGGTATTGCGGGGAGCAGGGCAATGAGCGAGGCACCAGCCCGCTTGGGCTTTTTTGAGCGCTACCTGACCTTATGGGTTGCGCTGTGTATCGTGGTGGGGATTGTGCTGGGGCAGTTCGTGCCGGGTGTGTTTCAGGCTCTGGGTGCGCTGGAAGTGGCCAAGGTTAATCTGCCCGTCGGAGTGCTGATCTGGGTGATGATCATCCCGATGCTGATGAAAATCGACTTTGCCGCGCTGAAAACGGTTAGCCAGCATTGGCGCGGGATTGGCGTAACGCTGACCATCAACTGGTTGGTCAAGCCCTTCTCGATGGCTGTGCTGGGCTGGCTGTTTATTCGCCATTGGTTTGCGCCGTATCTGCCGGCTGAGCAGCTCGATAGTTATATCGCTGGCCTGATTTTGCTTGCGGCGGCGCCGTGTACGGCAATGGTGTTTGTCTGGAGCGCGCTGGTGCGGGGCGAACCGCACTTTACCTTAAGCCAGGTGGCGCTAAATGACGCGATCATGATCGTGGCGTTTGCCCCCATCGTGGCCTTTTTGCTGGGGGTGTCGGCGATTAGTGTGCCGTGGGATACGCTGTTGGTGTCGGTGGGGCTGTATATCATTGTGCCGCTCACCATCGCCCAGCTGGCGCGCAAATATTTGCTGGCTACTGGCCGGCTGGAACGGGTATTGCAGCAAATCGGGCCTTTTTCGCTATTGGCGCTGCTGGCGACGCTGGTATTGCTGTTTGCTTTTCAGGGGCAACAGATCCTGGCCCAACCGCTGGTGATCGCCTTGCTGGCCGTGCCGATTCTGATTCAAGTGGTGTTTACCTCATCGCTGGCGTATTGGCTGAATCGGCAGCTGGGCGAAGCGCATTGCGTGGCTGGCCCATCGGCATTGATCGGGGCGTCCAACTTCTTCGAGTTGGCGGTGGCCGCTGCAATTAGCCTGTTTGGCTTTCACTCTGGTGCCGCATTGGCCACTGTGGTGGGCGTATTGGTAGAAGTGCCGATTATGTTGGCCGTGGTGGCGGTGGTGAACCGCAGTCGTGGCTGGTATGAGCGGCGCGCTGCTGCGTAAATGCGACGAAGTTAGTGTTTCACATCTCCAAAGACCAGCCGTGTGCTGGTCTTTTTTTTGCCCGCGCGGGGCTAGTACGCCGGAGGATCAGGGGCTGAGTCGACGTACTGATTTGAGTGCTGATTATTAATAAAATTTAATCTTCAACTGTAATGGCAGCTATTGAAGCGGCGATGGGGAAAGCCTAGTATTGGCGCTGTAGTGGTATTTACTATTGCTACAAATTAATACCAATACCACAACAAAATCCCAAAACAGGATGGAGAGAGAAATTATGCATACGCGTTTCGCGCTGAGCAGCATTGCGCTCGGCCTTTTTTTAGCTTCGGGCAGCAGTTTTGCCGCCAGCTGTGCACCGGCCTGGTCGGCCACCGTGACCTATGGCACGGCAGGCACCACCGTGAGTCAGAACGGTCACAATTACAGCAATAAATGGTGGACCTTAAACGAGGACCCGAGCAAGGCCGGTACCTGGGGGGTATGGAATGACCTCGGCGTGTGTGAGTCAGGCAACGCCACTCCAGCGCCCACCGTAGCGCCGACTAGCACACCCGTTGTGACCGCCACTCCGAAACCGACCGCCGCACCAACCGCAGCTCCAAGTACCGCACCCACTGCGGCGCCCACCAGCACCCCAAGCCAACCCCCGAGCGGCAGCTGTAGCGTGTGGGCCGAAGGCGCCAGCTATAAAGTGGGCGATGTAGTGAGCTACAACGGCGTGACCTATACCGCCACCAGCGCGCACACCGCTTTTGTCGGCGCGGGCTGGACGCCAGCGACGACGCCAACCTTATGGAAAGCCGGTGGTAGCTGCAGCGCGCAACCGACGCCAGTAGTGACCGCCAGCCCAGTTCCAAGTAGCACGCCAACAGTAACCCCAACGGCGAAGCCGACCGTCACACCAACGGCAACGCCAACCGCGATCCCGACATCGACCCCAAGCTCTACGCCCAAACCAAGTGCATCCCCCACGGCGACACCGAGCGCCACTCCAACTGCCACGCCCGTCGTGACGCCAACCCCAACCACTACCCCGGCCGTGGGCAATAACGAACAATGTCGCCCCGATGGCCTGGTGAGCAGTGTGGCCAATGTGCCGTATTGCCTGGCTTATGACACCGCTGGCCGCGAAAAGCTGGCCAATGGTCTGCAGCGCCGCAATATTGGTTACTTTGCCAACTGGCGTACCGGTAAAGACCCGAAACAGGGCACTTTCCTCGCGCACAATATTCCGTGGAATCAAATGACGCATATTAATTATGCGTTTGCCCATGTGGATGGCAGCAATAAAGTGTCGGTGAATGCCGATGTTGCCGGGAATGAATCCACCCAGATGACCTGGCCGAATATCCCCGAAGCGGCCATGGATGCCAGCTATAGCTATCAAGGCCATTTCAACCAGCTGAATAAATACAAGAAACAGCACCCCGGCGTGCGTACGCTGGTGTCGATTGGTGGCTGGGCGGAAACCGGCGGCTACTTTGGTGGCGATGGCAAACGTGTGGCCTCTGGTGGCTTCTATAGCATGACCACCAACGCCGATGGCACGGTGAATACCGCTGGTATCAATGCCTTTGCTGACTCGGCCGTGGCCTTTATCCGTCAGTATGGTTTTGACGGTGTGGATATTGATTATGAATATCCAACCACCATGGAAAACTCGGGCAATCCGCTGGATTGGTCCTTTGCTACGCCACGGCAAAAAGGCCTGCAAGCCGCGTATCGCGAGCTGATGCGCGCCCTGCGCGAGAAACTGGATACCGCGGCCGTTGCTGATGGCAAATACTATCAGCTCACCGCCGCCGTACCGGCTTCGGGCTATCTGCTGCGCGGGATGGAAGCCTTCCAGGCCATCAAGTATCTCGATTTCGTGAACGTCATGAGTTACGACCTGCATGGCACTTGGAATCAGTTTGTGGGCCCCAATGCCGCGCTGTATGACGATGGCAAAGATGGCGAGCTGGCCTTCTGGCAGGTGTATACCGATCCGCAATACCAAAACATCGGCTACCTGAATACCGACTGGGCGTATCACTATTACCGTGGTGCCGTACCGGCCGGCCGGATCAACGTGGGCGTGCCGTATTACACCCGCGGCTGGTCGAATGTAACCGGTGGCAATCATGGTCTGTGGGGCACTGCTTCGACCAATACCTGCCCACCGGGCGTGGAAGCCCCATGTGGCATCGGCGCCAAAGGCATCGACAATATCTGGTTTGATGTCGATGAAAAAGGCAGCGTCGAAGACGCGGGTTCGAATCCGATGTGGCATGCGAAAAACCTTGAAAAAGGCATTGCCGGTGATTATCTGAAAGACTGGGGCTTCACTGCTGCCGACATCGTGGGCAAATACGATCGCTACTTTGATCCAACGCTGGTGGCACCATGGCTGTGGAATGAGCAGAAGAAAGTCTTCCTGTCGACCGAAGATGAAGAATCGATGGCGATCAAGGCCGACTGGATTATCAAAAACGGGATTGGCGGCGCCATGAACTGGGAGCTGGCAGGCGACTACGATTGGGATGCCAATCGCACCAACCTGAACGGCAGCAAAGGGCAGTATGTGCCCGGTTCTACGCTTTCGACCTTGCTGGCGAATAAATTCCGCACCGCGGCGCCGTATGGCAATACCCGTGCGAAAACGGCCATGCCAGCGCAAGTCTTGGATGTGAAAATCGACCTGGTGAACTACGCACTGGGCGAGAAAAACTATCCGATCGAGCCGAAGCTGCAATTGATCAACAACACAGGCAAGGCGATTCCGGCCGGTAGCAAGCTGACCTTCCAGTATCCGGTGTCGGCACCGAATACCATGCAAGGCAGCGGCGTTACCGTGGTGGCCAGCGAGCACACCGGCAGCAATATCGGTGGCTACAAAGGCGATTTCCATACCGTGGAAGTGAGCCTGCCAGCGCTGGCCATTGGCGCCACCAAAACCATCGGACTGACCTACAATCTGCCGATTGCGGGGCCAAGCAACTATGTGTTGACCGTGAATGGGAAAACCTTTGCCACCAAGCAGGAATTCCCGCAAAAAGCCGCCGGTAGTTTCTAAGCCGCACTTGGTAGCAGATACATCACGGTGTATCTGCTGCTAGGCATTGCTAGCAAAGATCTACAAGGCAATACCCCACCCGCCATGTATTGCATGGCGGGTTTTTCTTTTTCTGGCTAGGCGGCGGGCAGGCGAATCGCTAGAGTGTAGGCAGGTGAACTTTAAATGTGAGTGCGATGAAGCGCTTTGCCCTGCTGTGCGCCATGCTGTGGTTCTACGTCGCGTTCGCAGCGCCGGTGCGGGCGGCGCCGCTTACGGTGGTGTTACCCGAGGTAATTCCACATGCCTTTCTGGCACCAGATGGGCGGCAGATGGGCATTTATCTGGATGTGCTCAATGCCGTGGCCAAAGAATCCGGCATTGCCTTGCGCTATCAGATCGTGCCCTTTGCGCGGGTGGTGCGCATGCTCAATGATGGTGAGACTGATCTGGCACTGGTGAATCGCGATGCGGTGAATCCGGCGCAGGCCAGTGCATTGGGGGCGATTTATCAGCTGGATCTGGTGCTGTGGCCCGCGCGCGGCGCGCGTTGGCAGAGTCTGAGCGAGCTGGCCGGTAAAGACGTCGGCCGTTTGCGCGGCGGCTGTCAGCCGTTGCTGCAGAAAACCCAGCCCAAATTTAATGAAGTGAACAACTTTGATCAGGGCGTGCGCATGCTCGATGTGGGGCGGCTGGATGCGCTGTGCGGTAGTCGCGATGTGATTTTGTATGCGATCTGGCGCAGCGGTTTGCCAGGGCTGGCCACTCTTACTCCGCTACCGCTGACCACCACGCCGGTCTTCCTGATGGCCAACCCCAAAGTCAGCCCCGCCTTGCAGCAGCGGCTGGCGACGGCGGTGGCCAAAGTAATGGCCGGGCCCACCCTGCTACAGGCGAAAGCCCGCTTTGGCTTGCATTAATGGGTATAGCCTTGAATGCTATATAGGATTTTGGCTAGCGGGCTATACCGTAGTGGGTATGCTGTTGGGGGTACTGCTGGCGGGGTGAGACGCGGCAGTAGGCAGCCACACAAACACGCTGGTGCCCACCCCCAGCTGGCTCGTGAGCCAGACTTCACCACCCAACAGCCCAATGATTTCCTTGACCAGCGCCAGACCAAGGCCGGTGCCGGGCAGGTGGCCGGAGGTATCGGCGCGATAAAAACGTTCGAAGGCGTGGTTGAGTTGCTCCGGGCTCATGCCGATGCCCTGATCGCGAATTTCCAGCTGCAAGCCAGTCTGCGCATGCCGCGCTTGCGTGACGGCGGTAATCACAATCGGGCTATCAGGCGCGGAATAGAGCAGGGCGTTGCTTAAAATTTGCCGCAAGGCTTGCTGTAGTTTTGCCGCATCGGCCTCAAGCGGCGCCAAATCGCTGGCCAATTGCAGGCTAAGCCGGCCGCGTTCGCTGCCAAAGATGCTCTGTACGGCGCCCTCTAGGCACTGCGGCAAGCTGCATTGGCTCAGTTGCAAGCTCGTGGCGCCATCGGCTTCCAGCTTGGCCAGATCCAGTAAATCACTGACCAGATCACTTAAACGCAGGCTTTGCCGATGGATGGTTTCCAGCATATCGCGGCTTTGCTCGGCTGAGAGCTGGCGATGCAGCATCAGCTCGGTAAAGCCGCGGATGCTAACAATGGGGGTGCGTAATTCGTGAGCTGCATGGCTGAGAAACTCGCTTTTCATCCGCTCCAGCTCGGTTTCGCGAGTGATGTCGCGCAGATACAAGACCAAACCGCCATCGGGCGTATGCTGGCCTTTGAGGTGGATGTAGCGCAAGCTGGGGCGGCGCAGCAAGAGATTCAAACCGCTGGGCTCGGCGGCCAGCAGCGCCGGCAATTGCTCAAGCACCAAAGGGCGAAAGGTATGCACATGGCAAACTTCTTGTGCCTGCAACGCCGCGCTGGTGCTGGCTAAAGGTTGGCCTAGCAGTTGCTCGAGCGGCTGCAGTAGTAACTCACTGAGCCCCTGATTGGCGTAGGCCAGCAGCCCATCCGGGCCAAAATAGGCCACGGCATTGGCGCTGAGCTGAATAATCGACGAAAGCTGCGCCGATTGAGCTTCCAGCTCGCTCAGTAATTCATAGCTGCGTAGCGAGGAAATCACGCTGGAATACAGGCGATCGGCCGAGAGCTCGGTTTTGCATTTGTAATCATTAATATCATAGCGGCTAATCACCGCCCGCTCGGGCGCCTGGCCGGGCTGGCCGGTGCGCAGCACAATCCGCACGCGCTGATTGCCCAGCTCTTGTCGAATACGCTCCACCAGCCGCAGGCCGGCGTCTTCGGTTTCCATGACCACATCGAGCAAGATCATGGCGATATCGGGTTGGGCGTGCAGCAGCTCGAAGCCTTCGCGCGCGCTAAAGGCCGAAATCAATTGCAGCGGGCGCTCCCGATAGCTGGCCTTTTTCAGCGATAGCTGGGTCATCAGGTGGATATCGGGTTCGTCATCAATGATGGCGATTTTCCATGGCGGCGCGGCGTGCGGCGCATTGGCGCTCGCCTCATCGTCGTCTTGCAGCCAGTCATCGTGCTCGAACATGGGAGCCTCCCAGTGAATGAGTGGCGTATATTAGCAATTTTGAATATACAAGGGGATAGCGAGATTGTAAGCATGGGCCGCCAGTCGGTGGCTGCTGTGCTCTTTATAGCCGAGTGCGTGGCGTTTTGCGCGCTGCAACAGCCGTGAGGTCGGGGCAAGAAAAAAAGCGCAGCCGAAGCTGCGCTTTAAAATACCCAGAAGGTGTATTGCCAGCAAAGCATTATCAATAAATGCCTTGCTGGCTATACCCATTAGGCTTTGTCGTACAGTTTGGCGCCGCCTTTCACAAATTCGATGGCTTTGGCTTCCATGCCTTTGTGCAGGGCCTCTTCGTTGGCTTGCAGGCCTTGCTGCTCGGCAAATTCACGCACGTCTTGCGTGATTTTCATCGAGCAGAAGTGCGGGCCGCACATCGAGCAGAAATGCGCAACTTTGGCGCTTTCTTTTGGTAGCGTTTCGTCGTGGAAGCTCCGCGCCCGATCCGGATCCAGCCCCAGATTGAATTGATCTTCCCAGCGGAATTCAAAGCGGGCTTTCGAGAGTGCATTATCCCGAATCTGCGCGCCCGGATGGCCCTTGGCCAAGTCGGCGGCGTGGGCGGCCAGCTTGTAGGTAATGATGCCTTCTTTCACATCATCTTTATTCGGCAAACCCAGGTGCTCTTTCGGGGTGACATAACACAGCATCGCGCAGCCATACCAGCCAATTTGCGCCGCGCCAATCGCCGAAGTGATGTGATCGTAGCCGGGCGCGATGTCGGTGGTGAGTGGGCCAAGCGTATAGAACGGCGCTTCGTGGCACCATTCCAGCTCTTTATCCATGTTTTCTTTGATCAGCTGCATCGGCACGTGGCCCGGGCCTTCGATCATGACCTGCACATCGTGTTCCCACGCGATTTGCGTCAGCTCACCCAGGGTTTTGAGCTCGCCCAGCTGTGCTTCATCATTGGCATCCCACACCGAGCCTGGGCGCAGGCCGTCGCCCAGCGAGAAGGCCACATCGTATTGCTTCATGATTTCGCAGATTTCCGCGAAATGCGTGTACAGGAAGTTTTCTTTGTGATGCGCCAGACACCATTTAGCCATGATCGAGCCGCCGCGCGACACGATGCCGGTCATGCGATTGGCGGTGAGTGGCACATAGCGCAGCAGCACGCCGGCATGAATAGTGAAGTAATCCACGCCTTGCTCTGCTTGCTCGATCAGCGTATCGCGGAATAATTCCCAAGTCAGGTCTTCGGCCTTGCCGTTCACTTTTTCCAGCGCCTGATAAATCGGCACGGTGCCAATCGGCACGGGCGAATTACGCAAAATCCATTCGCGGGTTTCGTGGATGTTTTTGCCGGTGGAGAGATCCATGATGGTATCGGCGCCCCAGCGAATCCCCCAGGTCATTTTGTCGACTTCTTCGTTAATCGATGAAGTGACGGCCGAATTACCGATATTGCCATTGATTTTCACCAGGAAATTGCGGCCAATAATCATCGGCTCGGATTCAGGGTGATTAATATTGTTCGGAATAATCGCGCGGCCAGCGGCGATTTCATCGCGCACGAATTCGGGGGTGATTTTTTCCGGGATATTGGCGCCGAAATTCTGGCCCGCGTGCTGACGCAACATCATCTTGGCCATTTTCTCGCCCTTGGCACCCAGTGCTTGCAGGCTTTCGATGTATTTTTCACGCTGCAGATTTTCGCGAATCGCCACGTATTCCATCTCAGGGGTAACGATGCCGCGGCGGGCGTAATGCATTTGGGTGACGTTCTGGCCGGCTTTGGCGCGGCGTGGTTTGCGTTGCAGCTCAAAGCGCAAATGATCGAGGCTGGTATCGGCCTCACGCATGCGGCCATATTCGCTGGTCAGGCCATCCAGTTGTTCCGTGTCATCGCGCTCAGCGATCCAGGCCGCACGAATCGGCGCCAGGCCTTTACGTACATCGATGGTAGCTTGTGGGTCGGTATAGGGGCCAGAACAGTCGTAAACATAGATCGGCGGGTTTTGCTCGCCGCCAAACATGGTGGGGGTGTCGTCCTGGCTGATTTCACGCATCGGCACTTGAATATCGGGGCGCGAGCCGGTGACATACACTTTGCGCGAATTGGGCAGCGGCTGAATAGCGGCCGAATCTACCACCGCTTCGGTGGCAACGAAATCGATCTTGGCGTTCATGGGGTATCTCCTGTCTTTGTGCCGGACGAAAAGCCGGCTGTATCAAAAGCATGAGACGCTGGGGATTTGGAGCAAGGAGGGCGCACGAATGGCGAACTCGCTTCCCTACGCCGGTATTAGCCGGGTCAGGTTCCAAGGGTGTATCTCATCCGGAGGGCGGGCAATGGCAAGATCTTGCAACATTGTGACCGCAGTCCAGAACCCCTAGCGATTCAATGAATGTGAAACTAAAAGACTTGTGGGATAATTGCAAGATCTATTCGACTAACACGGGCCGAATCTGGCCCCGCTTTGAGGTTACACAAACATGGATTGGGAAAAAGCACGCTACTTTCTGGTTGAACAACAAATTCGCCCTTGGAACGTTCTGGACTCCGCCGTGCTTGATCGTGTCCTCAATACCCGCCGGGAAGACTTCGTACCCGCCGATAAAAAAGAACTGGCCTTCGTCGATGTTGAGCTGCCGCTGGGCAATGGCCAACTGATGCTGGCCCCGAAAGTAGAAGCCCGCCTGCTGCAGGAAATTCAACTCAAAGCCACCGACAAACTGCTGATCGTCGGCCCCGGTACCGCCTACCTCGCTGCGCTGGCGGCAGGCCTCTGTGCGCAAGTGTTTGTACTCGAAGCCTGTGCTGACCAAGCCGCTAAGCTAACCGCGGCGCTGAAGGCAGCCAATATTAAGAATGTGAGTGTTGAAGTATCGTCATCCCTGACTAGCCAGCAAGCACCGTTTGATGCGATTATTGCTGCCGCATCATTTGCCCAAGTTCCCGGCGAACTACTCGCCCAGCTGAAAGAGGTCGGACGACTGATTACAGTGGTAGGTGAGTTGCCGATTATGCATGCAGTGCTTGTGAATAAGACCGGTGCTGAGCAAGTGGTGCGTGAGGTGTTTGATTACAACTTGCCCCGAGTCTAACAACCGTGGCAAATCTGCTCCTTGCAAGTGAGGTTGGAAACCCGCCCTAAAGGCGGGTTTTTGCTTGCAAATGTACGGCATTTTATTGCCGCTAGATAAAATAATTACAGTCCACATACACTGGTTGCTGTTGAAAAAAGCACGCAACAAGCAATCAAATTCTAAGACAAGAGTACAGCATGGCCGTTGAACAAATAGTTGCAAACCCTCCTAGTGATGAGAATTCAGTTTTTAATTTAGTGCTGGTATTGGCCAGGCATAAAAAGAAAATTATTGGTATGCCAATACTTGCTGGTCTAACAGCCGCACTGTTTGCTTATAGCCTTCCTGATGAATACACTGCAACTCTCAAAATTGCACCTTCCAAAAATGCGGCTACGTACAATTGGGTGTTAACCAATGAGCAAGTACTAGAACAAGTCTCAAAAGATCTAAAATTAGCCGAGCATTATCAAACTAAGACCAAAAAATCAACAAGAAAAAAAATGAATGATGCTGTGAAGGTTACCTTAAATACTAAGGATGGTTTCCTTGATGTAGCAGCTACTGATTTTAGCCCAGATTTCGCTGCTAAATTAGCTAATCGCATGGGGGTAGCATTGCAGCAAAATTTGTATAACCTCCGCTTGTTGGATGTATCAAAACAACGTTATGAACTTGAAACTCGTCGTCAATTGGCAATAAAAAATAAAGTCAAATTAGACGAAGTAATTAAACAGAATAAATTCGTCGAGGTTATTAATCAATTGTCCGCCACCGATCGTTACGGTATTACAAGTTTGGCAGCGATTCAGGCGGAAACAACTTTGCAAGGTGTTGGACCTGCGAGCAATAATACGTCTGATATGATGCAGGCGGAGCTGATTCGATTGCAAAGTCAATTGACCAGTTTGCAGCGATTAGTGACAGAAGGTATGGCAAAACGTGCAGTCGGTTTTGATAATGCCGTTTGGATCGCAGCAGTAGATAACTTACAGCAGCAGGCATATTGGAATGCATTAATTGACAGATTGGATCGACGCATTGAACTTCTAAATAAACAAGAGCGTGATGAGCTAAAAATGACAATGGCTGAGATTCCGGATGAAAAGTCTGGTCCGAAACGAGCCTTGATCGTCTTGCTGTCATCATGTTCAGCGCTATTTATCGTGAGTATATGGGCATTTGCTTCTGAGATGCTAATAAAATTAAGAGCGGCAGAGGGAAGTTCTAATATTATCGAGCAAATTATAAAAGCTTGGAAATCGAGATAACTTAGTTAATTGAGGTTAAAAAGATTTTTTGTGGGGCGATTAAAGTGCCAAAGTTGCAGATTGATTTTGTGTGAGGCGTCTTTCTGGTGTGTTTTTTACTATGATTGATCGTTAAAGTGATGTTGATTTGATTTAGATGAATGGTTTGTCTGTCGAAGTTCGATAAAACCTTAGCGGATTGCTAATAAATGCGGAACTGAGCTTGTGGTGCTATCAGTAGTGGTGTTGTTGGTGAGTTTAAACTGTTTTTAACTAAAGATAATGTCAATAAGAAATAATACTGTATGGAATCTAGTTGGCTCCGCTGCTCCCATGTTAATTGGGTTGCTAACAATTCCCTATTTGATTAAAAACTTAGGTGTAGAACTTTTTGGGGTTCTGACACTTATTTGGGCAATGATTGGGTATTTTAGCCTGTTTGATTTTGGTCTCGGACGTGCTCTAACCCAAAGTATTGCAGAAAAGAGAGCTTTGAATGAGTTTGTTCAACTAGAAAAAACTGCAAGAATAGGGTTGTATATAATAGGCGCAGCAGGGTTGCTAGGCTTGTTTATATTCGCTTTTGGAGCAAAAAGTTTAGGATATAAACTCCTTAATGTTAGCCCGGCCCTAGAGGAACATACCTATCATAGCCTGTTGATTGCGGCATTTGGGATTCCACTAGCAGCGTTAACCGCTGGACTTAAAGGTATACTAGAGGCGTTTGAAAAGTTCAAAATAGTGAACCAATTAAAGTTGGTTTTAGGGTTGGCAAATTTTATATTGCCTGCAGCTGTAATTTACTTTGTCGGTCCTTCAATCGAGTGGATTGTATTTAGCATTGTGTTTGCTAGACTGGTAATTCTGGTTTTTCACGCAATAACCACTCAGGCTATTGTAAGGATTTTTGGAATTGTCACGTTGTACGATATAAGATCAGCAAAGAGCTTATTTAAATTTGGAGCATGGATGACTGTTTCAAATTTAGTAAGTCCCTTGATGGTAATTTCGGATAGATTTTTGATTTCTTATTATTTAGGGGCAGCCACTGTTGCATTATATACAGTGCCAGCAGAGTTTTTAACAAGATTACTCATTATACCGGCTGCATACACCGCAGCTTTATTCCCACGCTTCGCTCAACTTAGAGCGGTCAGTTTGGTTGACTATAGAAATATATACATTAAATCATTGAAGTACACTTCATTTTTAATGATCGGGATCTTTTGTATTGTTAGTATAATTGCGCATCCTGGATTGTCATTATGGATTAATGCTGATTTTGCCGAGAAAACAAGTAATGTAGCAATTATATTGGCACTGGGGGTGATGTTCAATGGTATTGCACAAGTGCCACATTGTTCAATCCAGGCAAGTGGAGGCGCAAAAGTAACGGCGCAAATCCATTTAGTTGAATTCGTTATCTATATTCCAATGTTACTCCTTTTTATGAAATACTTTGGATTGATCGGGGCCGCAATAGCATGGACTGCAAGGGCATTCATCGATTTGGTCGTTTTGCTGGTTTTTGCTAGTAAGACTTGCGGGAGGGGGGTGTGAGTATTAATACGTTTGCATTAGGCTTTGTTTTATATCAACCAAAAGATTCTTTTTTTGATCGTTTGCAAAAAATTTCCGAATTGGGTGTCAGTATTTATATATTTGATAACTCGACTTCATTGATTGAAGGAGGGCATGCAATTGGGGCGGGTGGTAATATTTTCTATGAGAAGAACGCTAAAAATTACGGACTAGGTAAAGGATTGTATGATCTAGCAAATCGCGCATATTCAGACGGAAAAAAAGCGCTGATTTTTTTCGATCAAGATACAGTGATAACGCCAGAAACAATTCTTTTTATAATGAAATGTTGCGAAGATCCAACGGTCGATTTTTATAATGCGTGTGCAATTCTTTTTAGCGGAAGAAGAAAAGAGTTGATTGGTTTTGAGCCAGCCATTTCTAATGTAAAATTGGCGATTAATAGTGGTACGCTGTTCAACTTGGAATGTTTAAAAGAAATTGGTTGGCATGATCCATCCTTTTTTGTTGATGGTGTTGATTACGAATTTTGCCTAAGGTGTAAGATTAGAAAGAAAATAATTATTGAAGTTTCTAATGCACCTGGATTTGATCATGTATCAGAGCAAGATGACTTAACTTATAAGATCTTTGGATTAAAGCTAAGGATGAGAGCATATCCATTCTTTCGCATAAAAGACTACATTTTTTCGTCTAGTCGTCTTTTGTTCAAAAGTATTGCGAGTGGAGAGTTTTCATTTGCTCGGGAGTTGGCAAGACAGCTTAGCATTTATATGCTAAGTCAAGCGATCGTTAGACTTTTAAATGTATTCGGGTGTGGAAGTAATGGAAAATAATTTGTCAATTGCTAATTCGGCTGTTTTTTCGGTGTGCAATATTGCCTATTTACCAAAGGCACTTGCATTGGCAAAATCGCTCTATGCGAATAATGCAATTAGGCTAAAGATTTATATTTTTGATCGTAGGCAAGAAATCAATACTGATTTTGTTTTTGCAGAAATCATTTGGATCGAAGACGTTGGGCTCGAGGGTTTAGAAAAATATGCATTTAAATATGATATTACAGAGTTTAGCACCAGCTTGAAACCCTACCTTGCGTTGAAGTTGCTCGAGTTACATAAAAATGTTGTTTTTTTGGATCCAGACACATTCTGTTTTTCATCCATTCAACCTATTTTTGATGATTTGGAATCACATGCAATCGTTTTAACTCCGCATTATGTGACCCCACATGAACCTGGTGATGTGGGTATGATGCGCTTCGGTTCTTTCAATCTAGGGTTTTTTGCGGTTTCTCAGGATGAAGAGGCTTTACGCTTTCTAAAGTGGTGGAATGAACGTTGTTTAAATTTATGCTATTTTGAGACGCAGTTTGGTCTATCAACTGATCAAAAGTGGGTGTCTATCGCGCCATGTTTTTTCCCTGGAATTTACATATCATTTAATCTTGGATATAACGTTGCATTCTGGAATGCGCACGAACGTAAAATTGGGATAAATAATAATGGTGATTTTGTTGTTAACGAAAATTACCCGTTGATATTCTTTCATTTTAGCTCTTTTAATGAAGAGTGTATTGAATTGCTAAGCAAACGTCCATTTGTAGATAAAGAGAAAAAACGCCAAGATCTTTTGGCTGTTTCAAGAATTTATGCAGAAGAACTAAGTGAAACTAAGAAACTAGTACCAAAAATTGCATATACATTCGATTATATGAGTGATGGTAGCTATATATCGCCATCTTTGCGGCGTGCGTATGCGTCGATCTATGATGAGCTACCAGAGCAGCATGATCCATTTGATAGTGATGGAGTTGTGGGTAAGTTTGCAAAAAAAAATGGTTTGTATGTTAAAGATAGCAACTACTCAGCAATGGGATTTAAAGATAAAAACGCCAACCTTAATAAAATAAAGGTTGTTAATGTGATTATGCGTTTGATTCTCAAGGTAATTGGCCCCAATAAATTCATGAATTTATCACAGCTTCTGGTTTTTCTATCAAGTTATCGACTGAATCGGGATCTCTGGAAACTTTGATTTAAGAAAATTTTGCATGAGTGGAGTCTAAATGGTCGGCGTTATACTCATCCTTTTATGGTTTGGGGTGGTGTTTGATCCAGTAGGTAGTTTTTTTTCGCTGAATAAAATACTACTTGCACCAATTTTTATGTTGTATTTGATTGATGGACTAAGATTAAAGACTACTAGCTCTGACAGAAAGCTTGCCGTGGTTTTTGTTATAGTAAGCATGTCGATTTTTTTGGTTTTGTATGGATTGATCGTCGCTCAAATTAGAGGTGGACTTCGGCAAGAGTTTATTGATACTTCATATATAGCATCAGCAATATACTTAATGGTGACAATTACTTATTTAAGACCGAGTAATTTAAAGTGGTCTATGAATGGTATGGTGCTGTCGCTGAATTGTCTGTCGCTTCTTGTGATATATACTTACTTTGCATATTGGAATGGTTATACGCTCGATTTGTTATATTTCCTTGTTGAAAAAGGTGTCTTGTACTTAGGTGTCAGAGAGTATGCAGGATTTGAAATTCCATATGTCTACTATATTGCATCGCCTGTAATTTCTATTGTCGCATGTAAAGCTGTTAGTGACTATTTGAAAGAGGGTAGTTTTTTTTGTTTAATACAGGCAATTATTCCTACTGCCGCACTCTGTTTGACAGGAGTAAGGACTGCACAGATATGTGGTTTTGTTATCCTTGGGGTGGTACTTTTTCATAAAAATAAAAAAATATTCACTGCGGCCCTTTTTTTTGCAACGTTGATTATAGGTGTTGAAGCAACTCAAGTTGTCTTCGCTATGTTTGATTCAACCGATCATAGCAACGCTACAAAGCTAGAATACCTGCCGGTATATGGAGAGATGTTTGCAGATGCAGTGACTTTCCTTTTCGGTCAAGGGTTTAATGCGCATACTTGGAATGCTGAATTTTCTAGTCTAATTACAACTGATGGCGCTAGTAAAGTTGAATTGACTTATCTTGAGCTGTTACGAGTTTATGGCGTGATATTTGGAGTCATTCTTTTATTGATAGGTTTGATTCTTCCATTGGGATATTTGAAGAGTAACGAAAGGGAATTTGAATGGTTATATTATGGCATGATTCTGTTTCTGTTTAGCTCCGCATTGAACCCATATCTATTCTCGGGTACTGGTATGTTAGCATTGGGCCTTGTGCTTGGGGTATGCATAAATAGTGATGTGCGCACTAGCGCGTGTAAATTATGAGGTTTGTATGATTGCTGATATGTTCAAAGATAAAACATTGTTAATTACAGGTGGTACGGGATCGTTTGGTAATGCGGTATTGAAACGGTTCTTGAAATCTGAAATTGCTGAGATACGCATTTTTTCTAGAGATGAAAAGAAGCAAGATGATATGCGTAAAAAATATAATAATTCTAAATTGAAGTTTTATATAGGTGATGTGCGAGATTACCAATCAGTCTTGAATGCGACTCGAGGTGTTGATTATATCTATCATGCCGCTGCTTTGAAGCAGGTCCCATCATGCGAATTCCATCCCATGGAAGCTGTTAAGACTAATGTTCTAGGTACTGAAAATGTTTTGGAGGCAGCTATTGTAAATAGTGTGAAGCGTGTTGTTTGCTTGAGCACAGATAAAGCAGTTTACCCAATTAATGCCATGGGAATTTCAAAGGCCATGATGGAAAAAGTCATGGTGGCTAAATCACGTAATGTGGATGATAGTAAGACTGTGATTTGTGGTACACGCTACGGTAATGTGATGGCTTCGCGTGGTTCGGTAATTCCGCTGTTTATCGAGCAAATTCGTGCAGGTAAGCCCATTACAATTACTGATCCATCAATGACACGTTTCATGATGACTTTGGATGATGCTGTAGAGCTAGTTCTATACGCATTTGAGCATGGTAAAAATGGTGATATTTTTGTACAAAAAGCGCCAGCAGCTACTGTTGAAGTATTGACTCGTGCTTTGCTAGATATAGTAGGAAAACCAGATCATCAAGTGAATGTCATTGGTACCCGACATGGTGAAAAACTATACGAGGCATTATTGAGCCGAGAAGAAATGGTGGCCGCCGAAGATCACGGTGGCTATTACCGCGTACCACCTGATTTACGTGACTTGAATTATGGAAAGTTTGTTGAACAGGGCGATGCTCGGATTTCTGAGGTAGAAGATTACAATTCTCATAATACAGAGCGACTTGATATCGAAAGCATGAAAAAGCTATTGTATAAGCTTGAATTTATTCGTGGGATTCATGCTGGCAAAAATGTGCAGGTAGAGGATTAAGGAATGAAAATCTTAATCACTGGCGCCAATGGTTTTATTGGTAAAAACTTGCGAGTACATTTAAAAGAGGCTGGCTATCAAGATATTATTTGTATTGATCGTGAGTCCACTTCTGCTGATTTGCACGAAGGCTTAAAAAAAGCTGATTTTATATACCATCTTGCGGGGATTAATAGGCCAAAAGATGTGAGTGAATTTCACAGTGGTAATGTAGGATTAACTGATGAAATTATTGCTGCTTTAAATGGCCTAGATCGTTCGGTGCCGATTGTATATACTTCATCAATTCAGGCAGAGATTGATAACCCTTATGGAAATAGTAAATTAGCTGCAGAAGATATATTGCGCGAATACCAAATCAAAAGTCACGCATCAGTGTATATTTATCGATTGCCAAATGTATTTGGTAAATGGTGTCGTCCCAATTATAATTCCGCAGTTGCAACATTTTGCCATAATACAGCGCATAATTTGCCGATTACAATTAACGATGCAAATGCGCCATTGCAGCTAGTCTATATTGATGATGTTTGCGAAAGTTTTATCTCATTGCTGACTTTGCAACTCCCCTCAGGGCAAATAGATATATCTCCAGTTTACAATACAACAGTAGGGTATGTTGCTGAAATCATTGCTAAATTTAAGTCTAGTAGAGATACCCTGGTTACCGAGGCTGTTGGTACAGGTTTGGTCCGTGCTTTGTATTCAACCTACGTTAGCTATTTGGCAACGGATGATTTTTCCTATCAAGTACCCAGTTACGGTGATGCACGAGGTGTTTTTGTCGAGATGCTAAAGACCCCCGATTGCGGTCAATTTTCTTTCTTCACCGCACATCCAGGAATTACACGTGGTGGGCATTATCACCATACTAAAACAGAGAAATTCCTGGTTATTAAGGGGGAGGCTAAGTTTGGTTTTCGCCATATCTTAACGGGTGAGCGAATTGAGCTTATTACCAAAGGTGCTGAGCCGAGAATTGTAGAAACAATTCCAGGTTGGGCACATGATATTACAAATATTGGGCAAGATGAAATGGTTGTGATGCTCTGGGCAAATGAAATATTTGATCGCCAGAGGCCAGACACTGTTTCACATGAGGTCTAAAGAGATTAAAGAGAATGAAAAAATTAAAAGTAGCGACAGTAGTTGGTACTCGCCCAGAAATTATTCGCCTATCGCGTGTTTTGGCTAAACTGGATCAATATTGTGATCATACTTTGATTCATACAGGGCAAAATTATGATTATGAATTAAATCAAATTTTCTTTGATGATTTAGGTGTTCGCAAGCCCGATTTTTTCCTGAATGCAGCTGGTAAAAATGCGGCGGAAACAATTGGGCAAGTCATAATTGCTGTTGATGGAGCTTTGGATGAAGTCAAGCCAGATGCACTGCTGGTTTTGGGTGATACAAATAGCTGTTTGGCGGCAATTCCAGCTAAACGCCGTAAGATTCCAATTTTCCATATGGAAGCAGGAAATCGTTGTTTTGATCAGCGAGTACCAGAAGAAACGAACAGGAAAATTGTCGATCATACTGCCGATATTAATTTGACATATAGTGACATAGCACGTGAATATCTTTTGCGTGAAGGTTTGCCTGCAGATCGAATTATTAAAACTGGTAGCCCAATGTATGAGGTATTGATGCATTACCAAGAGGGTATTGATAATTCAGATGTTTTGAACCGCTTGAGTTTAGATGTTGGTAAATATTTTGTGGTTAGCGCACACCGCGAAGAAAATATCGATTCTGATATTAATTTGGCGAAGCTGGCCGAAACACTTAATGGTGTCGCCGAAAAATATGGCGAGCCAGTCATTGTTTCTACCCATCCACGCACTCAAAAACGGATTGATGCAAAAGGCATTCAATTTCACCCTTTGGTAAATTTATTAAAACCGTTAGGCTTTAAAGATTATGTGCGCTTGCAGCGGGATGCAAGGGCAGTACTATCTGACAGTGGAACAATCTCGGAAGAATCATCAATCTTGAATTTTCCTGCTGTTAATATTCGTGAAGCACACGAACGCCCTGAAGCGATGGAAGAAGCATCTGTGATGATGACTGGGCTTGATATTGAACGGGTATTACAGGCATTGGAAATCTTGGTGGATCAGCCTCGTTCCAACATTCGTCTATTGCGACCTGTTGCTGATTATTCGATGCCGAATGTATCTGATAAAGTCGTACGCATTATCCATAGTTATACCGACTATGTGAATCGTGTAGTTTGGAAGAAAAATTAAGGATTGATGTGCGAATTTTGTTAATTACCCAGTGGTTCGATCCTGAACCTACTTTCAAAGGCTTGGTTTTTGCACGTGCCCTTCAAGCTGAGGGTCACGAGGTCGAGGTAATTACTGGCTTTCCAAATTATCCGGGGGGAAAGGTTTACCCTGGGTACAAAGTTAAGTGGCGTCAGATTGAGTACATTGATGGAATTCGGATTAATCGGGTCCCTTTGTATCCAAGCCATGACGGTTCTGCCTTGAAAAGGATTTTTAACTATGTAAGCTTTGCTATTAGCTCATGTCTCTATGGGCTTTTTGCTGTGGGTAAGCCCGATGTGGTTTATGTTTACCATCCACCTTTGACTGTTGGGTTGTCAGCATCTATTGTTTCATTATTCAGACGGGTGCCATTTGTTTATGATATTCAGGACTTATGGCCAGATACGCTCACAGCTACCGGCATGGTTAGAAATAAATATGTACTTTCTATTGTTTCTGTATTGTGCAAATTTGTATATAGATCAGCTTCAAAATTAGTAGTTCTTGCTCCTGGATTTAAGAAAAAATTAATTGAAAGAGGGGTTGCAGCACAAAAGATTGAGGTTGTTTATAATTGGTGTGATGAAAACTCTCTAAAGAATTACGAATTAAACCATTCTTATGCCCATGAATTTTATGGTAGATTCAATATCGTCTTTGCCGGCAATATGGGGAAGGCGCAAGGGTTGGATGCTGTGCTAAATGCGGCTAAGTTAGTCAAAGTGGATGTACCCCGTGCCCAGTTTGTTATGATAGGTGATGGAGTTGAGGTTGGTCGATTAAAACAGCGTGTTGAAAATGAAAATATAAGTAATGTTTTATTTATGCCACGCATTCCCATGAGCGCTGTGGGCGCTGCCTTGGGGGCTGCGGATGTGTTGCTTGTTCATCTTAAAGATGATCCTTTGTTTTCAATCACTATTCCATCAAAAACGCAGGCATACCTTGCCGTTGGCAAACCAATAATAATGGGTGTAAAGGGGGATGCAGCTGACTTAATCAAGCAAGCAAAAGCAGGAGTATGTATTGATCCTGAAGATTCTATGGCCTTAGCTAGAGCTGTTGAGCTTTTGGCGAATAAGAGACAGGAAGAGTTATTAGAAATCGGGTTAAATGCTGAGAGTTTTTATCACAAAAATTTGTCATTGCAAATTGGTGTTAGGCGGTTTAGTGAAATTTTTAACCAGTTGATTATCAAGTGATGATGTGTGCATTTTTATGAAGCGTGCTTTTGATTTTGTTTTTGCGCTGTGTGCTCTAGTGGTACTCATGCCAATTATTTTTGTAGTTGCTATTCTTGTAGCTAGTAAACTGGGCCGACCAATTTTATTTGTGCAGTTGCGTCCAGGTCTTCGTGGTAGACCTATTAAAATTTACAAGTTTCGGAGCATGAACAATGCGAGAGATGCATCTGGTCAACTTCTGTCCGATGCGAAACGCTTAACTCCATTTGGTCTTTTTCTACGCAGATCTAGCCTTGATGAACTTCCACAGTTATATAACGTGTTGCGTGGTGATTTAAGTTTAGTAGGCCCTAGGCCTTTACTGATGAATTATTTGCCTTTGTATTCACTTGAGCAGATGCGTCGACATGACGTTAGGCCTGGTATTACGGGGTGGGCTCAAGTCAATGGACGAAACGCCATAAGTTGGGAAGAAAAGTTCAATCTTGACGTTTGGTATGTTGATAATAGATCCATGATGCTGGATTTGAGAATTATTTTACTCACTATAAAAAAAGTTATAGCGCGTGATGGAATAAGTGCTGAAGGTGAGGCTACTATGCCACCATTTACCGGCACAAAAAAACCTGAGTAATCCATCAAAGGGAAATAAATCAGCCATGCAAAGAAAAACTCGTATACTGGATATGGCAAGCTACCTGCCTGAGTTTGAGCTAAATAATGACGAACTGGCACGGATTTATCCTGACTGGACTGCGGATAAAATTTATTTAAAAACGGGTATTAAGTCTAGACGTATTGCTAGTGAAAGTGAAACTGCAGTTGATTTGGCATTTAATGCAGCCTCTGCTTTATTTGAAAATGGTTTGGTTAATCGTCGTGATATTGATTTTATTATCTTGTGTACCCAAACTCCTGACTATTTTCTCCCGACTTCTGCCTGTATCTTGCAGGATCGTTTGGGCATACCTACCTCTGCGGGGGCTCTTGATGTAAATCTAGGATGTTCGGGGTATGTTTATGGATTGTCTTTGGCACATGGGCTTATCTCTTCTGGATCTGCTAAGTGTGTGTTATTATTGACAGCAGATACATATACAAAGTTAATTCATCCACATGACAAAAGCGTGCGAACTCTTTTTGGCGATGCTGCAGTAGCAACTGTGCTTGTTGAATCTTCAGCACAAGATCAATCTTCAATTGGCAGTTTTGTTTTTGGGACAGACGGTAGTGGTGCGAACGATTTAAAAGTCGATGCTGGCGGATTTAGGAACTTACACGCTGATACTGATCAAAAAGAAGTTGTGGATGATTCTGGTAATATCAGAACATCCTCGAATTTGCAAATGAATGGCGCTGCAATTATGGCTTTTTCCCTGACTGTTGTGCCTAAAGCATTCAATTTAATACTTGATAAGTCAGGTTTGAATCGAGATGATTTTGATTTTTTTGTTTTTCATCAGGCTAATAAGTTCATGCTTGATTCATTAAGAAAAAAATTAAAAATTCCAGAAGATAAGTTTCCCATTTTAATGGAGTCTTGTGGTAACACTGTTTCATCCAGTATTCCTATGGCTTTGTTGGAGATGCGTAAGAGCGGCCAGCTTGTCAGAGGGAAGAGGGTAATGCTTCTTGGATTTGGTGTTGGCCTTTCTTGGGCTGGTTGTGTGCTTAATTTTTAGATAGGTATTTTATTATGAGTGAATTTTATGAAGGTATGGCTGAGATTTTTGAAGTTGATTTAGAGGTTATTACTTCAGAACTTAGTTTAGAATCTGTGGCTTGGGACTCATTGGCTATTGTATCAACAATAGCACTGGTTGATGATTGTTTCAATGTAATGCTTGAGGGGCGAGCACTTAGCCTTTGCTCTACTATCGCAGATATTGAAAAGTTAATTGAAGCAGCAAAGCGAGGCTAAGAATGGATATGTTGGCTTCAAATATGGGGAAGGAAGTGCAAATTGCTGGTGCACGTATCGCAGGTATTGTTGCTTGCGTACCAAAGACAGAAATTTGCAATGATTTTTTTCATGACCGTCACACTGAGGCCGACATTAATGATGTTATAAAAATGATCGGTGTAAAGAAACGCCGTTGGGTTACTGATGGTGTGACTACTCATGATCTCTGTCTTGCAGCTGCGGAAAGACTGCTTGAGGCGCTCAGTTGGGACCGTAGTTCGATTGATGCCATCATTTTTGTAAGTCAGACACCAGATTATGTTTTGCCTGCAACGGCTTGTTCTTTACAGGCGGAGCTTGGCCTACCTAAGTCTTGCATTGCCTTCGATGTTAACTTAGGTTGTTCTGGTTATCCTTATGCTCTCTGGTTAGGGATGACATTAATTCAGTCAGGTGCTGCAAACCGTGTTTTATTAGCCGTTGGTGATACGATCAGTAATATTATCGACCCGAATGATCGTTCGACAGTGTTTTTATTTGGCGATGCAGGCACAATAACAGCCTTAGAGTCATCATCAAACAGTGAAGGTGCTTTTTTCGTTTTAGGAACGGATGGTTCTGGTGTAAAAAATCTTATTGTCCCGCAAGGGGGATTTAAGAACTTAACCGAGTTTTCGGATGAGCGCTTTGTTGGGCGCAAGATGGATTCACTTTACATGGATGGTGGTGAAATTTTTAATTTCACCTTGAAATCCGTGCCCCCCTTAGTAAATCGTTTATTCGAATTTTCTAGCTCCGTTGAGTCTGATTATGATTATTTTTTGTTCCATCAAGCAAATCTGTTCATGCTTAAGCACTTGGCTAAAAAAGCTAAGCTCCCTTTAGATAAGGTCCCTATCAACATTGATTCCTATGGTAATACTAGTTCAGCCTCTATCCCGTTGCTAATGGTTACAGATCTAAAAGAAAAATTGCTAAACAAAAATAGCAAGCTGGCGATGTTTGGTTTTGGAGTCGGGTATTCGTGGGCTGCTTGTTCAATTTCTGTTGGTGATTTAAAAGTTGTCGAAATGGTGGAGCTATGATTTTTTCTTCTGATTGTTTAGCCGGGCAAATTTATTTAGTTACAGGCGCTTCATCTGGTATTGGTTTAGCATCGGCACAGTTAATCAGCCGATGTGGTGGCAAAGTCGTTTTAGTTGGGCGTAATCAGCAACGACTTGAAGAAGCCATTCAGTTAATGCAAAGTCCTAATATCCATAGCTATTGCATTCAGGATATTACTGATTCTGATAGCGTAGTTGGTTGGATTAAAGAATTAGCCGAGTTGCATGGGCCTTTCTCCGGTGTTTTTCACTCGGCGGGTTTGGAAATGGTAAAGCCATCTAAATTAACAAAACAAGCTGACTTGGAAAAGTTGTTTGCTGCTTCATTGTATGGCGCATTTGGTGTAGCTAGGGCAGTAAGCCTGAAAAATATTGTCAAAGATGGTGCATCGATCGTTTTTATGTCATCGGTTGCTGCGGTTACAGGCCAGCAAGGGATGACCGCATATTCAGCATCAAAAGCAGGCATTGAAGGCTTAGTCAGATCTCTTTCATGTGAGCTTTCAAGTAGAAAAATCCGTGTTAATTCAATTGCCGCCGGGGCGGTAAGCACCTCTATGCATGATAGATTGATCAGAAATAGTACTGTTGAAGTTATTGATGCTTACGAGCAGTCACACCTTTTAGGTTTTGGTCAAGCTGAAGATATTGCGAATGCCGTTGTTTTTTTATTAGCGGACTCTTCAAAGTGGATAACCGGTAGTTCGCTAAGAGTTGATGGTGGATATACAGTAAGATGAAAAGTTTGCGTTGGATTTTAGTAGGTGCAGGTGGGTTTGGTCGTGAACTTATATGCTGGGCTGATGATTGCCTTGAGTCTGCAGATCGTATTGGGTTTTCAGGTTTTTTAGATTCAAATGCTGGTGCTTTAGATAATTTTTCCTATCAGCTAGATTGGTTGGGTAGTATTGAAAGCTATAATCCACAAGAAAATGATCGCTTTATTTTAGGTGTAGGTGATCCTGCAACTAAGCAAAAAATCGTTAATGCGCTTAAGGCTAAAGGCGCCATTTTTGGTCAGCTTATACATCCATCAGCAACTATTGCAAAAACTGCAATTTTGGGTGAAGGCGTGATTGTTTGCCCACACTCTTTAGTTTCTGCTGATTGTTCAATTGGAAGCTTTGTTTCAATAAACGCATTAAGCTCTGTTGGACACGATGCTTTTATTGGTGATTATGTAACCCTCAGCGCTCACGTTGATTTAACTGGTGGTGTAAAAGTCGGTGATTTTGCTTTTTTTGGCACGGGTGCGAAAGTCCTGCCAAAGGTAAGTATAGGTGAAAATTCACTTATCGGTGCTGGGGCAATAATCATCAGAACTGTTAAGCCAGGTAGTGTTATGTATGCTCAACCGGCAAAAAAATTATAATGATGAACTTTGATTGCGATCTATTTTCACGTTACTGGCACCTGGCGTGCCATCGTCGAGAGTTAGCGGTTCACGGGGACTTTATCCGTTTTGATTCCCCCTTGGGCGAAGTCGTTGTGTTTAACGACTCTGGCAATATTGTTGCATTTGACAATCGATGCCCTCACCGTGGCGCAAGGATTTTTCTTGCCGATCATGGCAATCAGCCTTTTTACTGTGAGTATCATGGTTGGTCCTTTAAAAACGGAAAAGTACTTATTCCCGAAGCACAGTCATTTTCTTCATGCAATGTGAATTTGGCAAAACTTAAGCAATACTCGGTGGGTTGGTGCGGCGATTTTGTTTTTTTTAGTGTTGATCCAATGATGGCGCTTTATGAGCAATTAGGTGCAGTAGCTGAAACTCTAGAAAATATTTCGTTCAATATTGATTTACGAAGCGATTTTAATCGTTATAAATTTGAATGCTATTGGCCATTGGCAATTGAGAATGCCCTTGAACCATATCATATAAATATGGTGCATCCTGAAACACTTGCTAGTCTTCAGTTAGAAAAGGGGGTTAATGAATTTTTTGGTGTTAATTCAATTTGGTATGCGCCTGTTGGAAATATTCGGCTAAAGAAAAATTTAGAGCGGATGTCTAAATTTTTAAGTATCGATTATAAATATGATGGGTACATGAGTATATATCTTTTCCCTTTTTCTATGGTGTCTTCGACCTACGGGTTCTCATACTCCATTCAGAATTTTTTTCCAGGGAGCAAAGATGTTAATCTTACTAACTTTACAAGTCGGTTGTTAACTGCTGCTGTTGTTTCTGAAGATGCAAGACAAGTCTTAAAGCCGTTTTTTGAATCTAGCGCAATGGTAAATCGTAAAGTTTTTGAGGAAGATCACTCCGTTTGCAAGCGAATGCCTAAGAATTCCTGGAGTTCCGAGCCATTGGTTTTTTTCTCTGACTCGGAAGTGAAAATTCAGCATTTCAGGGACTCATGCCAGCGCTTTATGCATTCTGTATGAATTGGCATTTTTTGATAATATACTTTTATGCTTAATACTAAACTCGCTCCTTGGCCTTCCTTTTCAGATGCTGAAATCATGGCCGTAACTGAAGTTCTGAAGTCAGGTAAGGTTAATTATTGGACTGGTTCAGAGTCTCGACTATTTGAAAAAGAATTCAGCGCATGGTGTGAAGCAAAATATGCAGTCGCTTTATCTAATGGGACTTTAGCGTTAGATGTCGCTCTCAAGGCTCTTGGTATTGGTCCTGGCGATGATGTTATTGTAACCTCTCGTACATTTTTAGCTTCGGCAAGTTGTATTGTAACGGCAGGTGCTAATCCCATCTTTGCTGACGTTGACCTCAACAGCCAAAATATTACTGCGGAAAGTATTGCTGCTGTTCTTACGGACAACACTAAAGCAATTATTTGTGTTCATCTAGCTGGCTGGCCATGCGAAATGGATGACATCTTGGCTCTCGTGCGTGAAAAATCAATTTTTATAATTGAAGATTGTGCTCAAGCACATGGCGCAAAATATAAAGGCCGTCCAGTCGGTTCAATTGGAGATGTTGCTGCTTGGTCTTTCTGCCAAGATAAAATTATGTCCACTGGCGGTGAGGGCGGAATGGTAACAACGAATAATGAACAGCTTTGGCGCAAGATGTGGTCTTATAAAGACCATGGAAAATCTTGGGATGCCGTTTATGATAGACAGCATCCTCCTGGTTTTCGTTGGTTGCATGATACGTTTGGTACAAACTGGCGCATGATGGAGATTCAGGCAGTCATTGGGCGTATACAGCTCCAATGTATGCAAGAATGGACACAAAAACGTCAGCTTAATGCGGCAAAAATTGATCAAGTAGCCAAGCGATTTGCATGTATTCGTTTGCCAGAAATTCCTGCTTATATAGAGCATGCGCAGTATAAGCATTATTTATTTGTTGAACCTACTAAGTTAAAAGACGGTTGGACACGTGATCGCATCATCGATTCACTTGCAACATTGGGTATTCCTTGCTACCAAGGGTCCTGTTCTGAAGTGTACTTAGAGAAGGCTTTTGACGGTACTCCTTGGCGTCCAGCGAAGCGTTTGCCTAATGCACAGAATCTTGGTGATACTAGTTTAATGTTTTTAGTCCATCCCACATTGACTGATGCTGATATGAAATCCGTTTGCGATGCTTTAGAACTCGTGCTGCAGCAAGCATCCATTTGATTGGTTATTTTCCATGATTCGTCGGTTGTCTCTTTTGCCACGTACAGCAAAAAGTCTAATTATACTTGCTGTTGATTTTTCGCTATTGCCAGTAGCTCTATGGGCTGCAATAGCTTTGCGTCTGGACGATTGGGGTTATCCTCGGCAGTTTGATTGGTGGATTTTTATTCTTCCTTCAATCATTGCGGCGCCTATATTTATTCGTTTTGGATTATATCGTGCTGTAATTCGCTATATCGAAGATAGGGCAGTTATTACAATTGCAAGTGCTGTTTCTTTGGCTGTTTTTGGTTTTATTACTACTTTGCATTTGTTGCAAGTAAGTGGTGTTCCACGTGGATCTTTGGTCATTTTTTGGTTTCTATCCCTGGCAATCATAATTACAAGTCGTTTTGTGGCTCGTGCTTTTTTACGACACATGGCGCCATTGGCTACGCAGTGCAAATCTGTGTTAATTTATGGTGCTGGTAGTGCTGGCCGCCAGTTAGCTACCGCATTGAAAACTGGTCAAGAATATGTTCCGGTTGGCTTTGTTGATGATTCTTTAGAGTTACATGGCCTGTTAATTAGTGGTTTAAGAGTAATTACAAACCGCCAAATGGTTGAAAAAATTGATGCAGGATTGGTAGATCAAGTATTGCTAGCAATTCCATCTGCACCACGTTCTAGGCAAATTCAATTAGTCAACCAGCTAGAACCCCTTGCTGTTGAGGTTCGAATTCTTCCCGGTATGGCGGATCTAATCAGTGGTGAAGTACGTCTAACTGATGCTCGTGAAGTCGGTGTTGATGAATTACTAGGTAGAGAGCCTGTCCCACCCAATCAAGAGTTACTTGCTCGTAACATTACTAGTAAGACTGTAATGGTAACTGGAGCGGGGGGCTCTATAGGCTCAGAGCTTTGTCGCCAAATTATTCGTAATCAACCCACTGCTTTAATCCTGTATGAGCTATCAGAATTCGCTCTTTATTCAATTGAACAAGAGTTAAGCCAGATTGTACGTGAACTAGGTCTTAATGTTGCAATCCACCCTGTTTTGGGCTCAGTTCAAAACGGTATGCGTTTAGCCGCAATTATGGCCCGTTATGAAGTCCAGACTGTCTATCATGCAGCCGCATACAAGCATGTGCCATTGGTTGAGTTCAATATCACAGAGGGCATTTTGAATAATGCGTTCGGCACTCGCTCAGCTGCAGCCGCGGCTATTGAAGCTGGTGTCGAATCTTTTGTACTGATTTCCACGGATAAGGCCGTACGTCCGACTAATGTGATGGGTGCAAGCAAACGAATGGCCGAGCTTGCATTGCAGGCATATGCCCAAGACCCCACGGTTAAAACGCGCTTCAGTATGGTACGTTTTGGTAATGTGTTGGGCTCGAGTGGCTCGGTTGTACCCCTATTTCGTAAGCAGATTGCCGCTGGTGGACCGGTTAAAGTCACTCACCCCGAAATTAATCGTTTTTTTATGACTATTCCAGAAGCATCCCAGCTCGTAATTCAAGCCGGAGCAATGGGGGGCAATGGCGAGGTCTTTGTACTGGATATGGGGCAGCCGGTCAAAATTGTTGACTTAGCTCGCCGTATGATTCACTTGAGTGGTTACCGGGTCAAAGACGAAAGCAATCCAAACGGTGATATCGCGATTGAATTTACCGGTTTGCGTCCCGGTGAAAAACTCTATGAAGAATTGCTGATTGGTGACAATGTTAGCGGGACAGAACATCCGCGGATTATGAAAGCTAATGAGGGGTCCTTGACAATGGATGCATTGGAGCAAGTCACTGCCGAATTAGCGATCGCGTGCTCAAATAATGACTCACGTAAAATCATCGAAATTTTGCAGCAATGCGTCTCTGGTTTTAAACCAGATCAAGCTGTACGCGATCACTTGTGTGAGTTTGCCGAGCATTAATAGTTAGGGTATCGCCTTGCAGTCCTTATAGAATATTGCTTTCGGAAAATACCCTCTGATTCTAGGGGCTGCTGGCAATAGCGTTGAAGCCGGTTAACCGATCAAACTAGTACCACATCAAATTGCTCTTGCGAGTAAGCCGACTCTACCTGCAGGTAGATCGGCTTACCGATGAAGTCCACTAACTGCGCCAGGTTCGCAGATTCCTCATCTAAAAACATATCAATCACCGACTGCGCAGCCAAAATGCGGTATTCGCTGGCGTTGAACTGTCGTGCTTCGCGCAAAATTTCGCGCAAAATCTCATAACAGATTGTTTGTGGGGTTTTCACTTCGCCACGGCCTTGACAGGTTGGGCAGGACTCGCAGAGGACGTGCGCTAGTGATTCGCGCGTGCGTTTACGGGTGATTTCCACGAGCCCCAAGCTCGTAAATTGGCTGACGGTAATTTTGGTGCGATCGCGTTCGAGCGCTTTTTTCAATTCATCCAGCACCGCAGCTTTGTGATTTTCATTATCCATGTCGATGAAATCGACGATGATAATGCCACCTAAATTGCGCAGGCGCAGCTGCCGGGCGATGACTTGCGTGGCTTCCAGATTGGTTTTGAAGATGGTGTCATCAAACGAGCGCGTGCCGACAAAGCCGCCGGTATTTACATCAATAGTGGTCATTGCTTCGGTTTGATCGATGATCAAATAGCCACCAAATTTTAAATTTACGCGGCGGCTTAAGGCGCGTTCAATTTCGGCTTCTACGCCATACAATTCAAATAAGGGCCGATCACCGCTGTAATGCTGAATTTTCGGTAGCACGTCGACCACGAAGCGTTCGGCGAATTGTGTCATGCGCGCGAAATTTTCGCGGCTATCAACGTGCACCGTTTCGATATTGTCGGTCACCATATCGCGCAGTACGCGCAGTTGTAGCGATAAATCCTGAAATAACAGCGAGCGGGCCGGTTTGGTTTGGCTGCTTTGGCGGATATCGGCCCAAATCAGATTTAGATAATCGATATCAGCTTGCAATTCTTCATTGCTGGCGTGATCGGCATTGGTGCGGATGATGTAGCCGCCATGCTGTTCGGGCAACATGGCTTCAAGGCGCTTGCGCAGCTGATCCCGTTCTGCGTCATCGCCAATTCGCTGCGAAATTCCGATGTGATTATCTTGCGGCAGAAATACCAAAAAACGCCCGGCGATGCTGATTTGCGTTGAGAGGCGGGCGCCTTTGCTGCCGATGGGGTCTTTGATCACTTGCACCATCACGGCTTGGCCTTCGTGCAGAATACGCTCGATGCGCTGCGGCTCATTCGGATGTTGGCGTTGTTCAATCACATCGGCAATATGCAAAAATGCGGCACGCTCAAGGCCGATTTCGATAAACGCGCTTTGCATACCAGGCAACACCCGCTTCACCAGACCCAGATAAATATTCCCCACCAGGCCGCGATGTGCGGTGCGCTCGATATGAATATCCTGCACGACACCATCTTCAATGGTGGCGACACGGGTTTCTTGTGGGGTGATATTAACGAGGATCTGTTCTTTCATAGGCCACGGGGTGCAAGTTGCGGGTTGATCAGAAGGAGGGCAAGGCGATTGAGTTCGGCCCAGACATCGCCCTCACCGATGCCTTTGATTAAAGCATCAAGCTGGCGGGCCAGCTGCAGGGCGGCTTTCAATCGTTTGGCGTTTACGCGGCTGGCGGCGCCTTCGATGAGACGTTGTTTAATGCCCCAAATGCGCAGCTCTTTGGTGAGCTGAGCGGCGGGCACGCCGCGCGAACGACCTTGCGCAAATTTATACAAAGTGCGGGTTTCTTCCGCTAGCGCCCATAAGACTAAAACGGGGGACTCGCCTTCAGCGCGCAGGCCATCGAGCATATGGCAGACCCGCTGGGCATCACCGGTTAGCACGGCTTCACCCAAGCTAAACACATCATAACGGGCGACATTGGCAACGGCGGCTTCCAGCTCGGCGAGCTGTAATTCGCCCTTTGGATGTAGCAGGCCAAGCTTCTGGATTTCTTGGTGCGCAGCCAGCAAATTACCTTCTACCCGATCCACCAGCCAATCCATCGCGCTGGCGCTTAAAGATTGACCTTGTTGCTGTAGGCGTTGGCGTATCCAGTCGGGCAGCTGCTGGCGCTCTATGGCCTTGGCCTCAACCACTACGCCGGCCTTGGCCAAAGCCTGCATCCATTTACTGTTGAGCGCGGTTTTGTCGAGCTTGGGTAAGGTGATAATGGTAAGTATGTCGCTGGATAGATTGCTGGCAAAGGCTTCTAGCGCTTTACCCCCCTCGGCTCCGGGTTTGCCATTGGGAATGCGCAGCTCAAGCAGGCGCAATTCGGCAAACAGCGACATGCTTGCGCTGCTGGTACTGAGCTGGCTCCATTGAAAGTGTGCGGCGTTTTCAACGGTGAGCACTTCGCGCTCGTGATAGCCGGCGGTGCGTGCGGCATCGCGAATGGCTTGTGCGGCTTCTAGCGCCAGCAAAGATTCATCACCATGAATGACATACAGCGGGGCTAGGCCCCGCTGCAATGCTTTGCCCAGTTCATCCGGGCGCATTATTGCCCCGCAGCGCTGGCCGTGCTGGCGGCTTTGGCCTGTTGAGCTTTTGCCGCTGCGGCAATCCGGCGCACGATCTGGGCGGCGGCATCACGCTGCATTTCTTTATACAGCCGTGCTTCTTCGCTTTCTTTCGACAGGACGCTGTTTTCATCCCAGCTGATATTGCGCTGCAAGGTCAGTGGCACATCATCGAGCAGCGGCTCGCCCTTTTGGTTGGCACTAAAGCGCACGCGGTAGAACAGGCGATATTCCGATACCTGCCCCGAATTGTTGACGCTTAGTACCTGGCGATCGGCACTTTCGTTCAGAATTTGCACGCTTAATTCCGGCTGGTTGCGGGTTACGGTGATTTGCATCAGCTGGAATTGCCGCGTGAGCTCATGGCTGGCGGCGCCTTCACCCACTACCTGCGCGGTGGTAAAGCTCAGTTTGGCCGCCGGCCCTTGCCCGCGCAAATGAAAGCCACATGCTACCAGCAAGGTGCTGAGCAAGGTGAGCAATAAGGTGCGCAGGGTAAGGGTCATGGCGGTGTCCTGTGGGGGGCTTAAGCAACAATATTCACCAGGCGGCCTGGTACGATGATAACTTTCTTCGGTGCGGCGCCGGCGAGGTGTTTTTGCACCTGCTCTTCGGCAAGTGCGGCCGCCTCGATGACGTCTTTGCTGGCGTCGGCAGCAACGTGGATTTCACCGCGCAGCTTGCCGTTAATTTGCACCATCAGCTTGATTTCATCTTGCGTCAACGCATCGGCTGCTGGCTCAGGCCATGCTGCCGTCGCGATTTCGCCACCGTAGTTGAGTTCATTCCACAGCGTATGCGCAATGTGCGGCGCGGCCGGGTAAATCGCGCGGAGCAAAATGCCAAAGCATTCGCGTACGACTGCCGCATTGTTACCCTTGTAGCCTTCCAGCGCATTCAGCAACTTCATCACGCCCGAAACCACTGTGTTGTACTGCAGACGTTCGTAGTCGAGGTTGATTTGTTTGAGGGTGCTATGCACTTCAAAGCGCAGTGCTTTGTCGTCTTTGCTCAGATCAATACCTTGCAGGGTATCGGCTGCAGACTGAATAACCTCAAAGTGTTTAAAGCCATACCCCCACAGGCGACGCAGGTAGCGGTACGCACCTTCCACACCGCTATCCGACCACGCCGCGCTTTGCTCTGGCGGGCCCGCAAACATCGTGAACAGACGCGCGGTATCGGCGCCAAATTTCTCGATAATGTCTTTCGGTTCAACGACGTTGTTTTTCGATTTCGACATCTTCTCGATGCCGCCCATGATCACCGGCTGACCGTCTTCTACCGCAATCGCCGCAATCGGGCGACCCTTGTCGTCGTGCTGAACTTGCACTTCGGCTGGGTAGAACCAGCGTTTTTTGCCGCTTGCGTCTTCGCGATAGTAGCAATCGCGCAGCAACATGCCTTGGGTAAACAGGTTTTTAAATGGCTCGCCAAAATTGATCAGGCCAGCATCGCGCATCGCTTTGGTCCAGAAACGTGCGTACAGCAAGTGCAAGACTGCGTGTTCAATGCCGCCGATGTATTGGTCCATGCCGCCAGCAGATTCACCTGCCGCGCCCATCCAGTAAGCGGTGCCGTCGCCCACCATCGCGTCGCCAACTTTCGGGTCGCAATAGCGCATGAAATACCAGCTCGAATCAACGAAGGTATCCATCGTGTCGGTTTCGCGTTTCGCAGGCGCGCCGCATTTCGGGCAATCAACGTTCAGGAAGTCTTCACGGTGTTTCAGCGGATTGCCCGAGCCGTCTGGAATGCAGTCGGTTGGCAATACCACCGGCAGTTGCTCGTACGGAACCGGTACATCGCCGCAGCAATCGCAGTGGATAATCGGGATTGGCGTGCCCCAGTAGCGCTGGCGGGAAATACCCCAGTCGCGCAGACGCCAGGTGGTTTTTTTCTCGCCGGCGTCTTGTGCTGCCAAATCAGCCGCTACCGCATCAACCGCGGCTTTGTAGCTTAAGCCATCGTATTTGCCCGAGTTAACGGTTACGCCACGGGTTTTGTCGCCATACCATTCGGCCCAAGCGTCAGTGCTGAATTCTTCGCCTTCGACAGCGATGACTTGTTTGATGGCGAGATTGTATTTTTTTGCAAAAGCAAAATCGCGCTCGTCGTGCGCTGGCACAGCCATGACTGCGCCATCACCGTAACCCATCAAGACGTAGTTACCGATCCAGACTTCCACTTGTGCGCCAGTCAGCGGATGCGTCACGAATAGGCCGGTTGATACACCCACTTTCTCTTGGGTGGCGAGTTCAGCTTCGGTAGTGCCGCCTTTTTTGCATTCTTCGATAAAGGCGGCCAGTTCTGGTTTCAATTCTGCTGCGCGGGTGGCCAGTGGATGCTCGGCCGCCACGGCACAGAAAGTCACGCCCATGATGGTATCGGCGCGCGTGGTGAACACGTAGAGTTTGCCGTCTTGTACCAAGTTGCCGTTAGCGTCTTTGATGTCGTGTTTGAACGCGAAACGCACGCCTTCCGATTTACCGATCCAGTTGCGCTGCATGGCGCGCACCATGTCCGGCCAGCCTTCCAGCGTGTCGATGTCGTTCAGTAGCTCATCGGCGTATTTAGTGATCGCAAAGTAGTAGCCAGGGATTTCGCGCTTTTCGACAATCGCGCCCGAACGCCAGCCGCGACCATCTACCACTTGCTCGTTGGCGAGTACGGTTTGGTCAACCGGATCCCAGTTTACGATTTGGGTTTTTTTGTACGCAGTGCCGTTTTCCAGCATTTTTAAGAAGAACCATTGGTTCCACTTGTAGTAATCCGGATCGCATGTGGCGATCTCGCGCGACCAGTCAAACGCCAAGCCCAGCGGCTTCATTTGCGACTTCATGTCGTCGATATTGGCGTAAGTCCATTCCGCTGGAGATTTTTTATACGCAATCGCCGCATTTTCCGCTGGCAGACCAAACGCATCCCAGCCCATTGGCATCAGTACATTAAACCCTTTCATCCGCAGATGACGCGCCAGCATGTCGTTGATGGTGTAGTTGCGCACGTGACCCATGTGCAGCTTGCCCGAAGGGTAGGGCAGCATCGAGCAGGCATAGTATTTCGGGCGGCTGGTATCTTCGGTCACTTCAAACGCGCGGGTAGATTCCCAATGCGCCTGGGTGGCGGCTTCGACGGAAAGCGGGGCGTACTGTTCTTGCATGATCGGCACTGAGTCAAATGAGGCAAAAACGCGATTATACCTGAGCTCAGCCGCCATCGCGGCGCTGATGTGCGCAAAGTGCGGCCAGCACGATGTCGCTGGCCTTGCAATGCGCGCAAGCCCTTGCCTAGACTGAGTAAATCGCAGCCCCGCTGTGCCCCGCAAGGAGTAGCAATGCAACCTGCTTCCCGACAAACCGGTTTTACCCTGGTTGAGCTGGCGATCGTGCTGGTGATTATTGGGCTGATTCTGGGGATGGCTTTTAAAGGTAAAGACCTGATCGACGGCGCCAAAGTGAAAAACATGCAGGCGCAATACAATAAGATCGTCGCCGGTTTTAATATCTATTACGAAAAATACGGCGCATACCCTGGCGATGGCTGTGCGACGGCCCCTGCGGCCGGCGCGACGACGTGCCCAGCCACCGGGCGCAATGGCTTGATTAATGGTGCGACCGAAAGCGCCGCCGCCATGACCCTGCTGATGAACACCAACATCCTCACCAGTGCGGATGTGCGCAGTGTGTTTGGTCAGGATTGGGTGATTTCGGATGCGGCCACCACGCAAACCGGCTACGCCAGCAATACCAACTACCTCACGCTTACCAGCACCGCTACCGCAGCTGCCGATGTGCGCTTTGTCTGTGCGCTGGATCGCTTGATGGATGATGGGGTTAATAGCAGCGGTATCGTGCGCAGCGCTGGGCAAAACTACACCGCCACCGATGATTGCTGGGCGCTGTCTGGCCAAGTGTCGATCGGGATTCGGGTGTTGCCATGAAGCGCGCTGAGCAGGGCTTTACATTGGTCGAGCTGGCGATTGTGCTGGTGATCATCGGGCTGATTTTGGGTATGGCCTTTAAGGGCAAAGATCTGATCGATGGCGCCAAAGTGAAAAACATGCAGGCGCAATACAATAAGATCGTCAGCGGCATTAATATTTTTTACGAAAAATATGGCTTTTACCCCGGCGATGGTTGCCCCAGCGCCACGCCCGCCACCGTGGCCGCCTGTAATGGCAGCCGCAATGGGCAGATTGAAAACGGCAATGAGGCCGCTGCGTTTTGGGTGTTGCTGATTGATGTGACCAATATCTTGCAAAGCGCGGATCGACGCAGTGTGCTGGGGCAGGATTGGACCGTCTGGAATCGCTCGGGTGGGCTCTGGCTCGATTTTGCCGGCGCGGCCAATGCCGATATGCGCTTTATCTGTTCACTGGATAAATTAATGGACGATGGCGACGCCAATACCGGCGTGGTGCGCGATGGTGATCCGGCCACGACGGCGCCGTATGCTTCCAGCAGTAATAGCTATACCGCTACCACCGATTGTTGGGCGCTGAGCGGGCAGGCGAATGTACTGATGAAGGTAATGCCCTAGGGGTATAGACTAGAGAGCGATGAATAGCTTTGCGCTAAGGCCAATACCTGCCTAGGTATTGGCCTTTAAACTTTCGCGCAGCAACGGCAGCGTGACTGGTTTTTGCTTGGATAGCGCCAATTGGTTGAGCGCTTCCAGTTGGGCATATAGATTGGGTAGCGAGCGATCTACGTGCTTGAGCAAATACTCGGCCAGCTCGCGCGGTAATTCAAAGCCCAGATGCCGCGCGCGGCGTTGCAGCGCACCCAGTTTGTCATCATCAGACAGTGATTTGAGCTGGTAAACCAACCCCCAGCCCAGGCGGGTGGTCAGATCATCGCGCAAGGGCAGTAGCATTGGCGGCAAAGTGCCGCTGGCCAAGATGCGGCCCGTGCCTTCACGCAGGGTATTGTAGTGATCAAACAGCGTAATCTGCTGCTCGGTATCAAGGCTTTCTACATTATCGACCAAGAGCGCGGCGTGACTTTCCAGCGTTTGCGGCAGCATCTCTTCGCGGGCATTCACCTGATACACCGGCATGCCGGCCGGCAGGCGTGCCGCGCTGGCCGCAAGCAGATGGCTTTTGCCTGCATCAGCCTCGCCCCAGATATACAGCGCCCGCACCTCACCATTGGCCCACTCGCCCAGCTGAAAGAGCAGCTCGGCGTTATCGCCGCGCACAAAATCATCAAAAGTGCGCGGAGCTGGGGGTAAAAAGTCGAGAATCAGTTGCTTCATCGGGGCCACTGGGCGGTTTTGCCGGTTTTTCAGTCTCTGGAGTGCGAAAAGGGGGAAGTCGTTTGGCGCTAAATGCGATAAAATGCCGTGTTTAGCAGATCTGGCGCTTATTTTACCGCACAGCGCCGCCCACTACGAGGCCTTTCCCGTGAGCGACCAAAATCTCAAGCAAAGTCTGAGCTACCGCGATGCCGGTGTTGACATCGATGCCGGTGACCAGCTGGTTGAAAACATTAAACCTTTTGCCAAACGCACCATGCGCCCTGAAGTTCTTGGCGGCATTGGAGGTTTTGGTGCTTTGGTTGAAATCAGCAAGAAATACCAAGAGCCCGTGCTGGTTTCTGGTACGGATGGTGTGGGCACCAAGCTCAAACTGGCGTTCGAACTGAACCGCCACGATACCGTGGGTATCGATCTGGTGGGCATGAGCGTAAACGATATTCTGGTGCAAGGCGCTGAGCCATTGTTCTTCCTCGATTACTTTGCCTGCGGCAAGCTGGATGTACCAAGCGCGACCGAAGTGATCAAAGGCATTGCCGCCGGTTGCGAGCAAGCCGGTTGTGCGCTGATCGGTGGTGAAACCGCCGAAATGCCCGGCATGTATCCGGAAGGTGAATATGACCTCGCTGGCTTTGCCGTGGGCGTGGTAGAAAAGAGCAAAGTGATCACCGGCCGCGAAATCCAGCCGGGTGATGTGGTGTTGGGGCTGGCCTCTAATGGTGCCCATTCCAATGGTTACTCGCTGATTCGCAAGATTCTGAGCTTGGGTAAAGTTGATTTCAACGCAGAATTTGATGGTGGCCGTTCACTGTCGGACGTAGTGATGGCGCCAACACGCATTTATGTGAAGCCGCTGTTGAAACTGATGCAAACGCTGACGGTCAAAGGCATGGCCCATATTACGGGCGGCGGCATTACCGAAAACGTACCGCGCGTTTTGCCTGAGAACGTAGTGGCGCAAATCGATGCGGCGAGCTGGACCATGCCAAAGCTGTTCCAGTGGTTGCAGGCAGAAGGCAATGTAGCGCAGCAAGAAATGTATCGCACCTTCAACTGCGGCGTAGGCATGGTGGTGATTGTGGCGGCGGCCGATGCGGCTGCGGCAACGTCGCTGTTGCAAGCCGAAGGTGAAACGGTTTACCAGTTGGGCCAGATTCGTGCCCGCACTGGTGACGAGCATCAAACGCAAGTAGCTTAAGCGACACGGCGCATCAGCCCGGGGCGAGGTCGCAGACCTCGCTCTTTGTTTTTGTGCGGGATGATTTCCCTCTTGGGGTATGTCCCGCTAGCTCTTTGATAATAAGCCTTTTAAGGCAATACCCCACTGGATATGGCATGAAGAATGTAGTCATTCTGATTTCTGGCCGCGGCAGCAATATGCAGGCGATTGTGAATGCAAAGATCGCCGGCGCACGGATTGCCGCTGTGATCTCTAATCGCCCCGATGCGGCGGGCCTGGCTTGGGCAGCCGAGCGCGGGATTACCACCGCGGCGCTGGATCATAAGCAATTTGCTGATCGCGAAAGCTTTGATCAGGCACTGGCGCTACTGATTGATAGCTACGAGCCCGATCTGGTCGTGCTGGCCGGGTTTATGCGCATTTTGAGTGCCGGTTTTGTGGCGCACTACGCTCAGCGGCTGATTAACGTGCATCCGTCTTTGTTGCCGGCCTTTACCGGCCTGAACACCCATCAGCGCGCACTGGATGAGGGCGTGAAGCTCGCCGGTTGCACCGTGCATTTTGTGACGGCCGAGCTGGATCATGGCCCGATTATCGCCCAAGCTGCTGTGCCGGTGCTGGCGAACGATACCGCCGAAAGTTTAGCGGCGCGCATTTTGGTGCAAGAGCATCAGCTTTACCCGCAAGCCGTAGCTTGGTTTGTAGCCGATGCCCTGCAGATTGAAGCGGGCAAAGTGCGTTTACTGACGCCGGCGCGCGCCGATCAGGCGCTGCGTTCGCCGGCGGTGTAAGGGGAGAGCATGGCGCGCTGGCCACGGTTTCTTGCTTGGGCTTTATTGGCTTCGGTGCTGTTGCACCTCGGTACGCTCTTGGCGCAGCCGCTGTATGACTGGTGGCTGCACCATGATGCCCCGCCACTGAAAGTACAGCAAACCAAGCGCCAGCTGCAGGCACAGGCACTGGATGATAGCCTGACCAGCAATGCGAGCAAGGTGAAACCGGCCGAGCAACAGCAGGTGTATCTTGCTAGCCCAGCGCTGCCTATGCAGCCAGTGAAGAAGGCTGCGCCGGCGCTCAAAGCTGTGGCCAGTCAAGCGGCTAAGAAAACGGTAGCGAGCAAGGTAGCGCAGGAATCCGCTTCGCAAGTGGCGGCACTAGCGGCCCTAAGCGCCAGTCGGGCCAGTAGTGTGGCCAGTGCGGTGCTGGCCAGCAGCGCTGCCAGTGCGCCGTTGAGCCTCGTGGCCAGTGAAGCGGCCAGTCGCCCGGCCAAGCTGGCGAGGAGCCAAGGCGCCAGCCGCGCCAGCTTGGCGAGCACTGCGGCCACGCAGATTAATCATCAGGCGGCCAAGCGCTTTCCGCGCGAGGTGCTGATTGAATATCGCTATGCGGTGATGAATGCCTTTTTGCACTGGAAACTGGCCGATGGCCGCTATGATCTGGAGCTAAAAGTGCTGCCGGTTGGCATTCGCTATGTCAGCCGTGGCCGCATAGGCAAGGCCGGAGTGATGCCGGAGTATTTTGCCGATCTTTCCAATGGCCCGGATAAGCCGAAAAACTCGGTGGAGTTTAACTGGGAGACCATGGAGGCCACCATTACCAATAAAGGCCAGGTGACGATCGAGCCTTTTGAAGCTGGTGATCAGGATGTGATGTCAGCGGGCTTGCATCTGGCTTTGATGGGCGGTGGACAGGCCCAGTATGGCATGGCGATGTTTACTGGTAAAAAGCGCTATCCCGATGTGCACTTTGCAGTAAAAGGGGAGGCGCAAATCCGGGTTGGCCAACAAGATCTAACCGCCGTGCTGCTCGCGGCGGACAACAAGGCCAATCATGCGGATTTCTGGTTAGCCCCCGATTGGCATAACCTGCCGGTACGGATGCAGATCTATACCGAAAAATATGGCCGCTTTGACCTCACGGCCTACAATCTAACTCTGGACGGCAAGAAGGTGCTGGAGTGGGTTGACCCGAATAAATCCGGGATGCGCCGCTAGGCACATCCTAAAAAATAACAAGGACTGCGCCGCTAGGTGTATCCCAACGAATAACAAGGCCTGCGCCGCAGGCTGGTGAAGAGAGTGAATATGACCCCCAAGCAATTATCGGCCACGCTGGATATCCTCAATAGCGCGCTAGGTTTTACCGCCCCGGCGGATGCAGTGGTATCGCGACATTTTCGCGAGAATAAAGACCTCGGCCACAAAGATCGCGCCATCATTGCCGAAACCGTGTTTGGCATGTTGCGCCATTTGCCGCAGTTGGAATGGCTGGCGGGCGGCGAAGCGGGCAAATTGCCCAGCACGCGTGAATTGCTGCTGGCCTACTTCACCCGGATCAAGCACCTGAATGTGCGCGAATTGCCGCCAGTGTTTACCGATGAGGACAAAACCCGCGCCGGCCAAATGAAGGGTATGGCGCTGCGAGATGCACCGCTGAACGTCCGTGCGGCTATACCCCAGTGGCTGGTGGATACTCTGGTGGCGGAAGGGCAGGATGAGGCCGCAATTCTGGCGCTGGGCCAGGCCATGCTGCAAGCTGCGCCACTGGATATCCGCGTGAATAGCATCAAGGCCAAGCGCGACGCCGTCGTGGCCGAATTAAAAGCCGCTGGCGACATCAATACCACGCCAACCCCGTATTCGCCATGGGGCCTGCGCGTTGATGGTAAGCCTGCTATCAATAAATACAAATGCTTTATCGAAGGCCGCGTGGAAGTGCAGGATGAAGGCAGCCAGTTGCTCGGGCTTTTGTGCGGCGCTAAACGCGGCCAGATGGTGGCGGATTTTTGTGCCGGCGCAGGGGGCAAAACCTTGCTACTGGGCGCGATGATGCAAAACACGGGCCGCCTGTATGCCTTTGATGTGTCGGAAAAACGTTTGGCCAATTTGAAGCCGCGACTGGCGCGCTCGGGTCTCTCGAATGTGAATCCGCAGCTGATCGCTTCGGAAAATGATCAAAAGATCAAACGTTTGGCCGGTAAAATGGATGTGGTGCTGGTGGATTCGCCGTGTTCGGGCATGGGCACACTGCGCCGCAATCCTGATCTGAAAATGCGCCAGAACGCCACGAGTGTGCAGGAGCTGAACGCCAAGCAGCGCAGTATTTTGCAATCGGCAGCACGGCTGGTGAAGCATGGTGGCCGGCTGGTGTATGCCACTTGCAGTTTCCTGCAAAGTGAAAACCAGGCCATTGTGGAAGCCTTTCTGGCGCAAAATCCAGATTTTGAATTGCTGGATGCACGTGAAGTGCTCAGTAAAGAGCGCGTAACGATCGAACTGCCCGATCAGTATCTGCAGTTGATGCCGCATCTGCACAATACCGATGCCTTCTTTGCCGCAGTGCTGCAGCGCGTCAGTGCCGAGCGGGCGGCGGCCAAAGAAGCCGGGGCAATGTTGTCCGCAGAGGATGAAGTGGCTGCTGAGGCTGGTGAGGCCTAATGGTGGTGCTGGCTGTGTACAGCCAGCCTAGTAGTGCAAATAAAAAACCGCGCATGGCGCGGTTTTTTTATGGCGATTGATGCCGGCTTATTTCACCACCCGCAATTGCGGACGGCCACTTGGACGTGGCGGCGGATCTTGCGGTGGCGGCTCGCTGCCAGATTCGGGGGCGCTTTCTGGCTCGCCTTGTGCATCGCCTTCATATTCAAAGCCCATGCCTTCGCCGTTTTCGCGCGAGAAGATGGAAATCACGGCGCCGACCGGAATCGCGATATCGCGAGAAATGCCATTAAATCGTGCCGAGAAGCTGATGAAATCATTGGCGATGGTGAGATTGCGACAGGCGTTGTAGCTGATATTCAGCACGATTTCGCCGTTTTTCACGTATTCCATCGGCACTTGCATTTTGCCGCGCACGGCCACCACCAAATAAGGGGTAAAGCCTTGGTCGGAACACCATTCGTGAATCGCGCGAATCAGGTACGGTTTGGTCGAAACAGTCTGCATCGTAGTCGGCCCCGCAAAAGTAAATGTACTCAATCAATTGTATCAGGCTGGCATTAAATTGCTGTAATGCGCATCCGCTAAAAAAAAGCCCCGTTGCCGGGGCTTGCCTGCTTATTTGCGCATGGCCTTTTCATTGGCGGTCAGCGATTCGATAAACGCTTCACGGCTAAATAGACGCTCGGCATATTTCATCACTGGAATCAGGCCCTTGGTAACTTCGATGCCGTAGTGCTCAAAGCGCCACAGCAGTGGGGCAATCGCCACATCCAGCATCGAGAATTCTTCACCCAGGATGTATTTTTGCTTGGTGAAGATCGGCGCGATTTGGGTCAGATTATCGCGGATGGCGGTGCGGGCGGCTTCCAGTTGGGCTTTCTTCGCAGTGCTGTCTTCAAGCGTTTTGACATGGATAAACAGCTCACGCTCCAGATTGAACAGCATCAGGCGGGCGCGGGCGCGCATCACTGGATCAGCTGGCATCAGTTGCGGGTGAGGGAAGCGCTCATCGATGTATTCATTGATGATGTTGGATTCATACAACTGCAGATCACGCTCTACCAGCACAGGCACTTCATTGTACGGATTCATGATCGCCAGATCTTCCGGCTTGCTGTGAATATCCACGTCGAGGATTTCAAAATCCATGCCTTTTTCAAACAGCACAATGCGGCAGCGGTGGCTAAACGGGCAAGAAGTGCCGGAATAAAGCTTCATCATAAGGCGGGAACCCTCGGGCTGATTAATTTAACAGCAGCATTTTACCGTTATTGCACTGCGATCTCCAGAAATAGATGCTTAAGTAAATGATTTTTAAATCAAAATTTAAGGTTTGATTGGCGCGCAAGGTAAATATGACCACGCAGGCTTTGGAACATCCATCTGCGCTAAAGATCTAATGAAATACGATGGTTGTGCAAAAAAGGAAGGCAAAATGCAACAGGCCGATTTACCCCCGATTCTGGTTTCCACCCTTGACTATGAGCGTCTGTCCACTTTAATTGCCCGTACGCCAGCGGCGCAATTTCCTGGTGCGGCCGCTTTGGAAAAAGAGCTGGAGCGGGCCACCTTGCTCAGCCCAGAGGTCATGCCAGCGTCGGTAGTGACGATGCATTCGACTGTGAAATTTGCGATGCAGCCCAGTGGCGAGGAATTTGCGCTCACTTTGTGCTATCCGCACGAAACAGCGGGCGATGCTGGCAAGATTGCGATTACCGCGCCGATGGGCAGTGCGCTGCTGGGCTTGTCGGTAGGGCAGAGTATTCATTGGCCGACCCCGGGCCGCCAGCAAGTGACCGTGACGGTACTCGATGTGATTTGGCAGCCAGAAGCCAATGGCCAGCTGACGATGTAATACTTAAGTGGGGCGCTTTGTGGTTAAGCCCAACAATGGATAGGCAATAAAAAAGGGCGGTGAAATCACCGCCCTTTTTGCTGGCTGCTGTGCTTAGTGCACGTCGCGCCAGTATTCTTTTTTCAACAAGTAGCTTACTGGGATCAGGAACAAGATCAGGAACAGCAATACGCCATAACCGATTTGTTCACGTTTCACCTGCGCTGGCTCGGCCATATACGACAGGTAATTCACCAGATCGGCCACGCGCGTATCGTACTCGTGGTTATCAAACTGGCCGTTTTCACCACCACGGGTGAGCAGGCCTGGTTTAACCAGTTTCAGGGTTTTCTCGGCGTGTGGACCTTCGCCTTTCACTTCCAGTACCTGTTCGCCTTGCAGCTCCCACAGTACGTGTGGCATACCGACTTTGTCGAATACCAGATTGTTCCAGCCGGTAGGGCGGGTGTCATCACGGTAGAAAGTACGCAGGTAGGTGTACAGCCAGTCTGCACCGCGTGAGCGTGCGATGAGACTCAGATCAGGTGGCGTTGCCCCAAACCAAACTTTGCCATCTTTCGCAGCCATGGCCACGCGCATCTGATCACCCACTTTTTCGGTGGTGAACATCAGATTGCTTTTGATTTGCGCTTCAGTCAGGCCCAGATCTTGCAGACGGTTGTAACGCATCACCGCTGCACCATGACATGAAAGACAGTAGTTTACAAAAGTTTGCGCACCACGCTGAATGCTCTCGGCATTGCTTGGGTCAATCGGCGCTTTGTCCAGATGGACGCCTTCGCCGCCAGCAGCTAATGCGTTACCACCCAATGCCAGTGCAGCAAAAGCGAGCAGGCTAGTGATTGTTTTTTTCATGGCCTTCCCCTTATACCAAGCTGCCGAACAGATACGCACCGCCAACAGCCAGCGCCACGTAGACAAAGAACATCATTTTTTGTTTGCCAGTTGAGAATGTCACGCGCTCAGGTACTGGTGCACATGGTTTCTCGTTTTTGGTGTAGAAAGGCATGCCCAGGAAGAACGCGAAGTAAACCACGCTCAAAATCTGCGAAATGATCGTGCGGGTATCGGTTGCTGGTTTCGCACCGAGAATGCCCAAGCCGATGAAGGCAATAATGAACAGTACCAGCATGACTTTGAAGCTAGTTGGACGGTAGCGCACCGATTTGATCGGCGAGCGATCCAGCCATGGCAGGAAGGCGATCAGGACTACCGCCGCACCCATACCCAATACACCCCAAACTTGTGTGCCCAAGAACGATGGGATCGCACGCAGAATGGCGTAGAACGGCGTGAAGTACCAAACCGGCGCAATGTGCGGTGGGGTTTTCAGCGCGTCTGCTGGATCAAAGTTCGGATGCTCAAGGAAGAAGCCACCCATCTCTGGTGCAAAGAACAAAATGCCGCAGAACACTGCCAGGAACACCGCTACACCCAATACGTCTTTCACGGTGTAGTAAGGGTGGAAGGCAATACCATCCACTGGAATGTGGGTGATAGGGTCTTTGTTTTTCTTGATTTCCACGCCATCTGGATTGTTTGAACCCACTTCGTGCAGTGCCACCAAGTGCGCAACCACCAAGCCCAGTAGCACCAGCGGAACGGCAATCACGTGCAGAGCAAAGAAACGGTTCAGCGTGGCATCAGAAACTACGAAGTCACCACGGATCAACACTGACAGATCTGGGCCAATCACTGGGATAGAAGCGAACAGATTTACAATCACCTGTGCACCCCAGAATGACATTTGGCCCCAAGGCAGCAGGTAACCCAGGAAGGCTTCAGCCATCAAGATCAGGAAGATCAGTGTGCCGAATACCCATACCAATTCACGTGGCTTTTTGTATGAACCGTAAATCAAACCACGGAACATATGCAGGTACACCACCACGAAGAACATTGAAGCGCCGGTGGAGTGCATATAGCGGATGATCCAGCCGCCGGCCACATCCCGCATGATGTATTCCACTGAGGCAAAAGCCACAGAGATATTAGTACCAGGAATCAGATTGCCATCTGGCTTGTAATTCATGGTCAGGAAAATGCCGGTAACGATCTGGATAACCAGAACCAGCATGGCCAGTGAACCGAAGAAGTACCAGAAGTTAAAATTCTTTGGGGCGTAATATTCGGAAACGTGTGCTTTGAATGTGCTGGTGAGCGGGAAACGCTCATCAACCCAATTCAGTACCTTTTCCGGTAATGCTTGCTGTTGATTGCTCATGACCTAGCCTCTTTATTTGTCTTCGCCGACCAGAATGGTGGTGTCGGAAAGGTATTTATGCGGCGGGATAACCAAGTTGATTGGCGCTGGTACGCCGGAGAACACACGACCAGCGAGGTCGAACTTGGAGCCATGACAGGGGCAATAAAAGCCACCAACCCAATCCGGGCCCAGATCAGCTGGGGCCAGATCAGGGCGGAAGGTTGGCGAACAGCCCAGGTGCGTACATACCCCGGTGGCCACCCAGATTTCCGGCTTGATCGAGCGGGTTGGGTTTTTACAGTATTCAGGCTGATCACTGGCTTCTGATTTCGGATCGAGCAGCTTAGGATCGTTTTTGGCCAGATTTTTCAACATTTCGGGGGTGCGGTTCACCACCCAAACTGGCTTACCACGCCATTCAACGGTGATTTTCTGGCCAGCTTCCAGCTTGCTGACATCCACTTCCACCGGCGCACCGGCGGCTTTCGCCCGCTCGGAAGGGAAGAAGCTAGCGACGAACGGAGTGGCTACCCCGGCGGTCGCCACTGCGCCCACTGCGCTGGAGGCGATCACCAAAAACCGCCGCTTGCTATTATCTATTTGCTGCTCACTCATAACCCAATCCCTGATTTGTAGGAACGCAATATCGTAAACCGCCAAATTCTACCCGAAAGCAGGCGGGAACTTAAAGCTTTCTCGGGCGTCTTAGCGGGCCATTCACGAAATAAAGTACACTTTGCGGTGTTACTTGCCGGTATAACGGGCGAATTCTTCGTTTAATTTGTCTTGCACATGCGCGGTGATTTCTTCGACCTTCTCATTTTTAGTCGATGGATAACTGATTTGGTAGACGCGCGCCGCAAGTAGCCAGCCTTGCTGGGTTTGCGTCAGGGTGTAGTGCATCCGGGCCTCGGTCGGAATATTGGCTTTGGGGACTTTGGCGCTGAATTCCAGCTCATTCGCCGTTCTCACTTTTAGCTGCATGCCCTTACTTTGGCGAAAGCGGATAATGTCTTCCATGATGGCTTTGCTGCTGCGGCCACTAATGACCATCCCTTGCACCTGCGGCGCCGGCGTGGCAGCTGGTTTGGGTGGGCTTACGGGGGCAACGGGCGCGGTACTGCAGGCCGCCAGCAATAGTGGCGCTAGTAGGAGCCGAGCGCTGAGTAAAATCGTACGCACTACACTCATACCGGATTATCCAATTCAAGATGGGTAACTTGCAGTGCCCATTCCGTCGCCAGATGTTCGCCCAAGGCTTGCACGCCAAAGCGCTCGGTGGCGTGATGGCCTGCCGCAATATAGGCCACGCCGCTTTCCTGTGCGAGATGGGTGACAAATTCCGAAGCTTCACCGGTGATAAAGCAATCAATGTCCAGATTGCTCGCTTCGCGGAAATAGCTCTGTGCGCCGCCCGTGCACCAGGCCACTTTATGAATCGGTTTGCGAGAGTCACCCAACGCCAGCGCTGGGCGCTGAAGTTGCAGCCCAATATGCTGGCTCAGTGTCTCCAGCGACATCGGCACCGGCAGCTCGCCCAAGAGGCCCAAATCCTGCTCGCCAAATTGTCCGGTTACGCGCAGCCCCAGTTTTTTGGCCAGTTGTGCGTTATTGCCTAGCTCTGGGTGTGCATCCAGCGGCAAATGATAGGCCAAGAGGTTCAAATCATGCTCGAGCAGTTTGCCGATACGCAGTTTTTTGGTACGGGTAATGGTGGGGTCTTCACCTTTCCAGAAATAACCATGATGCACCAGCAAGGTATCGGCGCCGCAGGCAATCGCCGCATCAATCGCTGCGGCCGAGGCGGTAACCGCCGTGGCGATGTGGGCCACTTCGCTATTTCCCTCGACTTGTAAGCCATTGGGGGCGTAATCTTTGAAGCGCGCAACTGCAAGCAGTTGTCCGATATAATTTTCCAGTTCTTGACGTTGGATAGGCATAAAGAAGTTCGGACTATGAAAAAACTTTGGCTTATTTTCGCACAAACCACCACGATCGGCCTGGCAATCTGGTTCTTGCTCACGCTGCTTAAACCTGAATGGCGGATGCCGAACATGGCGCCGGCCCCGGTTGTGACGGTGAAAGAGTCGCAAGCCCCCGCCTCGGCGCCGGCTGAGCTCTCGTACAGCCTGGCAGCCAAAAAGGCCAAACCGTCGGTGGTGAATATCTTTACCTCGCAGCAGGCGCGCCCTTCGCGCAACCCCTGGCTGAATGACCCGCTGTTTCGCCGTTTTTTTGGTGATCGCCTGCCGCAAGGGGAGGACGCGCAGCGCCCATCCAGTTTGGGCTCGGGGGTGTTGGTGTCCGAGCAAGGCTATATCGTGACCAATAATCACGTAGTCGACGCGGCCGACCAGATCGAAGTAGCGCTGGCCGATGGCCGCACAGCCACCGCCAAGCTGATTGGTAGCGATCCGGATACCGATATCGCGGTGATTAAAATTGATCTGCCGAATTTGCCGGCCATCAGCTTTGCCGATGTCGATAAGGTAGAAATCGGCGATGTAGTATTGGCGATTGGCAACCCCTTCGGCGTCGGCCAGACCGTCACGATGGGGATCATCTCGGCGCTGGGGCGTTCGGAATTGGGGATCAATACCTTTGAAAACTTCATCCAGACCGATGCGGCGATCAATCCGGGCAATTCTGGCGGGGCTTTAGTCGATACGCGCGGAAATCTACTCGGGATTAACACCGCGATCTACTCGAAAACCGGCGGCTCGTTGGGGATTGGGTTTGCCATTCCGGCGACGACGGTGAAGCAGATCATGGAGGCGCTGATCAAAGAGGGCAGCGTGACCCGTGGCTGGCTGGGGGTAGAAGTGCAGGATGTTACGCCCGAGCTGGCGGCCTCATTCCAGTTGCCAACGGCCAAAGGCGCGCTAATTGCCGGCGTGGTGCGCAGTGGCCCGGCCGCCAAAGCCGGCATCCGCCCGGGCGACGTGCTGCTGTCGATCAATGGCAAAGAAGTCGCAAATTCCGCCAAGATGCTCGACATTATTTCGGCGCTGAAACCCGAACAAAGCGTGCCGGTGTTGGTGGTGCGCGATGGGCAGCAGGTGGAGCTGAAAGCCGAGGTGGGTAAACGGCCGAAGTTTAACCGCCAGTAATGGTGGCTATTGTTGGTGCCTGCCTGGAGTGAGGTGGCGCCATAGCAAAACGGGAGCCAAGGCTCCCGTTTTTTATTGTCTAACTGGGGTATATCTTTGCGGTTCTTGCTGGGTATTGATTGTGGGTCTATACCCGTGCCGGTATGTGGCTGTTTAGCGTTTGCCTTGCAGCAGCAAAGATTCCGCGCTGGCTAGATTTTCCGGCACACCCAGCAACACCAACACATCGCCGGAATTGAGCTGGAAATCATCGTCCGGCACAATCGGCGCGCTGTTTTTGCGGCGGATGCTGCGCACTTCCACCTCAATGCCGGCAAAATCCAGCTCTTTCAGCTGATGGCCGATGCCAAAGGCATTTTGCGTGAGCTGGATCGTGTGCAGCCGCGCCTGCTGACGATCGCTTTCTTCGTTATCTTCGTGAGTGCCGCGGTAAAAGCCGCGAATCATCGAGTAGCGGGCCTCCCGCACTTCGCGAATGCGCCGTACCACTTTATTTAGCGGCACGCCCAGCAACATCATGGTGTGCGAGGCCAGCATCAGGCTGCCTTCCATAATCTCGGCCACTACTTCGGCCGCGCCGGCGTTTTTGAGCAGATCAATATCGCTGTCGTCTTGCGTGCGCACAATCACCGGCAATTCCGGCCGCATCTGATGCACGACTTCCAGAATTTTCATCGCCGAATGGGTGTCGGCATAGGTCACGATCAGCGCGCGGGCGCGCATGAGGCCGGCGGCGATCAGTACTTCGCGCTTGGCGGCGTCGCCAAAGACCACTGATTCACCCGCAGCGGCGGCTTCGCGCACCATTTCGGGGTCTAAATCCAAGGCAAAAAATGCAATGCCTTCCGAATGCAAAATCCGCCCCAGTGATTGGCCGCTGCGCCCGTAGCCGCACAAAATCACGTGCCCGTTGGCCGACATGCTGCGCACCGCAATCTGGTGCAGGTTCGCAGCCATATTCATCCATTCCGAACTCGCCAGCCGCAAGACAATTTTGTCGGAATGCTGGATCAAAAACGGCGTAATCAGCATCGAGATAATCACGGCCGCGATACTGCTTTGCAAAATCTCGGTTGGAATAATCCCGTGTCCGGCCGCCAGTGCCAGCAGTACAAAGGCAAATTCGCCGCCTTGCCCCAACGCAAAGCCAGTGCGCCACGCCGTGCCCGGCGCATTACCAAACAGCCGGGCTACCCCGGCAATCAGCGCAATTTTCCCCACGCTTAGGAAGACAATCAGCGCCAAGACTAATTGCCACTGGGTGAGCAGCACCATGGCATCCAGATTCATGCCGACGGTAATAAAAAATAAGCCCAGCAGCAGATCACGGAAGGGGCGAATATCGTCCTCAACCTGATAGCGGTATTCGGTTTCGGCAATCAACATGCCGGCCAGAAATGCGCCCAGCGCTAAAGAAAGACCGGTGAGCTCGGTCAGCCAGGCAATCCCCAGCGTCACAAGCAAAATATTGAGCATAAAGAGCTCGCTAGAATGCTGGCGCGCCACCAGTGTAAACCACGGGCGCATCAGTTTTTGCCCCAGCCACAGCAATAAGGTGAGCACAAAAATGATCTTGAGAGCCGCCAGGCCAATCGCCACCGCTAGCTCTTCAGCCGGCTTGCCCAGTACCGGGATCATAATCAGGAAGGGCACGACTGCCAGATCTTGAAATAGCAAGATCCCAAAGGCATTTTGCCCGTGCGGGGCGTTAAGTTCGTTGCGGTCGGCCAAGAGCTTGGACACCATGGCGGTGGAGGACATCGCCAAGGCCGCCCCCAGTGCAAGACCAAGTTGCCAGGGCTGATTAAAGAAGGCGCACGCCAGCATCACCAGCAGCAAGACCCCCATCACTTGCGATAAACCCAGGCCAAACACCACGCGTTTCATGGCATTGAGTTTGGCGAGGTTAAATTCCAGCCCCAGCGTAAACATCAGGAAAATCACGCCGTATTCGGCCAGATGGGTGGCTTCTTCGCTCGATTCAATCAGGCCCAACGCATGGGGGCCGACGAAAATGCCAATCACCAGGTAGCCCAGCATGGGCGGCAGTTTGATTTTGCGGCAGAACACCACCGTCAGAACGGCGATGGCGAGAAGAAATAAAAAATTATGCAGGGTAGAAGGCATGCAAGACGGCGCAATCGCGACATGAATTCAAATTCGTTCTTGCTAATATACCGGCGCAGCATGTCTTGCGCATGAAATCCTGCCGTTAATTGGCTAGTTGGCACGTTCTTTGCGTTTTTCTTGCAACGCCGCTGGGCGTGCGGGGCAGATTGGCATGGCAATTTGCCGCTTTGCCGGTTACAGAATGGGCTGGCTCTTTTATAATTGCTGCTCATTTGTGCTTGAGCTTTCTTTAAGATGACTGCTGCGCTTGCAACTGCCAACCGGGTATTGGCCATTGAGGCCCAAGCCATTACGGCACTGGCCCAGCGGCTGGATGAGCGATTCGCGGCTGCCTGTGCACTGATTTTGCAGTGCCCGGGGCGGCTGGTGGTGATGGGGATGGGTAAATCGGGCCACATCGCCCGCAAGCTCGCGGCCACCATGGCCAGCACCGGTACGCCAGCGTTTTTTGTGCATCCGGGCGAGGCGGCGCATGGCGACCTCGGCATGATTACCCGGCAAGATGTGGTCTTGCTGCTCTCTAATTCGGGCGAAAGCGACGAAGTGCTGGCGATCTTGCCTAGCCTGAAACGCCTAGCGGTGCCGCTGATCTGTATGACCGGCAACCCGAGCTCGACCATGGCGCGTGAGGCGCAAATTCACCTCGATGCCGGTGTGGCTGAAGAGGCGTGCCCGCTCAATTTGGCGCCCACCGCCAGCACCACTGCGGCATTGGCGCTGGGGGATGCCCTGGCTGTGGCCTTGCTGGAGGCGCGCGGTTTTCAAGCTGAAGATTTTGCGCTGTCGCATCCGGGGGGCTCGCTAGGCCGGCGTTTGCTGGTACATGTGCGAGATTTGATGCACGCGGGCGAGGCCTTGCCGGTAGTGCAGCATGATGTCACGCTGCGCGATGCGCTGATGGAAATTAGCCGCAAAGGCATGGGCATGACCGCGATTGTGGACGAGGCCGGACAGCTGTGCGGGATTTATACCGATGGCGATTTACGCCGCACCATTGATCGCGATATTGATTTACGCACGACGCCGGTACGCGAGGTGATGAGCCCGGCTCCGGTGACGATTGAAGCGCAGCGCCTAGCGGCTGAAGCCGCGGCTGTGATGGAGGCGCGCCGGGTGAATGGCCTGCTGGTGGTGGAGCAAGGCCGGCTGGTGGGCGCGATTAATATGCATGATTTGCTCAAAGCACGTGTGGTGTAGGGTATAGCCCGCTACGCCTTTTAATAAATAGATTTCAGACTGATACCCCATAAAGAGAAGCCATGATTGAGCGTGCCAAGCAAGTCAAACTGATGATTTTCGACGTTGACGGTGTGATGACCGACGGCGGCTTGTACTATACCGATGCCGGTGAAGAGCTGAAGGCGTTTAATTCGCTGGATGGCCACGGTTTGAAAATGCTGAAAAATTCCGGCGTGAAGCTGGCGATTATTACCGGGCGTAATTCACGCTTGGTAGAGCACCGGGCGCGTAATCTGGGGATTGATTTTCTGCATCAAGGCGCCCATGACAAACTGCAAACTTTCCAGAAGTTGCTCGCCGAAGCGGGCGTGAGCGCTGAAGAATGCGGTTATATGGGGGATGATGTGATTGATCTGCCCGTCATGCGGCGCGTGCACTTTGCGGTGGCCGTGCCGGCTGCGCCAGAGCTGGTGCAACAGCACGCGCATTATGTGACTGGCCGCCAGGGCGGGCATGGCGCAGTGCGCGAAGTCTGCGAATTGATTATGGCCAGCCAAGGTACACTGGATGCGGCTTTAGCGCCGTATCTGGCTTAATGGGCTGGCAGGGGAAAACGCTTGCGTAGTTTAACCATCTGGGCGCTGCCCCTTGTGTTGCTGCTGCTGGTTGGGGCCCTGATCTGGGGCTTGAGCCGGGCTGCGATTCAAACCGTCATTACGGTCGAGGCCGACCCCAATACCCCGGATATGATTGTAAATCTGGGGGTATTGCAGCGCTTTGACGAGCAAGGGCAGATCCGCTCGACGCTGATCGCGCAGGAAGTGAAACACCTGCGGGCCAATGACACGCTGCTGTTTAAACAGCCAAAGCTCACCCAGACTGAACCGGGTAAACCCAATATTGTGGTGACCGGCGTGCGGGCGAAAACCACCAACAAAGCCTCGCAGGTTTGGTTTGAAGATGCGACAGAACTACGCCGTGCGGCATTCGGCCAGCAAGCTGAATTGGTCGTGCGCAGTAGCGATGTGTTTTATGATCAGGCGACCAGCATCGCCCGCGCTAGCACGCCGGTGGTGGCGGATATGGGCCCGCATCATGCCGAAGCGGTGGGCTTTATCGCCGATAATGCCCAGCAAACTCTGAATTTACTATCCAAAGTGAGAATGACTTATGTCCCGACTGCTCGCGCTGCCCTTACTGGCACTGCTGCTCGCTAATTCTGCGTGGGCCGAAACTGCCGACCGCGAGAAACCGATGAATATCGTGGCGGATAACTGCGTGATGGATCAAAAGACCCAGCAAAGCGTCTGTACCGGCAATGTCGTCGTGACGCAGGGCACGATGGTGATGCGGGCCGATAAACTGACCACGCGGCAAGATGAACAAGGCCATCAGTTTGCTCAAGGTGAAGGCCGCCCGGTGCGTTTCAAGCAGCGGCTGGATTCGGGTGAGCCACTGGATGCCGAAGCACTCCGCTTTGATTACGACGGCGCAAAGGGTTTTCTGGTGTTGATGGACAAAGCCTGGGTTAAGCGTAATCAGGATTTGGTGGTGGGCGATAAAATTACCTACGACATGAATACCGAGTTTTACCAAGCGCAAAGTAAGGCGGGCGGTCGGGTGAATATCACGCTGAACCCGAAGAAAAAAGACGCCAGCCAGCCAGCCAAGAAAGAAGTTAGCCAATGAGTACGCTGAAAGCCCAGCATCTACAAAAGTCCTACAAAAAACGCACGGTGGTGCGTGATGTCTCGCTCGAAGTCAGCAGCGGTGAAGTGGTGGGCCTCTTGGGCCCCAATGGTGCCGGTAAAACCACCAGCTTCTACATGATTGTGGGCCTCGTGCGCATGGATGAGGGCCGGATTGAACTCGATGGCGTTGATGTTAGCCAGCAGCCTATTCACCAGCGGGCGCGTTTGGGCTTGGGTTATTTGCCGCAAGAGGCGTCGATTTTCCGCAAAATGACCGTAGCGGAAAACATTCAGGCGGTACTGGAGCTGCATTACAAGGACAAAACCGAGATCGCCGAGCGACTCGATGCCTTGCTGCATGACCTGCATGTGGGGCATTTGCGCAACAGCAATGCCATGAGTTTGTCAGGCGGTGAGCGCCGCCGGGTGGAGATCGCCCGCGCACTGGCTTCCAACCCGCAGTTTGTGTTGCTGGATGAGCCATTTGCCGGGGTAGACCCGATTGCGGTGATTGATATTCAACGCATTATTGGCTTTTTGAAAGAGCGGGGCATCGGGGTGCTGATTACCGATCACAATGTACGAGAAACCCTCGGGATTTGTGACCGCGCCTATATCATCTCCGAAGGGGCCGTGATGGCGGCTGGTAAACCGGCCGAGATTGTGAATAATGAAGATGTTCGCCGCGTGTATTTGGGCGAGCATTTCCGTATGTAGCATCACTGGCCGCAGTTTATGAAGCAAAGTCTGCAGCTGCGCATGGCGCAGCAGCTCAACCTCACGCCACAACTTCAGCAGTCGATCAAACTGCTGCAACTCTCTACGCTGGATTTTCAACAGGAAATCGAGCAGTACCTCGCTGACAATCCGCTGCTCGAACGCGAAGACCATGGTCTGGATAGTGCCGATGCCAGCGAAGCCCAAGACACCAGCGCCAACGAGCGTGATGATTTTGAAGATGATGGGCTGCGCTGGGATGAGGTGCGTGGTAGCCAATCGTTTGATGATGATGACGAGCATGATCCCACGCTGCGGGTTGCCATTGAACTTAGCCTGCGTGATCACCTGTTGGCGCAAGCTCGCTTGCTGGCTTTACCTTCCCGTGATTTTGCTTTGCTCACCATGCTCATTGAAGCGCTGGACGACGATGGCTTATTGCCGGTGTCGCTAGAAGAAGTATTTGAGCAGCTGCCAGCGGAGTTCGTCGCGGAGCTTGAGCTGGAAATGGCTGAACTGCAGATCGCACATCAGCATTTATTGCAGCTGGAGCCATTGGGCGTCGGCGCGCGCTCGCTGGGCGAGTGTTTATTGCTCCAGCTCAAACAATTGCCGCCCAGCCCTACGGTAGAGTTAGCTAAACGGGTGTTGCTAGAAGGCTTGGAATTACTCGCGGTACGGGATTTCACTCGTTTAAAGAAACTTTTGCAGTGCAATGAAGTCCAGTTAAAAGAAGCGCAGCAGATTATTCGTAGTTTGAACCCGCGTCCGGCGGCCAATTGGGGGGGCGAAACGGCCCGCTATGTTGTGCCGGATGTGCTGGTGCAAAAGGTGCGCGGCCGCTGGTCGGTACGGCTGAATCAGGCGGCGCAACCCAAGCTGAAAGTTAATGAGATGTATGCGCGGGTGTTGCAGGGGCAAGCTGGCGAGAGTTTGGCAGGCCAGCTGCAGGAAGCGCGCTGGTTAATTAAAAGCATTGAGCAGCGTGGCAATACTATTTTGCGCGTGGCGCAAGCGATTGTGGCGCGGCAGCAAGCGTTCTTTGAATATGGCGAAGTGGCGATGAAACCCTTGGTGCTACGGGACATCGCCGAAGAGCTGGATTTGCATGAATCCACTATCTCGCGGGTGACAACGCAAAAATTTATGCTGACACCCCGCGGGGTTTTGGAGTACAAATATTTCTTCGGTAGTCATGTTGAAAATGACAGCGGTGGGGAAAACTCGGCGACCGCGATCAAAGCTTTGATCAAACAGCTGGTCCAGCAGGAAAATGCACAGAAACCGTTATCCGATAATGCTATAACGGAAGAACTCGCAAAGCAGGGTGTGGCAGTTGCGCGGCGCACCGTTGCTAAATATCGGGAGGCGTTAGGTATCGCGCCTGCCAGTCAGCGCAAAAGCCTGTAATGGGCGCATAAAAACGAAGGAGCAATAATATGAACCTCAATATCAGCGGTCATCATCTTGAAGTTACTCCAGCTATCCGCGATTACGTGAGCAGTAAAATCGAACGCGTGATTCGTCATTTTGACAACGTGATCGATGCAACGGTCATTCTGGCGGTTGATAAACTGCAGCACAAAGCCGAGGTTACCGTGCATGTCAGTGGTAAAGACATCCACATTGAATCGATTGAGGAAGACCTGTATGCCGCGATTGATGTCCTGATGGACAAACTGGATCGCCAGCTGGTCAAACACAAAGAAAAGCTCTCTTCGCATCGCAATGAGGCGCTGAAACATCAGGCGGTGGCCGAAGAATAATTACGTTGCGTAGGCAATACAACGGGAACGCCGCGAGTCGTTCCCGTTTTTGTTTGCCCGCAAGGCAAGTACAATAGTTCGACCATAAGGAAATACACCAACACCATGAGCCTCATTACCAAAATCCTGCCAACCACCAATGTGTTTCTCGATCTGGATGTGGGAAGCAAGAAGCGGGTGTTCGAGCACGTGGGGATCGTGTTTGAAAATAGCCATGGCATCGCGCGCAGCGTGATCTTCGATAGCCTGTTTGCCCGCGAAAAACTGGGCTCCACTGGCCTTGGCCAAGGCGTGGCGATTCCACACGGCCGGATCAAAGGTCTGAAAGAAGCCACCGGTGCGTTTGTACGCCTGAAAGAGCCGATTCCATTTGATGCCCCAGATAGCAAGCCTGTGGCTTTGATTTTTGTGCTGCTGGTGCCAGCCAATGCCACCGATCTGCATTTGCAGATTCTGTCCGAGTTGGCGCAGCTGTTTTCCGACAAGCAGTTGCGTGAAGAGCTAAACACCATGACCGAAGCGCATCAGGTCTGGGAGCGGATCGCCAGCTGGGAGCCCTACGGCGCCGATTTTGCCTAATTGACTCGGCCAGCTTGGCTGGACGCCAGCCACTGGCCTGCTTCATAATCAAAACTGCATCCATGTGCCGATGCAGTTTTTTTTTGAGACCGGTATGCCACAGATTACTGCCCGCCAGCTGTTTATTGATAACGCCGAAAAATTGCGCCTCACCTGGGTTGCCGGTCAATCTGGGGCAAATAATCTGCTCTCGAATGACGAAAGTGAGCAAAAGCCCTCATTGTCGCTGGTTGGGCATTTGAATTTTGTGCACCCCAACCGGATTCAAGTACTCGGGATTGCCGAAGTCGCTTACCTCAATGCGCTATCCCCAGAGGTGCAGCTCAGTAGCTTGAATCAGCTCTTTGGCAATGAAATGGCGGCCATGATTGTCGCCAACGGCCAAGTGGTACCCGATGCCTTGCGCGATGCGGCCGAGCGTCATCATGTACCTTTGCTCACTAGCCCTGAGCAATCTCCGTATTTAATGGAGGTATTGCGCTACTACCTAAGTAAGGCGCTGGCTGTATCGACACACCTGCATGGGGTATTTATGGATGTGCTGGAGGTGGGCGTATTGCTTACCGGTGAGTCATCCATGGGTAAATCCGAATTGGCGCTCGAGCTGATTTCACGCGGCCATGGCTTGGTGGCCGATGATGTGGTCGAGGTGTATCGCACCAACCCGGAAACCCTGGAAGGGCGCTGCCCGCCGATGTTGCGCGATTTCCTGGAAGTGCGTGGGATTGGGGTGCTGAATATTCGCACCATTTTTGGTGAGACGGCGGTGCGGCCCAAGAAAACATTGAAATTGATTATCCATTTGGCCAAAGCCGGTGGTGAATCGCTCACGCCGGTCGATCGGCTGCAGATGCAGGCGGCTACCCAGGCGATTCTGGATGTGCCGGTGCGCAAATTGGTGATTCCGGTAGCCGCCGGCCGTAATCTGGCGGTGCTGGTTGAGTCGGCGGTGCGCAATTATATTTTGCAATTGCGCGGGATCGATTCCACGCGCGAGTTTATCGAGCGCCACCAGAAATTCATGGAAATGGGGGAGTAAATGCCAACCACTACCCAAGTGCCGCTTCACCATCAGCAGTTAATCCTGCTGTCTGGTCTTTCGGGCGCCGGCAAATCCGTGGCTTTGCGGGCGCTGGAAGATATGGGCTACTACTGCATGGATAATCTGCCCGCACCCCTGATCCGTGACGCGGTCTCGATGCTGGATCAGGATGGCTATCCACGGGTCGCAATTGCAGTGGATGCCCGCAGTGCGCACAATCTCACTAGCCTACCCGAACGTCTGGCTGAAATGAAAGCCATGGGTTTAGATGTGCGCGGTCTGTTTCTGGAGGCGGATGTCGATACTATCGTGCGCCGCTATTCCGAAAGCCGCCGCAGTCATCCACTGTCAAACGGTGCGCTCACGGTGGCTGAATGTATCGCCATGGAGCGCGAAATGCTGGCTGAAGTGCGCGAACTCGCCCACTGTATCGATACCAGCGGCATGTCGGCGGCGAAGTTGCGGTTGTGGGTGCGCGAGTTTATCGCCGTTGATGCAGCCAAGGTCACGCTGATTTTTGAATCCTTCGGGTTTAAGCACGGCATTCCGCTGGATGCCGATTTTGTGTTTGACGCCCGCTGCCTCCCCAATCCCTATTATGATCCGGCCTTGCGCCCGCTCACCGGCATGGATCAGCCAGTGGCGGATTTTCTGATGCGCCAGCCCAGCGTTGGGCCGTATCTGACGCATATTCTGGGCTTTCTGGAGCGCTGGTTGCCCGAGTTCGAGCGCGATCAGCGCAGCTATGTAACGGTGGCAATTGGCTGCACGGGCGGTCAGCATCGTTCGGTGTATTTGGCTGAAGAATTGCGCCGACATTTCTCCCGTTCGCGGCAGGTCTTGCTGCGGCATCGCGAGCAGCATGGGCACTGAGCTGTGGCGATGTTTACGCGTGGGCGACTGGTGTTTGCTTGCGCTTTGTGTGCTGCTGTGGGCAGTGCTCACGCACTGGAGCTGGCAGCAGCCCGGCGCCACGCGGGTGCGGATCTATCAGGATGGGCAACTTTACGCTGAGCTGGATTTGCTGGCCCAGCGCACCTTGGCGGTGCCTGGCCCACTGGGTACTACCGTGGTGGAAGTGCGGCAGGGAAAAGCCCGCATTGCCCAAGACCCTAGCCCGCGGCAGTATTGTGTGAAAGCTGGTTGGCTGCAGCAAGCCGGGCAGGCGGCAATTTGTTTGCCCAATCGCACCAGTATCGAACTCACCGGCCAGCAAGCCCGCCCTTATGACAGCCTCAGCTACTGATTCTGCCGCGCAGCGTTTGCAGGTAACGGCCCAGGATCAACAGATTGCACGGCTGGCGGCGATTGCGATTGCCCTAGCCGTGCTGGAATCCGGTATACCTTCGCCGATTCCCGGCGTGAAACCGGGGCTGGCGAATATCGTGACTTTGCTGGCGCTCACACGGCTGGGCTGGGCGGCGGCAGCGTGGGTGAGTGTGCTACGCATTCTGGGGGCGAGTATTGTGCTGGGGGGGATTTTCTCGCCCGGTTTTGCCCTGAGCCTTGCCGGCGGCGCTTGCAGTTTGCTGGTGCTGGCGGTAGCGCAATATTTGCCGCGGCGCTGGTTTGGGCTGGTGAGCCTGTCTTTGTTGTCGGCCATCGCGCATACCGCTGGGCAGCTGCTCTTAGCGCGGCTGTGGCTGATTCCGCATAACGGCATTGTGTATTTGATTCCCATCTTGCTCGGGATGGGTTTAGTGTTTGGTTTGGTCAATGGCATGGTGGCGGAGCAACTTTTGCGCCGCTGGCCGGCCCAAGCGGATTTACAAGAGAGAGACGCATGAGCAAAGTAATCACGGTGGCGCTCACTGGCGCCTCGGGCCTGCCCTATGGCCTGCGTACGCTGGAATGCCTGCTCGCGGCCGGCTGCCAGGTGCGCCTGGTGTATAGCCAGGTGGCGCAAATTGTGGCGCGGCAAGAGCTCGATCTGCACTGGCCAGCCCGGGCGGCTGATTTGGCCGAGCAGCTGCGCGCGCAGTATCAGCTGGCCGATCCGCAGCAGCTGCAAGTGTATGGGCAGCAGGAATGGTTCGCGCCGATGGCCTCGGGCAGCAATCCCGGCGACGGCATGGTGGTGGTGCCGTGCTCGATGGGGGCTTTGTCGGCGATCGCCAATGGGGCTTCGGATAATCTGGTCGAACGCGCGGCTGATGTGATGATTAAAGAGCGCAAAACGCTGGTGCTGGTGCCCCGCGAAACGCCGTTTTCTGCTATTCATCTGGAAAATATGCTCAAACTGTCACGGCTGGGGGTGGTGATTTTGCCGCCGAATCCGGGCTTTTATCATCATCCGCAATCGATTGATGAGCTGGTGGATTTTGTAGTGGCGCGGATCTTGGATCAGCTGGGCGTGCCGCAGCAGCTAATGACGCGCTGGGGTGAGCCCAATAGTTAAACAACAGAAGAATTAGGTTAAAAAAACCGGGACAGGCCCGGTTTTTTATTGGGGTATTGCCTTCTGGCAATTGCTTGTAAAGGCTTTTGGGGCAATACCTAGTCGATGTATCTTTGCCTAGGCATGCTGGCGTAGGCGGGCACGGCTCAGGCGGCCAAATAGTATTAGCAGGGAGAGCGCTGCGCAGGTCAAGGCTACCACCAAGGCAATCCAGTAGCCGCGTGGTCCCATCCCGCTAATTGGGCCGAAGCCAAAGGTTAGCGCATAGCCCAGTGGCATGCCCACCAGCCAGAACGCCAGCATATGCAGCAGCATCGGCAGGCGGGTGGATTGATAGCCGCGCAGCACGCCGCTGGCCACCACCTGAGTGGCATCCGAAAACTGGAAAATCCCGGCCAGCACCAAGAGCTGGGTGGCCAAGGCCAGCACAGCGGCATCCTGCGTATACCAGCCGGCAATAAACTCGCCAAACAGCATGGTTAGCGCCGCACCGACTCCGGCCACCAAAAGGCCTAGCCGCACACCGTTTTGCCCGATCAGGCGTGCCTGCTGCCAGTCATTGGCCCCCACCGCTTGCCCCACCCGGACGGTGAGGGCGGTGCCGATGGCCATCGGGATCATAAACAGCAAGGAGGCAAAATTGAGTGCCACCTGATGGGCTGCAACCGCGGTCGTGCCTAGGCGGGCGATTAGCAAGGCGATCAGACTAAAGGCGCTGACTTCAATAAAAAACATCAAACCAATGGGTATGCCCAGCTTAGCCAGCTGCCATTGGGTTGGCCAATGAATACCCCGCAGGGTATCAAAGGGATGTGTGCCGCGGTACACCGCCGCGCTGCGAATCCACAGCCACCACATCAGCGCGCTGGCCCACATGCACAGTGCGGTGGCCCAGCCACAACCGACTGCGCCGAGTGCTGGCGCACCAAAATGGCCGTAGATCAGAATCCAGTTCGCCGGCACATTCAGCGCCAGCGCGATTAGCGCAATCACCATCATCGGCTTGGTTTGATTGAGCGCCGAGCTGTAACCATACAGCACTCGGCTAATCGCTAGTGCCGGCAGGCCCCAGCTTACCGCGGCCAGAAAGCGCTTGGCCTTATCGGCCACTTCTGCGGTCAGGCCGAGGTGATCGAACACTGGCAATAGGGCATGGGCCAGCAGCATGGCGATGCCGCCGGTGATCAGCGCCTGATAGAGTGCTTGCTGGGTCAGGGCTGGTAATTCAGCTGCTTTGCCGGCACCCACTTTGGCCGCCGCTAGCGGGCTAATAGCCAGCAACAGCCCCATCAGCGTCACAATCAGGGTGGTCCAGATCGAGGCACCAACCGAAACGGCGGCTAGATCGCCGGCCGAAACATGACCCGCCATCACCGCATCTACAAACGCAGTGCCGGTTTGCGCCAGCTGGCCGATCATAATCGGCCACGCTAAGGTGAGCGTGGCTTTGGCATCGTTAAATCGTTTTGGCATGGCGCTCCATGGGGGCCCGTGCCCCCGCTTAGCGCGGCTGGTGACGGGCCGGTTCGTAATGACCCAGCAGGTCGGCAAAACGACTGTTGAACACCAGCGCCTCTTCCAGTGTGAGATCCAGCACCAAGAGCCGGCCATCGGGCAGATTCTGGGTGGGTAAGCCTAAACTCACTGCGGCCGCATAGGCCAGTTGCAAGCGATGGGGCGCGGTGTGCGGGCTCAGCCGCAATACCAGCCGGGGGTGATTGCGCCAGCGGCGCAATGGGTCGGCAACAGACACGCGAGAGGTCACTTCAAGGTTGGCCTGTGAGGGTGTTGCAGGCAGTTCAAGACAGTCGTACATGGGCAAACTCCAATGAATTTGCCGGTGATCACTGATCACCGACGCTTTAGCGGTACTTCCGGCCAACGGCCTTGCGCCCCGCAAGTTGTCGATTAATAGGCGCAAAAAAACCACGACAGGCGTGGCAAACAGCACGCTTTAGCAGACATTTATTGCGCGCCCTGCAATCTGTCGTCAAATCGGCGCGTTTGAATTTACTCTACGCCGGCCCCGCAGGCCGGCAAATAGGGGATTACCGCAATGGGCTTAGGCGGGCTGTTTCGAATCCAGCAGAATGGTCACCGGCCCATCGTTGGTCAAGCTGACCTGCATGTCAGCCCCAAAACGGCCGGTGGGAATGGCTTGGCCCAGTTTCTGGCTTAGGCTGGCGACAAACTGATTGAACAGCGGCTCGCTGATTGCGCCAGGGGCGGCGGCGCTCCAGCTGGGGCGGTTGCCCTTTTTGCAGCTGGCATACAAGGTGAACTGACTGACCGCCAGCACGGCTTCACCGGTATCGAGCAAAGAGCGATTCATAACCCCGGCTTCATCATCAAAAATACGCAGGTTGGCGAGTTTATTGACCAGGTAATCAATATCGGCGTGGTCATCGTCATGCGTGATGCCCACCAGTACCAGTGCGCCGCGGCCAATCTGGCCGACGATCTCGCCAGCGACGCTAACCTGCGCCTGGCTCACACGTTGAATGACCAAGCGCATTAGCGCACCGCCAGCGAGCTTAGCTGGCCCGGCTCATTGGCCAGCAGGGTACGTTTGAAGGAGCCGGTTTGATCGTGTGGTTGCAGCGCGACGCGTAGACGGCGCTTCAGCGGAGCCGAGAGCGCGCTGTCTTTTTGATCGAGGGCGCGCAAATCGCGCAGCAGGTGGCGCAGGAAAAAAGGCATGCCTTCGCTGTTTTCACGAAATTGGTCAATTTGCTGGGCTAGGCCACAGTTCAGCGCCATTTCGATGCGAAAGGCCAAATCCAGCGCCAGCATCTGCAATTGTTCGGTTTCCACTTTTTGGGCAGCGGCTACCAAAATCGGGTTGGTAAATTGCCGGGCTTGCGGTGCAGTGCTCATGCTCTCGGTCTCCACGGGCTATGTCTTATGCTGGCTTTTCTTGTAAGTTCGGACAGAAAATACACGATTCACATCGAATCGTCATATTTTTTTCGGTCTGACGGATTTTGCGGCCGATCTTACCCGAAAGGCGCTAGCCAGATATGCGGAATTTCACTAATATCAATGGTTTGTTGCCCCGCAGAGCGCGGCTAGGATGGCGTACTCTGGCAACATGCGCGGCACTTGGGCGCAACTGAAGTTGTGGCTGGCGAGTGATGGCGCTCTGTATCGAGTAATCAACAAGGAAAAAAGCATGAAGCGGGTAGGTTTAGTCGGTTGGCGCGGTATGGTGGGTTCGGTCCTGATGCAACGCATGCAGGAAGAAAAAGATTTTGATCTGATCGATCCCGTGTTTTTCACCACCTCGCAAGCCGGTCAGGCAGCGCCTAATTTTGGCAAAGAAGCGGGCACGCTGAAAGACGCGAACGACATCGCCGAGCTGAGCAAAATGGATGTCATCATCTCTTGCCAGGGTGGTGACTACACGACTGCGATTTTCCCGCAACTGCGCGCTAGCGGCTGGACTGGCTACTGGATTGATGCGGCATCGACTTTGCGCATGGAAGACGACGCCGTGATCGTGCTCGACCCGGTGAATGATGACGTTATCCAGGCTGCATTGGCCAAAGGCGTGAAAAACTACATCGGCGGCAACTGTACCAACTCGATCATGCTGATGGGTATGGGCGGTCTGTTTAAAGCCGGCCTGGTGGATTGGGTGTCATCAATGACTTACCAAGCCGCTTCGGGTGGTGGTGCCAACCACATGCGCGAATTGCTCAAAGGCATGGGCGTGGTTTACAACTCGGTGGCGGCTGAATTGGCCACTCCAGCGTCAGCGATTCTGGATATCGACAAAAAAGTGGCTGAAACCATCCGCACCGACGTGCCAACCGAATACTTCGGCGCACCACTGGCCGGTGGCCTGATTCCGTGGATCGACAAACAACTCGACAACGGCCAATCCAAAGAAGAGTGGAAAGGCCAGGCCGAAGTGAACAAAATCCTCGGCACAAGCGCTACGATTCCCGTTGATGGCCTGTGCGTGCGTATCGGCGCAATGCGTTGCCACAGCTTGGCACTGACCATCAAGCTGAAAAAAGATCTGCCACTGGCCGAGATCGAAAGCATTATCAAGCAAGGCAATCCATGGGTGAAATGGGTACCTAACGATCGCGAAATCAGCGTGAAAGAGCTGACTCCAGCAGCGATCACCGGCAAGCTCGACATCGGCGTGGGCCGTGTGCGCAAGCTGAACATGGGCCCAGAGTATCTGAGCGCCTTTGTGATTGGTGACCAGCTGCTGTGGGGTGCGGCCGAGCCGCTGCGTCGCATGCTGCGCATTTTGCTGGCGAAATAAGGCGTGAGCCCCGTTGGGGCTCAGCGTAAAAAAGGGAGCTGCGGCTCCCTTTTTTCTTGGCTGCTATGTACTGCTGCCATAGGATCTGGCTTAGTGTATATGGCTGCAGGCTTTAATATAAATGGCCTGTAGACCTATACCCGTCATACTTACATCCCCGCATACAACGGGCCACCGCCGCCTTCGGGCGCTGTCCACTGAATATTCTGCTTCGCGTCTTTGATATCACAGGTTTTACAGTGCAAGCAGTTTTGCGCATTGATCTGATATTGCCGCTGGCCATTGAGTTGCACAATTTCATACACGCCCGCCGGGCAATAATGGCATTCGGCCTGGCTATCGTTATGCAGGTGCACCGGGGTAATCAGCTCGGGATCGCGCAGGCGCAGATGGGCCGGTTGATCGTGTTCGTGCGAAACATTGGCCAGCGCCAGCGAATCCAGCTTGCTAAACGTCAGCACGCCATCTGGTTTGGGATAAGCAATCGGCGTGGCTTCATTCATCGGCAGGTGGTAGAGATGATCAGGCTGACGATGGTGTAAAGTCCACGGCACACTCAGCCCCAGCTGTTGCAACCACATCTCACAGCCCGCATACAGGGTTCCGGCCAGGGTGCCAAAACGGGTGAGGGCAGGTTTAATATTGCGCACTGCATGCAATTCGGCCATTACCGGCGAGGCCGCTAGGCGCTCGCGGTAGGCGTTCAGTGTGTCATGCTGGCGGCCGGCGGCGATGGCCTCGCTCACCGCTTCGGCTGCATACATGGCCGAGCGAATGGCATTGTGGGTGCCTTTAATGCGCGGCACATTCAATAGCCCCGCACTGCAGCCCAGGATGGCGCCGCCCGGAAAGGTGAGCTCGCCCAGCGATTGCCAGCCGCCTTCGCTAATCGCCCGCGCGCCATAGGCGATGCGTTTGCCGCCTTGCAGCAGCGGGCGAATCGCCGGATGCGTTTTAAAGCGCTGCAATTCATCAAATGGCGACAGATACGGGTTGCGATAATTGAGGTGCACTACATAGCCAATCGCTACTTGCTGATTGGGCAGATGATAGATAAACGCGCCGCCGCCGGTTTGATTATCCAGCGGCCAGCCTTGCGCATGTACTACTTTGCCCAATTGATGCTGCGCGGCCGGAATTTGCCAAACTTCTTTTACGCCCAGGCCATAATGCGCCGGGTCAGCTGCCTTGCGCAGGGCAAAGTGCTGTTCCAGCTCGGCGGCCAGCGAGCCGCGCGCGCCTTCGGCAAACAGGGTATAGGCGGCCACAATTTCAATGCCGCGGGTGAAATCGACCTTGGGCTGGCCGTTTTTGGCGATGCCCATATCGCCGGTGGCAATCCCGCGCACGGCACCTTGTGCGTCGTACAGCACTTCGGTGGCAGCAAAGCCGGGGTAGATTTCCACCCCCAGCGCTTCAGCTTGCTCACCCAGCCAAGCCACCACTTCACCCAGCTTCACAATGAAACAGCCCTCATTGTGTAGCGGCTTGGGCAGCAGGGCGCTCGGCAGGCGAAAGGCCTGATCTTCATCCAGCCACAAAAATTCGTCTTGCGTAACCGGGGTGGCTAGCTGTGGAGCCTGGGTGCGCCAAGTGGGGAGCAATTCATCCAGCGCCACCGGATCGATCACCGCGCCAGATAGCGTATGCGCACCCAGCTGTGCACCTTTTTCCAGCACACAGACATTCAGCGCCGCATTGCACTGCTTGAGCCGGATCGCTGCGGCTAGCCCGGCCGGGCCGCCACCGACAATCACTACGTCGTACTGTATCTGTTCCCGATCGCTCATGACGAATTCCTATATCTATGAATGCAATATATTAATTAAATTTAATCGTATTTACAGATATTGTACCGCTGGCCTAGAATGGTTGCCAAGTTAGTTTTGCAGCCGGCAGCTTAATCCGATCCGGCCCTTCACAGGAAATAGAACATGAAAATCTTGGTGCAGATCAAGCGGGTGATTGATTATCAAGTCACCGTGCGCCCGACGGCCGATGGCCGCAATGTGGAAACGGCCGGCGTCAAAATGAGCATTAACCCTTTTGATGAAAACGCGCTGGAAGCCGCCGTGCGGCTGAAAGAAGCGGGCCTCGCGACTGAAGTGCTGGCCGTGGCCATCGGGAGCGCCGCCAATCAGGATGTATTGCGTCACGCGCTGGCGATGGGCGCCGATCGCGCCTTGCTAATTGAAACCGAACACACGCTCGGTAGCCTGCAAACCGCCAAAGCGCTCAAGGCGCTGGTGGCGCGCGAAGACCCACAGCTGGTGCTGACCGGCAAGCAGGCCATTGATGACGATGCGGCGGAAACCGCACAAATGCTGGCGGCGCTGCTGGATTGGCCGCAAGCCACGTTTGCCTCGGCGATTACGCTGGCCGATGGTGTGGCCACCGTGGTGCGCGAAATCGATGGCGGGCAGGAAACACTGCAGCTGAATCTGCCGGCTGTGATCAGCGCTGATTTGCGCCTGAACGATCCGCGCTTTATCAAGCTGCCCGCGCTGATGATGGCGAAGAAAAAACCGCTGGAAACCCTGCCGTTGGCCGAATTGGGCACGGTGGATGCACCTGCGCTCACGCTGGAAGCGGTGAATGAACCACCCGCTCGTCCCGCCGGGCGCGTGTTGGGGAATGTTGATGAATTAGTGGCTGCGCTGCGCGCAGCAAAGGTGCTGTCATGAGCGTATTAGTGATTGCGGAAATTGATGCAAACGGTTTGAAAACCGCCACGCGCTCTGCGATTAGCGCGGCGGCACAGTTGGGCGGTGAGGTGCATGTATTGCTCGCTGGCGAGAATATCCGGGGTGTTGCCCTGCAAGCCAAAGAAATAAAAGGCTTGAGCAAGATACTGGTGGCCGACGCCCCTGAATATGCACAGGGCATCGCCGAAAATCTGAGCCCGTTGGTGCGCCAGCTGGCCGCCGATTACCAAACCATCGTCGCTGCGGCGACCAGCTTTGGTAAAAACCTATTGCCTCGCGTGGCGGCGCTGCTGGATGTGGCGATGGTGTCGGAAGTGACGCAGATTTTGGCGCCACGCCGGTTTGTGCGGCCGATCTACGCCGGTAATCTGAACGCCACCGTGGCCGCGCCCGCGGGGCAGTTGGTGCTCACCATTCGGCCTACGACGTTTGCGCCGGCCGAGCTGCAAGGCGGTGCTGCCGAAGTGGTGGCTGTGGCCGGTACCGGCGACGCAGCTAAAGCGCGCTTTGTGCGCCGCGAATTGGCGGTCTCCGATCGGCCAGAGCTCGCCACCGCGAAAGTTGTGATTTCCGGCGGCCGCTCGCTCGGGAGCAAAGAAGCCTTCCACGCCACGCTTACTCCGCTGGCTGAACAACTTGGGGCCGCCATCGGCGCCACCCGCGCTGCCGTGGATAGCGGCATGGCGCCCAATGATTGGCAAGTGGGCCAGACCGGCACGGTGATTGCGCCTGAGCTGTATATCGCCTTTGGTGTTTCCGGCGCCGCCCAGCACGTGGGCGGGATTAAAGACGCGAAAATCATCGTGGCCGTGAATACTGACCCGGATGCGCCGATTTTCAAAGTGGCCGACTATGGTTTGGTGGCCGATCTGTTTACTGTGATTCCGGCGCTGCAAAGTGCCCTGAAAGGTTGAGCTGATGTCTAAATTTGCCCATGAAACCGTCTTAAGCGTGCGCCACTGGAATGACACGCTGTTTAGTTTTACCACCACCCGCGATGAATCATTGCGCTTTGAAAACGGCCAATTTGTAATGATTGGCCTCGAAGTCGACGATAAACCACTGGTGCGCGCGTATTCGATTGCCAGCGCCAATTACGAAGAAAACCTCGAGTTTTTCAGTATTAAAGTGCCCAATGGCCCGCTCACATCGCGCCTGCAGCATTTACAAGAAGGCGATAAATTGCTGGTGAGCCGTAAGCCGACCGGCACGCTGGTGCTGTCCGATCTGAAACCGGGCAAACATCTGTATTACCTGAGCACCGGTACGGGCTTGGCGCCGTTTATGAGCCTGATTAAAGATCCGGAAGCTTACGAGCGCTTTGATAAGATTATTTTGGTGCATGGCGTGCGCACAGTCAGCGAGCTCGCCTATGCCGAATACATCGAGCATGAGCTGCCGAATAATGAGTATTTTGGCGATATGGTGCGCGATAAGCTCATTTACTACCCAACCGTGACCCGCGAGCCATTTCGTAATCAGGGCCGGCTGACCGATTTGATTCGTTCAGGCAAATTGGCGGCGGATCTGGGCCTGCCACAGCTTAATCCACAAACCGATCGGGCCATGCTGTGCGGCAGCCCGGCGATGCTGGAAGATACGTGCCAACTCTTGGATGAGCTGGGTTTTGTGGTGTCGCCACGTATCGGCGAGCCGGGCGATTACGTGATCGAACGGGCCTTTGTCGAGAAATAATTGGTTATTGTTGCGCGGAAGGGAAGGCTGGCCGATCCAATTTGCCGACTGCCCGCCCGCTGCAATAGACTAATGCTGATAAAACTATTCAGCATTTGAGACCGGTTATGCAAACACAGATCAATTTTGACCAAGGCCGTGGCCAGATTGCGATGAAAGGAAACTTCACTTTCGAATCGCATCGCGAATTCAAACAAGCGACCACCAGTGTGCTGGAACAAGCCGGCCTTACCGAAATTGAACTGGATTTCGCCGAGGTGGATTACATGGATTCGGCCGCCCTGGGCATGTTGCTGCTTTTGAATGAGCGCGCCAGCGGTCGCAAAGTGACTTTGGTTAACTGCAAAGGCACCGTGAAATCGGTGTTGGATATTGCCAACTTCGGTAAAATTTTCGAGATTCGCTAAGCCCTCATTCGGCCATCCATGATGTAGCCGGGCCGATCTGCCCAGAAATAACAGAAATAAAAAACCAGCCTTATGGCTGGTTTTTTATTGGGCCCGCTTTGGCTGCTTGCCGCTTAGGCGTTTTCTTCCATCCCCAGCTCTTGGATTTTACGAGTAAGGGTATTGCGCCCCCAGCCTAGTAATTCTGCGGCCTCTATGCGTTTACCCCCGGTATGTATCAGTGCAACTTCGATCACTGTGCGCTCAAATGCAGGAGTGATGTCGTCCAGCACCCGGGTATCGCCGCGAGTCAGGCGCAGACTGAGCTCTTGGCTCAGCGCCTGCCGCCAATCACCGCTCACCGGCAGGCTATGGCCTTGCTGCTCCAGCAGTTCGGGTGGTAAATCAGCAGCTTCAACCACTTGGCCAGGCGCCATCACGGTAATCCAGTGGCAGATGTTTTCCAGCTGGCGCACATTGCCCGGAAAAGCAAAGCTGGTGAGCCAGGCCATGGCGGCATCCGCCAGCCGCTTGGTTTCTACCCCCAGCTCTTGAGCCGAGCGTTGCAGAAAATGCTTGGCCAGCAGCGGAATATCTTGGCTACGCTCGCGCAGCGGCGGTAGGCGCAGACGAATGACATTCAGACGGTGAAAGAGGTCTTCGCGAAACTGGCCGGCTTTTACGCGTTCTTCCAGATGCTGGTGCGTGGCGGCGATCACGCGCACATTGGCTTTGATCGGCTGATGGCCACCCACGCGATAAAAATAGCCATCCGAGAGCACGCGCAATAGCCGGGTTTGCAAATCCAGCGGCATATCCCCGATTTCATCCAGAAACAGCGTGCCGCCTTCGGCTTGTTCGAAACGCCCAACCCGTTTGGCATCCGCACCGGTAAAAGCGCCGCGCTCATGGCCAAACAGCTCGGATTCGAGCAGATCTTTGGGAATAGCCGCGCTATTGATCGCCACAAACGGCTTATTGGCGCGTGGGCTATGGCGATGCAGGGCGCGGGCCACTAGCTCTTTCCCGCTGCCCGATTCGCCGGTGATCATCACCGTGGCCGCCGATTGGCTAAGCCGGCCGATGGCGCGAAAGACTTCCTGCATGGCTGGCGCCTGACCCAGCATTTCCGGCACGCTGGCCGCGGGCTCTGGTTGATCTTGCAGCTGTTCGCTCTCCTGCAGCGCCCGGCGGATGAGAGCGATGGCCTGATCCACGTCGAAGGGCTTGGGTAGATATTCAAACGCACCGCCCTGAAAGGCTGATACCGCGCTATCCAGATCGGAATGCGCGGTCATGATAATCACCGGAATCTGCGGCCGATCGCGTTTCACTACTTCCAGCAAGGCCAGCCCCGATTCGCCGGGCATGCGGATATCGCTGATGATGACTTGCGGCTGCTCGTATTCCATGCGGTTTAAGGCTTCGGTGGCCGAAGCAAAGGTGGCATGAGCAATATTTTCGCGCGACAGGGCTTTTTCAAATACCCAGCGGATCGAGCGGTCGTCATCAATGATCCAGACTGTATTCATGGTTTAGTCCTGTTTTTGCCACGCATTCAGTGGCAGCAAGATGGTAAAAGTGGTTTGCCCAGGGCGGCTGTCGAATTCAATCGTGCCGTGGTGTTGCGCCACATAGGTGTGCGCCAGATGCAGACCGATACCGGTGCCGCCCGGGCGGCCGGACACCAGCGGGTAAAACAGTGTTTCGGTGAGATGCTCGGGAATGCCCGGGCCGTTGTCGGTGATTTCGATCTTCAGCGCCAGCGGATAGCGGCGGCGATTGAGTGTGACCTGCCGGGCAATCCGGGTGCGTAACTGGATTTCACCAATGCCGCTCATGGCCTGAATGGCATTACGCACGATGTTCAACGCTGATTGGATCAGCTGTTCTTTATCGGCGATCAGCGAGGGCAGGCTGGTATCGTAATCGCGCTTCACCGCCAGCCCGTTGGGCGTTTCGGCTAGCACCAGACTGCGCACGCGTTCTAGCACCTCATGGATATTCAGCTCTTTGAGCTGCGGCAGCCGATGCGGCGTGAGTAGGCGATCCAGCAGGCTTTGCAGGCGCAGGGCTTCATCCACGATAACCTGGGTGTATTCCTTGAGCTGCGGGTCGGGTAATTCGTGCGCCAGGAGTTGTGCCGCCCCCCGAATCCCGCCCAATGGGTTTTTGATTTCGTGGGCCAGATTACGGATCAGCTCGCGATTGGCTTGCTGCTGGGCTTGTAGCCGCTCTTCATTCACAATCCGGCGCTGTTGGTCGATACGGCGGATTTCCAGCAGCAGGCTGGCTGCCGGTGATTCGATCGGGGTGGCTTCTAGCGTGACATACATATCGCCTTCTACCCCGGGCACCACCAATTCATGCTCGGTGATGGATATATTTTGTTGCAGTGCGGCCTGCGCCGCTGACACAATCGGGCTGAGCTCGCCAAAACAGTGCACCAAGTGCGGCAATTCCAGCGCGCGAAGGTTAAACAAACTCACAGCGGTGGGGTTGGCATAGCAGATGCGGCCATCCTGATCGGTGGCGATCACGGCGGCATCCAGAAAATCTAGCCCGGCAAAAGCAGGGTGGCTCATTGTATGGCTCCACAACCAAGAGTGCTGCCAGCCTAAAGCAAAACTCAGGCCAACAATTTTTGGGATCTTTGTGGTTTAAGCATACAAAAAACGCACCGAAATGGTGCGTTTTTTTCTAGCCTGTGTGCATTTAGCGCATCCGCGAGATTTCAGCCTGCAGGGCGGCGGTATTTTTTTCGTGCATCACGATGGTTTCGCGCAGGCGGCCGATGCGATCCAGATAAAGTTTGGGGTTGGCTTTTTCGTCGGCGGATTTGGTGCTCTCGGCTTCCTGCAGCGCTTTGCGCGCCATGGCGAGTGCATTTTGCTCGCTGGTGAGCTCGTCATTCAGGATCTGACGGCGGTTGGTGTCGCGGCTTTTCTGGGTGGCGGCATCCACGCGCGGGAAATTGGCCGGCGAGGGCACATTCACTTTATTGGCGCGGGGCTGGGTGGCGCTGCTGCTGCCGCCACCACTGCTCTCTGCTCGACGGGGGGCAGGTTCGCTCATAATGCGCACCGCGCCTTTCACCGGGGTGTTGGTGAACGTGACATTGCCATTCTCATCGACATATTTGTATATGTCGGCCCAGGCTGGGCTGATCAGAAGGCTACATAGCAAGGGATAAAACAGTATTCTGCGCATGCCGGTAAAGTATCACAGTCTGGCGGGACGTTAAAACGAAGCCGCCGGTCTGTCGGCATGACCCAATGGTTTATCTGGCGCGATGTGATCACGCACACGCTGTTTAAGCACCTTGGCTTCCGGGAAACCACCATCAAGCTGACGATCCCAGATTAGCTGCCCATCACAGTGAATCAGAAAAACCCCGCCCGTGCCGGGTTGGAGTGCAACTTCACCTATTTCGAACGCAAAAGTGCTCAGGAGTTCCTGCGCCAGCCACGCGCTGCGCAGCATCCAGTTGCATTGGGTGCAGTAGTGAATGGTGATGCGGGGCTTACTCAAAATATCAGTCCTTCGGCGCGCAAAATGGCCGCGGTGTTGGCCGCGCTGGTGTGATGAATGCCATGCCAGCCCACCGCGCTCGCGCCGGCGGCATTGGCGGCGGAATCATCGATAAAATACAAATCAGCCGGTTTGGCATTTGGGTGATGGCGCAGGATGCGCTGATACATCAGGTGGTATATGGCTGGATCTGGCTTAATTAAACCCTCGCGGCCAGATACCACGATGTCGGGCAGGGTGTGCAGGAAGGGATAATGCTCCCACGCATACGGGAAAGTCTCGGCCGACCAGTTGGTAAGCCCAAAGACCGGATAGCCCGCCGCGCGCAGCGCGTCAAAAAGCGCCATTCCCTCGGGCAATAAGCCGCGCAAAGTTTCCGGCCAGCGCGCATAAAAAGCGGCGATCTGCGCCGCGTAGGCTGGATATTCGGCCGATTTTAGTGCCACGGCTTCGGCAATGGTGCGGCCACGATCTTGCTCGATATTCCAGGACGGATTGCAGACTTCGCGCAAAAACCACTCGCGCTCGGCCGGATCGGGCAGCAGCGATTCATACAGATAGCTTGGGTTCCAATCAAACAGCACCCCGCCAAAATCGAAGACGACAATCGCTGACATCGTAGCTTCCGCTCAAAAGAAAGAATTGTAGCGATTTTAGCGCGCGCTGTATTCAGCGGTGATGACTGCTGCCGGGGCTGAGGTAGCTGGTGCTGACACTGGCTGAATTAATAACGCGATTGCGCCCACTGGCTTTGGCCACATACAAGGCTTCATCAGCGCGCCCCAGCAGGTCATCCAGGGTCAGGTCCATGACGCTGAGCGCGGTTACACCAAGGCTAATGGTGAAGTGAATGGGCGGGCGCTGATCAACCAATAAGGGGTTGCGCTCAATCAGGCCACGGATTTTTTCAGCCACCAGATTGGCTTGTTCCAGCTCGGTATCAGGTAGCAAAATCACAAATTCCTCGCCTCCCCAGCGGGCAAAGGTATCGATGGCGCGCAGATGCTGGCTACATAAGCGGCTCAAGTGCTTAAGCGCCAAGTCGCCCAATAAATGGCCATGCTGGTCGTTGATTTTTTTGAAGTGATCGATATCGAGCAAAATGATCGAAAGTGCTTGTTTATAGCGCCGGGCACGTACTACGGCCTCGGCGCAGCGACGTTGCCATTCGCGGCGATTGTAGACCTGAGTGAGCTCATCAGTGGTGGCTAACTCCGATAAATGCTTGTTGGCCTGCATCAAGGCATTGGTGCGTGCGGCGACTTCGGCTTCCAAATTCGCAGTTTGTTGGGCTTTTTCCTGCTGGATCAGGGCATGAAACTGAAAAGTGAAGGCCAGCGAGAAGATAAACAGCTGCAGGTTCAAGAAGGTCTCGGTGGGGGTGTCACCAATAAATCCACTGCCACCAAAATGCCCGCCTAGTGCGCATAACAGTCCAACTAGCAGCAAGCCCAAATGCACCCCGCTAATTTGGTGGCGTATGGCGATGTACAACATGACCGGCAAGCTCAGAATCATCAGATGACGATCGACAAAGAGCGCTACGCCTACCAAAAGCGACAGGCCGACAAGCAGCGGCAGACCTTGGCGCAAGACCGGTTGCAGGCGTTGTTGGCGCCAATCTTCCAGTAGTGGCAGCAACAATAGAACGCCCGCGAAGTTACTGAGCGCCTGAATGAAGGTGATCATTGCCCATTCGGACCAGTTATGGGCCTGGATTAAACCCATGCCATACCAGAGTAGTACGAGCAGCGGAGTGGTGAGCAGAACGGGAATGGCGCAGATTTGATACCAGATGCGGGGCAATTGAGCGGCTTTTTGCCAAAATTCGGCCCCAAAATAACGCCTGGTACGTCGGTAGTAATAATTGCCCAGCCAAGCTTGCAGCGCATCAATCCCGCCGGACACTAAGAGGGCTGGAAAAAGGGTGAACCATTGTTGCTGGCTTTGTCGATACAGCGCGAAGTTAATTAAGACATGACCAATGAGAATCACCGTATAGGCTTGGCGGCCGAGCTGAATCGCTCCCATCATTGCAATGCCAGATGCCAGCCAGATCACGACCAGATAGGCCGATTGAATGGTGCCGAGCCGAATGCTGAGCCAGGCGGCCAGCATATAGCTGCACAGCAAAAGTAGGGCTGGTTTGGGTTTGATGCGCATGGAATAAATAACTGCAAGCTTTCATAATTTTGACGAATTGTAGTGGCCAATTATGAAACTGTCTGGAAAAAAACCACCAAAGGCCATTTTTTTATGACGTGCGCGTGCAATAAATCTGCGGACAAGAAAAAACCCGCATCAGCTAGGCTGAATGCGGGTTGGTGCATCAATCGGCCTGTGCAAGCACCGGCCGAAATTGATTACAGCGAGTAGTACATATCGAACTCAACTGGATGCACGTTCATGCGAGTGCGGTTTACGTCGTTCATCTTCAGTTCGATGTACGCGTCGATCCACTCGTCGGTGAATACGCCGCCACGAGTCAGGAACTCGCGGTCTGCATCCAGTGCCGCCAGAGCTTCGTCCAGAGAAGCACAAACGGTTGGGATCAGTTTGTCTTCTTCTGGTGGCAGGTCATACAGGTTTTTGTCTGCTGGATCGCCTGGGTGGATCTTGTTCTGGATACCATCCAAACCGGCCATCAGCAGCGCTGCGAAACACAGGTATGGGTTAGCCAATGGATCTGGGAAGCGCGCTTCGATACGACGACCTTTGTCGCTAGAAACGTGAGGGATACGGATTGACGCTGAACGGTTTTTCGCAGAGTAAGCCAGTTTTACTGGGGCTTCGAAGTGCGGAACCAGACGACGGTACGAGTTAGTACCTGGGTTGGTGATCGCGTTCAGTGCTTTAGCGTGCTTGATGATACCGCCGATGTAGTACAGGGCAGTTTCAGACAGGCCTGCGTAGCCGTTGCCTGCAAACAGGTTTTTGCCATCTTTCCAGATTGACTGGTGAACGTGCATACCTGAACCATTGTCGCCAACCACTGGTTTTGGCATGAAGGTTGCAGTTTTGCCGTATTGGTGAGCAACGTTGTGCACTACGTATTTCAGGATCTGAGTCCAGTCAGCACGTTGAGTCAGGGTCGAGAATTTAGTACCGATCTCGTTCTGACCTGCATTCGCTACTTCGTGGTGGAATACTTCAACTGGTACGCCCAGCTCTTCCAGCACCAGTACCATAGTGGCACGGATGTCTTGGTGGCTGTCTACTGGTGGCACTGGGAAGTAGCCGCCTTTCACGCGTGGACGGTGGCCCAGATTGCCGCCTTGAGTTTTGTCAGCAGTTGCCCAAGCGCCTTCGTCTGAACCGATCTTCACGAAAGTACCTGACATGTCCGTGTTCCAACGGATGCTGTCAAAGATGAAGAATTCTGGCTCTGGACCGAAGAATGCAGTGTCACCGATACCTGAAGTTTTCAGATAGGCTTCAGCACGTTTGGCCAGAGAGCGTGGATCACGGTCGTAACCTTTACCAGTTGCTGGCTCCAGTACGTCACAAGTGATGAACACGGTTGGTTCGTCGAAGAAAGGATCGATCTTGGCAGTTGATGCATCTGGCATCAACAGCATGTCTGAAGCCTGAATGCCTTTCCAGCCGGCGATAGAAGAGCCATCGAACGCGTGACCGTTTTCAAACCACTCTTCGTCAACTACGTGAGAAGGAACGGTTACGTGCTGCTCTTTACCGATAGTGTCGGTGAAGCGCAGATCAACGAAACGGATGTCGTTGTCTTTAATAAGCTTGAGAACGTCGGCTACAGCCATGTTGTCGCTCCTAGTTGGGACAGTGAATCAAGTGAAGTTGTAGTGTGCGTTTTTGCGCACGGGACGGCAGATGAGTAAGCATAAACCGTGCCAAGCGAAGTAACGTCTTCCAGCTATTGTGCCACAAGTGTTTTGCTCCGCGCACATTTGCACGTGCTGATTATTTTGGTGCGCGTAGACAAATATTGCACTGAAATGGTGCGTTTGCACTGATGAGTGGCGCTGCTGTTGGTGCTTTACGGTTTGCGAATATAATCAATGGCACTTGATGACGGAGACGTGACGATGAGCCAAGCCAATGACATTCTGCAACAGGCCCAAGCCAGAGCGGCTGCCCAGGGTTTACCTTATGCCGGTGCGGTAACCCCGGCAGAGGCCTGGCAACTGGCACAAACCCTGCCCGGGGCGGTGATTGTCGACGTGCGCACGCATGCTGAATGGCAATGGGTCGGCGTCGTCCCGAATGCCGAGCTGATTGAGTGGAAATCCTACCCTGGCATGGCGGCGAACCCGAATTTCCTCACCCAACTGAAAACCAAAGTCGATCCCGAGCAAGTGGTGATGTTTTTGTGCCGTTCCGGTGCGCGTTCGCACGATTCCGCGCTCTTGGCTGCACAGCATGGCTACACGGCGGCTATGAATATTCTGGAAGGCTTTGAGGGCGATAAAGATGCTGCTGCCCATCGCGGCACGGTGAATGGCTGGAAAGTGGCCGGCTTGCCGTGGCAGCAAGGCTGAAACGCGCCGCTAAGCTCTCTGTGCGGCCAGCAATGGCCGCTGCTGTGTTTTGAGTTGAATTTTTATTTGCTTCAATCTGGGTGGGGCATGGCTTCATCCAATCTGGAAAAATCATGTCCCAGCTGCCTTCGCACGTGGTAATCGGCCATCCGATTGCGCATTCCAAATCGCCGATAATTCATGCGGCTTTTGCCGCCCAGTTTTCCGCTGAGCCAGCGCTAGCTAGCTTTGAGTATGACCGCTTGCTGGCACCACTGGATGGATTTGCCACCAGCTTGCAGCAATTTGCAGCACAAGGGGGGCAGGGTGCGAATGTTACCGTGCCGTTTAAAGAGGAGGCCTTTGCGCTGGCCAGCGAACTGACACCACGGGCGAAAGCCGCCGGCGCGGTGAATACCTTGCAGTATCTGGGCGGTAATCGCTGGCTGGGGGACAACACCGATGGCGCGGGCTTGGTAGCGGATATTTTGCGGCATATCAGCATACGGGGGCGGCGTATCTTGCTGCTGGGCGCCGGTGGCGCGGCCCGTGGCGTGATACTCCCTCTACTGGAGCAGCAACCGCATTCGCTTACCATTGCCAATCGCACTTTGGCTAAGGCAGAGGCCCTGCAGGCGCATTTTCAGCCCACCAGCGCGATTGCGATCGCGGTCAGTACATTTACTGAGTTGGTCGGCGAGTTTGATCTGATTATTAATGCCACTTCCGCCAGTCTGGGCGGTGAGCGTTTGCCGATTGCCCCTACGGTGTTTGCACCCAATGCACTGGCCTACGACATGATGTATGGCAAGGAGGAAACACCCTTTCTTGCCCAGGCGCGCGAAGCCGGCGTGGCGCAACGAGTGGATGGCTTGGGCATGCTAGTCGGGCAGGCGGCAGAGGCCTTTGCCCTCTGGACCGGCTTGCGCCCGGATGTCGCCCCTGTGTTAGCGCAACTACGGCAGATAGCCTAGGGTATGTGGTTGTAAATATTATCTTGATTGATTTGTAGAAGAATACTGTAGGGAAGTATGGCCAAAGGGAAAGTGGGTGTGATGGGCTGGCTAGGGCGGGCGGTAGCCTGTCTGCTGCTGTTGTTGCTACTGTGGAATGCCTGGATGCTGGCGCAGATTGTGGCCTGGCGCTGGATTAACCCCGGCCAGACCGCCTTTATGGCCGAGCAGCTAGAACGCCTGCAGGCGCAAGACCCCGCTGCCGAGCTCAAATTTACTTGGGTCGATTATGCGCAGATTTCCCCAAACCTAAAGCGCGCGGTGGTGGCGGCGGAAGACGCGAAATTTCTCAATCACGAAGGATTTGATTGGGAAGGCATGCAGGCGGCGTGGGAGAAAAACCTGCAAAAAGGCCGCATCGTGGCGGGCGGGTCGACCATCAGCCAGCAGCTGGCTAAAAATCTGTTTCTTTCCTCGAGCCGTAACCCCTTACGCAAAGTGCAGGAAGCCATTCTCACCGTGATGATCGAAGCCTGCTGGGATAAACAGCGGATCTTTGAGGTGTATCTGAATGTGATTGAGTGGGGTGACGGGGTATTTGGTGCTGAAGCGGCGGCGCGGCACTACTATAAAACCAGTGCCAAGCGCCTCGGCGCGGGGCAGGCGGCCAAATTGGCCTCGATGGTGACCAATCCGCGCTATTACGACAAAAACCGCAGCGATCGGCGCTTGTTGCGCAAAACCGCGATTATTCAGCGCCGGATGGCGTATGCCGATATTCCCTAAGCGTGGTTGGCGGTCTTGGCTTGGGTGATGTGAGGGCTGTTGTACGGGAAAACCATAATCAATGCTAGCATGGCCGCCGGTCATGTTCGGAGATGGGAAGTGGGCCAATGAAACGACTGCGGTGGCGGAGCGATTGGGCGGTGGCCCTGGCAGTGGTGGTGCTGTTTGTCTTACTATGGCAGGCCACGCCGCTGGTGCGTGAGCTAGAAAGCAAGGCCTACGACCAAAGCCTGCGCTGGATCGAGCGCACGCCCTCTGCACGCATCGCCATTATCGGGATCGACCAAACTAGCCTGGATAATCTGGGCCGTTGGCCGTGGTCGCGGGATATTCACGCTCGCCTCATCGAAAAACTGCAGGCGGGCGGTGCCGAGCAGATTGTGTCTACCGTCTTTTTTACCGAGCCACAAACCGAACGCGGGCTGCGGTTTTTGCAAGAACTGCAGCAGCAAGTGCAGGAAAACCCCGCCGCCTATCCGGCAGAATTCGCCACGCAGTTGGGACAGATGGTGGGGCAACTGAATGCCGATGGTGTACTGGCCACTGCGCTGACTAAAGCCGGCAATGTCACGCTGCCGATGTTCTTTAGTTTTGGTAGCCGCGCCGGCAACCCGGCGGCCGAGCTCCCCGATTTTTTTGCCCGCAACGAAATCGAGGCGAGCGGCGAGATTGGCCATGGTCAGCCGCGCTCGGTGATTGAGCCCGTCTTACCCGTAGGGCAGATTGGGGCTGCAGCGCGGCAGGTAGCACCACTGGTATTTGATCTGGATACCGATGGGGTGCTGCGGGCGGTGCCGCTGGCCGTACTGTATTACGACGCGATTTATCCGAGCTTTTTTAGTCAGGTGCTGGCCGCCAGCCAACATGTGGCGCTCCGCGATATGCAGCTGGAATTCGGGCAGGCGCTCCGCATTGGCACACAGCGCATCAGTACCAGCCAGGAAGGGCAGATTTACCCACATTTTTATGCCGAGCGTGGCACAACGCCCGCATTGGCGGTTGACTCGTTTTATGACGTGCTGGCGGAGAAAATTCCGGCCAGTAAATATCAGGGCAAGATCGTTCTGATTGGAGTTACTGCTGCGGGAATCGGCGACACCGTCAGCACTCCTGTAACGGCGACGACCTCGCCGGTGGAAATGACTGGGCAGGTGCTCTCCGCTTTGCTGGAACAGCATCTGTATCGTGTGCCGGCTTGGGCCGGCTATCTCAGTATGGCCATGGTCGGGCTGGTGGCGGTGTATCTGGTGCTGCTATTGCCGCGGCTGAAAGCCCGCGCGGGGGCGCTGACTACCTCGGGCTTGGTGCTCGCGCTGTTATTGACGGAATACGTGCTGCTGCGCTGGGGCATGCTGTGGTTGCCGCTGATGGCGCCCTTGTGCCTACTGCTGTTAGGGCATTTGGCGCTGACCACCAAGCGCTTTTTGCTTACCGAAGCCAAAGAAGAAAAATCCAGCGCCGAATCGGCTGAATCCAACCGGATGTTGGGGCTGGCGCTGCAAAACCAGGGGCAGCTGGATATGGCCTACGATAAGCTGCGCCGCGTGCCGCTAGATGCGGGCATGCTCGAGGTAATGTACAACTTGGCGCTTGATTTTGAACGGCAGCGGCAATTTAACAAGGCTGAAAGCATTTACCGGCTGCTGCATGAGTATGACCCTGGCTTTCGCGATCTGGCCGAGAAAATGAAAGTGGCCAAGCAGATGTCTGAGACTGTATTGCTGGGTGCCGGGCAGGCTGGTGGCACCCAGATTATGCTGGGTGGCGAAGTGGTCAAGCCGATGCTGGGGCGTTACGAGCTGGAAAAAGAACTGGGCAAAGGCGCGATGGGCGTGGTGTATCAAGGCAAAGACCCGAAAATCGCCCGGGTTGTGGCCATCAAAACCATGGCACTGTCGCAAGAATTTGAAGCCGATATGCTCGATGAAGCCCGGCAACGGTTTTTCCGCGAAGCCGAGACTGCGGGCCGCTTAAATCACCCCAATATCGTGACGATCTTCGATGCTGGCGAAGCGCATGATCTCGCCTATATCGCGATGGAGTTTTTGCATGGCGAAGATCTCACCCCCTATGCGCGAGCCGGGCATCTTTTGCCAGTGCTGGAAGCGGTAACGATTGTGCGCCAAGTGGCCGAAGCGCTGGATTACGCCCATGCGCAGGGAGTAGTGCATCGTGATATCAAACCCGCCAATGTAATGTATGACCGGCGCAATAAAGTGGTGAAGGTAACCGATTTCGGTATCGCCCGGATTACCGATTCATCCAAAACCAAAACCGGTATGGTGCTGGGAACGCCATCATTTATGTCGCCGGAGCAACTGGCTGGCCAGCATATTGATGGCCGCTCGGATTTATTTTCGCTGGGCGTGATGTTGTATCAATTGCTGACCGGCTACTTACCATTTACCGGGGATTCGATGGCTGAGTTAATGTATCGAATTACCCAGCAGCCGCCGACCGATCCGCGGCAGTACAACCCTAAATTGCCCGAGGTGGTGGTAAAGATCATCCTTAAGGCCTTGGAGAAGGACGTGAACGCCCGCTTTCAAACCGGCGCCAAAATGGCCGCCGTGTTAATCAAACTGGAAAACGCCATCAAAGGAGCGGCGAATGCAAAGTCTGACGGCCGCGCTTGAAATGAGCGGCAAGACCGATACCGGTCGCGTGCGTGATCATAATGAAGACGCCATTCTGTTCGAGCCCGATCTGGGCCTTGTTGTCTTGGCCGATGGTATGGGCGGCTATAACGCCGGTGAGGTTGCCAGTGGAATTGCGACGCAAGTGGTCGCAGAAATGATGCGGGCTCAAATGGCTGCTACACCAGCGCATGTTAAAACCGCCGGTAGCCTGTGGCCAGTGGCGCACGAAATGTTGATGCTGGCGATCGATCGGGCCAATAGCCTGATTTACCAAACCGCGCAGGAACACGCGCAGTGCGCCGGGATGGGGACAACGCTGGTGAGTGCGCTTTTCTACAATAACTGTTTGGCAATTGCCCATGTGGGCGATTCACGGGCCTATCGGCTCCGTGATACAAAGCTCGAACAATTGACCAAAGACCATTCATTTTTGCAGGAGCAGATCGACGCCGGCCTAGTTAGCGTCGAGGAAGCCCGTTTTGCGCCCTATAAAAATCTGGTGACCCGGGCGGTGGGGATTAATTCCGCCGTGCATACCGAGTTGCACGAATATGCAGTGGAGCCCGGTGACGTGTATCTCTTTTGCTCGGATGGCTTAAGCGATATGCTCGAAGATGCCGCCATTGAGCAGTTGATCAGTATTTACGCTGACAATTTGTCACAGGCAACTGATACCCTGATCGAACAGGCCAACGCCGAGGGCGGTCGCGACAATGTTTCGGTGGTGTTGGTCAAAATAAATCAAGCGTTCGCGGTAGAAAGCGGCATTTGGAATAAATTTACCGGCTGGTTGGGCAGCAACGGCAAGAGTGGATAGGATAGGCGCACATGGCAAAACTATTGCTAAGCCTCGATGGCAATCTGGTTAAGGAATTTCGCCTGACCCGTTCACGCACGACCATTGGTCGGCGGCCGCACAATGATATCCAGATTGATAACCTTGCCGTTTCAGGTGATCACGCCGCGGTGGAAGTCGTCGGGCAGCTTTATTTCATTGATGATCTGAATAGCACCAATGGTACTTTGCTCAATGGCGAGGCCATTACCCGTCGGCATCCGCTCAAGAATGGTGATGAGATCGCCATTGGGCGCTACAAAATTACATTCTGGCGTGAGCCGGCCGCGGCAGCCAAACAAGCCGAATTTGAAAAAACCATGGTGATGCAAGCGAGCCCCGTGGTAACGCCTGCACCAGCTGCCAGTACCAAGGCTGCGACTGTTGCTACAGAGACCGAAACCGGGCCAGAAGCAGTAATCCGCATTCTAACCGGCCAAAACGCAGGCAAAGAGTTACTGCTTAATAAACCCCTGACGACGCTGGGCAAAGCGGGCGTGCAGGTCGTGGCGTTTCGCAAACGTGACAATGGCTACTACATCGCGCATGTCGAGGGTGATCAGCGCCCGATGGTCAATTCGCGCGAAATCTCTGATAAACCCCATTTGCTCGCCGAAGAAGATCTGATCGAGATCTTGGGCGTGCGCATGGCTTTTTTCTTTCGTTGAGCGATGAGCTGTCAGCTAACCATTTTGGGCTGCAGCGGGGGTATCGGCGGCCAAAATCGCACTACCTCGTTTTTGCTCAACCAGCATATTCTGATTGATGCGGGCACTGGGGTGGGCGATTTATCGCTTGCCCAGCTACAGGCGATTGATCATGTGTTTGTGACACATGCGCATCTTGATCACATTGCCTGCTTGCCGCTTTTGCTAGATGCCATCGTCGGCATGCGCACTACGCCGGTGTATGTGCATGCCACCGCGGTGACCATCGAGCTACTCAAAACCCATATTTTCAATTGGCTGATCTGGCCGGACTTCTCGCAAATCCCATCAGCTGAAAACCCCAGCCTGGTGTTTGTAGCGCATGAACTTGGCGAGCGCCGTACCATTGGGGCGGTAACCGTTACGCCTTTACCGGCCTTGCATACCATTCCGGCGGTGGCGTTTCAGCTGGAATCGGCTGACTCCTCGCTGGTGTTCAGTGGGGATACCGTGGCCAGTGAGGCGTTCTGGGCTGCCGTCAATCAAATCGATCCGCTGAAAGCCTTGATAATCGAGACTGCATTTTCTAACAAAGAACATGCACTGGCTGCCGCGGCCAAGCACCTTTGCCCATCCACGCTGGCGGAGCAACTGCAGCATTGGCGGGGCGGGGCAGAAGTCTTGATCACTCATCTCAAGCCCGGTGAGAGTGAGCTTACTTTGCAGGAAGTGCTGGCGCTTGATCACGAACACCCGATTCGTGGTTTGGTGCAGGGCGAAACCATCCGGTTCTGATTTTCTTTTCTGGCTAGCGAGTCGCACGATGACCCATCCGGCAGACCGCAATACCCTCGATTTTCTGCAGGCTCTGCAGCAACTCACCACACAGATCCATGCCACCAGCCATCTCGATGAGCTGCTGACTGAAATCGCCAACCCGATTTGTGCGGTTTTCCAATGCGAGCGTATGACTCTGTATGTCACCACGGCGGATGGGCGCGAGCTACTGGCCAAAGTAAAAACCGGGCTGGAAGGGGTACGTGAGCTGCGCATTCCAATCAATGATCGCAGCATTGCCGGCTTTGTGGCTAATCACAAACAACAGCTTAATCTGCGCGATGTGTATGACGAAGCCGAGCTAAAAGCCCATTCGCCTAGCTTGCAGTTTTTGCAGCAAGTCGACCAGAAAACTGGTTTTCACACCCGCCAGATGCTGGTGGTGCCAATTATGCAGGCCGAAGACGGAGTCTTGCAGGGTGTGATTCAGTTGATTAATAGCCGCAGTGGGCAACCGTTTGCCGCGCCCATGCTGGAGGGGATTGATCTACTGGCCAAAACGTTGGCGGTGGCTTTTCGGCAGCGGCAGGGCTCGGCTTATCCCTTTGTGCCACAGCATAAATACCATCAGTTATTGGCCAGTGGCGCACTTTCGCCCGCGGCGTGGCAGGTGGCGCAGCGAGAAGCACAGAAAAAACAGCAGGATATCGAGCAAGTGTTGCTGACGGGCTACGGTATCACTGCGGCGCAAATCGGGGCATCGTTGGCGCTATTTTACGCTCAGCCCTATGAGCCATTTCGTGCCGATCGCCTCAAGCCACTCAATCTCTTAAAAAACCTCAAGCGCGAATATCTGGCTGAACAACAATGGTTGCCACTGGATGAAGCTGATGGCTTGGTGCTGATTCTCTGTACCGATCCCGAGCGCGTTCGCAGCGGCCCGGCCTTGGCCCTGTATGGCAACAAAGTGCAGCTGCGAGTTACCACCCGCCTTGAGTTTGCCCAAACGCTGGAGCAATTTTTCGGCCAGTGGCAGGGCGGCAATATTGATGCCCTGCTCAGTGATATGGCGGTAGAGGAAGAGAGTATTCCTACCGCGGCCGATGAAATGAGCGCCGCGCAAGACAATGAAGTAGTGCGGCTGGTGAATCAGATTATCGTCGATGCTTATCAGCAAAAAGCCTCGGATATCCATATCGAGCCCTATCCGGGGCAGGCCAAAACCCGGGTGCGCTTTCGCCGCGATGGTCAGCTGGTGCTGTACCGTGAAATCCCCGCTGCGTATCGCAATCCGCTGGTAACCCGGCTGAAAATCATGTGTGATCTGGACATCAGCGAGCGGCGTAAGCCGCAAGATGGCAAGATCAAATTCAAAAAATATGTACCCGAGCTGGATATTGAGCTACGGGTGGCGACAGTGCCTACCGCGGGCGGCTTGGAAGATGTTGTCTTGCGGATTTTAGCCGCGGGCGAGCCTTTGCCGCTGGAAAAGCTGGCGCTCTCTGGTCGCAATCTGCAACAGCTTAAAGCGGTGATCGATAAGCCCTATGGCCTGTTTTTCGTGTGCGGCCCCACTGGCTCGGGTAAAACCACCACCCTGCATTCGGTGCTCAAATACCTGAATACACCCGAAACCAAAATCTGGACTGCCGAAGACCCGGTTGAAATCACCCAGGCCGGGTTACGGCAAGTGCAGGTTAATGTCAAAGCCGGGCTGACTTTCGCACAGGTGATGCGCTCATTTTTACGGGCCGACCCCGATGTGATTATGGTGGGGGAAATGCGCGATGCCGAAACCGCAGGGGTGGGGATTGAGGCTTCGCTCACTGGGCATTTGGTATTGGCTACTTTGCACACCAATAGCGCGCCCGAATCGGTGATCCGCCTGCTGGATATGGGGATGGATCCGTTTAATTTTGCCGATGCCTTGCTGGGTATTTTGGCGCAGCGCCTAGCGCGGCGCTTATGCCCGCATTGCAAACAAGCTTATCAGCCCACTGAGGCTGAGATTGAGCAATTGCTGGCAGAGTATAGCGATGAACTCCTTGCTACGCCTGCCTGGCAGGCCGATACCCCTGGTTGCAAGCAGCAGTTGCGCACTGAATGGCAGCAGCAATTTGCGGTCAATGGGGAATTTAAACTGTATCGTCCGGTGGGGTGTAGTCACTGTCACGATAGCGGCTACGCCGGGCGGATTGGCCTCCATGAATTGCTGGTGGGCTCGGATCAAGCCAAACAGCTGATCCAGACTCGCGCGCGCGTGGCGGAATTATTAGCCTGTGCGCTGGCGCAAGGTATGCGCACTCTGAAACAGGATGGCATCGAAAAAGTGCTGCAAGGCCATACCGACTTGGCGCAAATTCGTAAGGTCTGTATTAAATAGGAATGCGGGGATGACCGAAGCCGAATTCAATCTGCGTCTGGCCAAGCTCAATGCGATTGGCGCTGCACTGTCGGCCGAAACGCAGGTCGAGCGCCTGATTGAGAGCATTCTGGTGGCCGCCACGGATCTGGTGCGCGCCGATGCCGGCACCCTTTATCTGGTGAAAGACAAAGCCCTGCATTTCAAAATTCTGCTCAATACCAGCCTGGGGCTTGCCCAAGGCGGCACCAGTGGCGTGCCAATCAAGCTACCGCCGGTGCCGCTGCAGCTAGCCGATGGCCGGCCGAATCTGGCCAATGTGGTCGCTTGTGCGGTGAACCAAAACTGCACCATCAATATTGCCGATGCCTATGCCGATGCGCAGTATGATTTTTCCGGCACGCGGCGCTTTGATCAGCATTCGGGCTATCACTCTAAGTCATTTCTGGCCGTACCGATGCGTGACCATGAAGGGCGGGTGATCGGGGTATTGCAGCTCATCAACGCGATTAGTGAGCAACATCAGATTGAGGCCTTTACCAGCCAGGATCAGCAGCTGGTGGAATCGCTGGCTTCGCAAGCGGCGATTGCCCTGACCAACCGGCGCTTGGTGCTGTCTTTGCAAGAGCTGTTTGAATCATTTATCAAGCTGATCAACTTGGCGATTGATGATAAATCGCCTTACACCGGCGGGCATTGTCAGCGTGTGCCCGAGCTCACCATGATGCTGGCCGAGGCGGTGAGTGCCTATGGCGAAGGCGAGCTGGCCGAGTTTCGGCTGAATGAACATGATCGCTATGAGCTGAAAATTGCCGGGCTATTGCATGACTGCGGCAAGATCACCACGCCGGTGCATGTGGTGGATAAAGCCACCAAGCTGCAAACGATCTTTGATCGTATTGCCTTGCTCGATACCCGGTTTGAGGTCTTGCTGCGTGATCTGGAAATTAGCTATTTGCGCGGCGATCTGTCACCGGCGCAGTTCAGTGCTGAGCAGGCCACTTTGCTGAGTGAGCGCGAGTTTTTGCGCACGATTAATCATGGTGGCGAAGCCATGGCCGAGGCTGATTTGGCGCGGCTAGATCAGATCGCGGCACGCAGCTGGACGCCGCACGGCCAAGCCGCACAGCCATTTTTAAGTACGGATGAGCTGGAAAACCTCGCCATTCGCAAAGGAACGCTGACCGCGGCCGAGCGCGACATTATCAATCGGCATATCGAAGTCACGATCCAGATGCTGGAATCGTTACCGTGGCCCGCGCATCTGCAAAACGTGCCCGAATACGCCGGTGGCCACCATGAGCGGATGGATGGGCGCGGCTACCCCAAGGGGCTCAAACGCGAACAAATGAGCGTGCAAGCGCGGATTATGGGGATTGCCGATGTGTTTGAGGCACTTACCGCGCGCGATCGGCCGTATAAAGATGGCATGAAGCTCTCAACCGCTTTGCAGATCCTGACGCGCATGGCGCTAGAGCAGCATGTGGATGCCGAGCTATTGAAGATCTTTTTGCTTAGCCGCGTGTGGCAGGATTATGCAGCGAAGTTTCTCACCGCGGCGCAGTGTGATGAAGTCAACGTTGAAGCGCTGCTGGCCCAGCTGGCACGGGATTAACGTGGCCAGAATAGAAAGCTCGCGCACAAAGCCACGACACTCAGAAGGCTAATGCCGCCCAGCATTTGCGTGCCAATAAAAAAACTGCGCCAGAAGCGGCTTTCGATGCGCTTGTAAGCGCCAGTGCGATAGGCATACCAGGTGCCGGCGATAAAGCCACCGGCCGCTTCGTAATCAGACATGAACACATCCACCCGCTGCGGCAAGGCATCGTGATAATGCTCTTTCAGATAGCCATGTACCACGGCTGCGGCAAACATATAAGCAATCGTGCCGACAAAAGAGAGCACCACCAGCGTGGGCAAGAGGCCGTGCAAAAACCACCATTTTACTTCGGGTGACATCGGGCGCTCCGGGGCGAGTCAGTTTGAACCAGTATAAGGCTACAGCCCACGCCGCTCAATCACGGCCTGTGCCAGTGTGCCAGGATCGGCATGCTCCAGTTCGCCCCCTACCGGGAGGCCGCGAGCAATGCGGCTGACTTTCAGGCCGCGGGCGCGCAACATCTCGGCCAGATAGTGAGCGGTGGCTTCACCCTCGGTAGTGAAATTAGTAGCGAGAATGACTTCTTCGATAATGCCATCGCTGGCGCGTTGCAACAGCTGTTGCAGGGCGATGTCTTTCGGGCCAATGCCATCGAGCGGCGATAAGCGCCCCATCAGCACAAAATACAGGCCTTCATAGCTGCGGGTGTGCTCGATCGAGAGTAAATCGGTGGGCATTTCCACCACGCACAGCTGGGCCTGATTGCGCTGCTCGTCCGCGCAAATATCGCAAATCTCGGCTTCGGTAAAGGTATTGCACTGGCGGCAATGCTTGAGCGTGCCCAAGGCTTCCATCAGCGCTTGGGCCAATTGGCCTGCGCCGTGCTGATCACGCTGCACCAGATGAAAGGCCATCCGGGTTGCTGATTTGGGGCCAACGCCGGGTAAAACGCGCAAGGCGTCGATGAGATTCGCCAGTGAGCGAGGTGTACTCATGGGGTATTGCCTATGAAGATATTAAAATCAAGGCTTAGAGGGAGATACAGGTGGTGAGTATGATCTGGCGCCCAGTGATGGGCCCCAGATCAGCGCCGCGGTATAGCGCTTAGAATGGCATTTTAAAGCCCGGTGGCAGCGGTAGGCCGGCTGTCAGCCCCGCCATGCGCTCTTGGCTGGTGCTTTCGGCTTTGCGCAGCGCGTCGTTGAAGGCGGCGGCGATCAGGTCTTCCAGCATGTCTTTATCGTCGCTCAGCAGGCTGTCGTCGATGGCCACACGCTTCACCACATTGGCGCAGGTCATGGTGATTTTCACCAGGCCCGCGCCAGATTGGCCTTCCACCTCAACGGTGGCCAGCTCATCTTGGGCCTTTTTCATGTTTTCCTGCATTTGCTGGGCTTGTTTCATCAAGCCACCGAGACCGGCTTTATTAAACATACTGCTTCCTTTTGGTGATAAACAGGGCGGGTTTTACAGTGGTTTGATCGAATCTGCGTCGATCATGCCGCCAAAATCCCGCACTAGGGTTTGAATAAACGGGTCGTTCTGGATTGCCGCCACGGCATTTTCCTGCCGCTGGGCGTTTTCGCGCACCAGCATGGCGGCCGGAGTTTCACCGCTAAGCGTACCAATCTGTACGGTCAATTTGATGTCACGGCCGTAATGCTCGCTCAGCGCGAGGCGGAGTTTTTCCTGATAATCGCGGCCGGATACTGCCCGATGCTCTTCGCTGACTTGCAGCATGAAATGATCATCGGCGTAGTGCTGCAATTCGGCGTTTTGCGCTAGCATGCCGGCGGCGCCGAGCTTGAGCTGCACCACCAAGGCGCGCCAGTCGCCATTAAACGGCGGCGGTGGGGCGCTAGGCGTGGCGGCTACGGGCATGTCGCTCGATAGCTCAGTAGGGGCTTGGCTTGGGGCTGGATCAGCTGTAGGTGCTACAACGGGCGCAGCAACTTGGGTGTAGCTCGCCGGCTCGTCATACAGCGCCGCAGCAGCTTCAACATGCCACGGTGGTGGCTCATCGGCAGCGTGGCTGGGGGCTGGGGCCGGTGAGTGTGATGTGGCTTGAGCGCTTGGGGCTGTTGGTGCGGCGACCGAGGGGGCGACGGGTGCTGCTGATGCTTGAGCCACAGCAGCCGGATTCACTGCAACCGGATGAACTGCCTCTGGATTCACTGCCGCCGCTTCCGGTGACACCACGTTAGGCGCGGCTGCTGCAATCGCTACGCTCGCAGCAGGCGTAGCTGCTGTACTTGGGCTTACCGGTACGCTCAGGCCTGGGGTCGGGGCCGGCTGAATTGGGCTTGCGGGCAACTGCTCGGCACTGGCCGGCGCAAAGGCCAGCATGCGCAGCAGCGTCATGGTGAAGCCCGCATATTCATCCGGAGCCAGCGGCAAATCGCGGCGACCGTGCAGCGCGATTTGATAATACAGCTGGGTGTCTTCAGGGCTCAGCGCTGCGGCCGCGGCCTGAATTTGCGCCAATTGCGGCAAATCATCGGCCAGCGCCCCGGGCACGGCTTGAATCAGCGCCACTTGGTGCAAAACATGCGCCAGCTCATGCAGCGCGGCTTCGTAAGACAGACCGCGTTTGGCGATTTCATTGGCGGTATTCAGCAGCGCCGGCCCATCATGGGCGGCCAACGCGGCGAGTAATTCAAACAGATAGCTTTGATCCACCGCGCCCAGCATGGCGCGCACGCCGGCTTCTTCTACCTGACCAGCGCCGTGGGCAATGGCCTGATCAAGTAGTGAGAGCGCATCGCGCATCGAACCATTGGCCGCATGGCCGAGCAGATTGAGCGCCAGTGGCTCAAATTGCACTTGCTCGGCTTGCAGCACTTTATGCAGATGGCTAGAGACTTGCTGCGGCGTCATTTGCCGCAGCGAAAACTGCAAACAGCGGCTGAGCACCGTGATCGGCACTTTTTGCGGATCGGTAGTGGCCAGAATAAATTTCACATGGCTTGGCGGCTCTTCCAGCGTCTTCAACATCGCGTTGAAGGCAGATTTGGACAGCATGTGTACCTCGTCGATGATGTACACTTTGAACCGCCCGGCTGTCGGGGCATACTGCGCGTTATCCAGTACTTCGCGGATGTTATCAATGCCGGTATTGGAGGCCGCATCGATCTCCAGTAGATCGACAAAGCGCCCGGCATCAATCTGGGTGCAGGCCGAACACACGCCACACGGCTCGGAAGTTATGCCGGTTTCGCAGTTCAGCGCCTTGGCCATAATCCGGGCGATGGTGGTCTTGCCCACCCCGCGCGTGCCGGTCAGCAAATAAGCATGGTGCAGTCGCTCGCTGGCAAACGCATTGGCGAGGGCTTTGATCACATGCTCTTGCCCAACGAGTTGGGCAAAGGTTTTAGGGCGCCATTTGCGCGCGAGTACTTGATAGGCCATGGCGCGATTCTAACAGATCGGTTTGCGATGGTTGAGCCTTGCTTGAAGGAAGAAGGAAAAATGCTGAATCCCCCCGCTGATCCCAGCTTAGCCACGGCGCAGGATGATCCCGAGCCACAAGCCCCGCATGAGCCAGCACTGGAAGAATGCTGCACCAGTGGCTGCGTGCCCTGTATTTTTGATATTTATGCCGAAGCTTTGCACGCCTATCGCGCCGAGCATTTAGCCTGGCGTGCGCGCCAAGCCGCCCGCGATGCAGCATCTGCGGCTGCAAGCGATTAACCGGCCAAATGGCAAGCGTACCGCGCGTAGATTGAATCTGCGCTGGAATGAAGGTGTTGAATTAACACGAGGCCAGCCTGCTGGCCGTCAGGAGTAATACATGAGCCGTTTGTCTACGCTGGCCTGTGTGGCCGGCTTGATCCTTAGCCCTTGGGCCAGTGCCCAATTGTCGCCCAAAGTAGCCAGTAGCCTGCAGGCGGCCAATCTACCCAGCAGCGCCATTAGCGTGGCGGTGCTGCCGCTGGATGGGCCGGCCAGCGCGGCGCAATGGCATTTAGCCGATGAGGCGCGCAACCCGGCATCAACCATGAAATTACTCACCACTTGGGCGGGGCTGCAGCGCCTTGGCCCTAGCTGGCAATGGCAAACTGATCTGCTGGCCACCCAGGCGCCGGTGAAAGGCGTGCTAAATAGCCCGCTGTATCTGCGGGGGCGGGGTGATCCCAAAATCACGCTGGAACGGATGTGGCTGCTGGTGCGTGAATTACGCGCGGCCGGGGTCGATGACATCGCCGGCCCGCTGGTGCTGGATGCGAGCTACTTTCAGCGCAGCCCGCAGCGCAACGAATACGATGATGACGGCGATACCGAGCGGGCATTTCTGGTTGAGCCAGATGCGCTGATTAGTAATTTTCGCACCTTGCGGATTAATTTTGATTCCACCGGCGAGCGCGTGCAGATGCGGGTCGATCCGCCACTGAATCAGGTGCGGGTGAGCAATCAGCTAGCGATTGGCAGCGGCGGCAACTGCGCCGAATGGGCCAAGCGCGTGCAGCAGCGCATGGGCGAGGTCAGTGGCTCGGAGTTTCTGGTGCAGTATGTGGGCGAAATGCCACCCGGCTGTCAGGCCGAACGCTATGTGCCGGTGCTGAATCCGCAAAGCTACACCCAGGCTTTGTTCTGGCACCTGTGGTACCTCAATGGCGGCAAAGGCTCGGGTAAAACCGAATTTGCCACCACCCCCGCCGGCGCGCAGCGGCTGGCCAGCAGCCGTTCGCCCGATCTGGTGAGCGCCGTGCGCGATATTAATAAATTCAGTAATAACCTGATGGCGCGCCAGCTGTATCTCACCATCGGCGCCGAGAGCAATGTGGCGGGCAACTACACCGATGACAAAGCCGCCACCGCCATCCGCGATACGCTGCAGCAGGCGGGGTTGCGCTGGCCGGAGCTGGTGCTGGAAAACGGCTCGGGTCTCTCGCGCAGCGAGCGCATTAGCGCGCGCCATTTGGCCGAATTGCTGCGCGAAGCCGCGCGCGGCCCGTATGCCGCCGAGTTTATTAGCTCGCTGCCGCTGGTTGGGCTGGATGGCACGATGAAAAAACGCCTTGGCGAGCTGGCTGGCCAGGCACATATCAAAACCGGCAGCCTGCGCGATGTGCGGGCGGTGGCTGGTTATGTGCGTGATCGGCAAGGGCGCAATTGGGCCGTGGTGGGGATCGTGAATCACCCCGAGGCCGCCAAAGCGGGCCCGGCGCTGGATCAGCTGATTCGCGAAGTGTGGCAAGCTAAATGATCCCCTGGGGTATAGGCCCGAAGGCTATTTTTGATGAGCTTTCGGGTGGTATACCTGCTTGGGTATTGGGCGCGCAGACCAATGAACTCGCCTGCATGGCAATAGCGCGGTAAAATGGCGTGTTTTACCGCCCACCTCTGGATGAAAACGGCATGGATAAAATTCTGATTCTTGATTTCGGCTCGCAAGTGACCCAGCTGATCGCCCGTCGCGTGCGCGAAGCGCATGTGTACTGTGAGCTGCACCCGTTCGATATGTCACTGGAAGAGATCAAGGCTTTTAATCCGCAAGGGATTATCCTGTCGGGTGGCCCGAACTCGGTGTACGAGTCGGATTACCAAGCAGATCCAAAATTGTTTGAATTGGGCATTCCAGTTCTCGGTATCTGTTACGGCATGCAGTTCATGGCGCAAACCTTGGGCGGTAAAGTTGAATCGGGCGACAAGCGCGAATTTGGCTATGCCGAAATCCAGGCCCGTCATCACTCAAAATTATTTGAAGGCCTGCAAGACCGGGTAGACGCGGCGGGCAATGGTTTCCTCGATGTGTGGATGAGCCACGGCGACAAAGTAACGGCACTGCCAGCCGGCTTTAACGTGATCGCTGAAACCCCATCTTGCCCAATCGCGGCAATGGCCGATGAAGCGCGCCAATTCTACGCCGTACAGTTCCACCCCGAAGTGACGCACACCAAACGCGGCACCGAAATGATCCACCGCTTTGTGCTGCATGTGTGTAATGCCAAGCCATCGTGGACCATGCCGAACTACATCGACGAAGCGGTGAAGAAAATCCGCGAGCAAGTCGGCGACGAAGAAGTCATCCTTGGTCTGTCGGGCGGTGTGGATTCATCAGTGGCTGCGGCGCTGATTCACCGTGCGATTGGCTCGCAGCTGACTTGCGTGTTTGTGGATCATGGCCTCTTGCGTCTGAACGAAGGCGATATGGTGATGGACATGTTCGCGCGCAATATGGGCGTGAAAGTGATCCGCGTAGATGCGACTGAACAATTCATGAGCAAACTGGCTGGCGTGACCGACCCAGAACGCAAACGCAAAATCATCGGTGGCGAATTCGTTGAAGTTTTCCAGCAAGAATCCGGCAAACTGACCACCGCCAAATGGCTGGCTCAGGGCACGATTTACCCTGATGTCATCGAATCAGCCGGCGCGAAAACCGGCAAAGCGCACGCGATCAAGAGCCACCACAATGTTGGCGGTTTGCCAGAAGACATGAACTTGAAACTCTTGGAGCCACTGCGCGAGCTGTTTAAAGACGAAGTGCGTCAGCTCGGCGTGGCGCTGGGCTTGCCACCAGAAATGGTGTATCGCCACCCATTCCCAGGCCCAGGCCTTGGTGTGCGGATTCTGGGCGAAGTGAAAATGGAATACGCCGACCTGCTGCGTCGCGCGGATGCGATTTTCATCGAAGAGCTGCGTAATACCATCGATGAAAAAACCGGCAAGAGCTGGTATGACCTCACTAGCCAAGCCTTTGCCGTATTCCTGCCGGTGAAATCTGTGGGTGTAATGGGCGATGGCCGCACCTATGACTACGTAGTAGCGCTGCGCGCGGTGGTCACCAGCGACTTCATGACCGCCCACTGGGCCGAGCTGCCATACAGCTTGCTAGGCCGCGTATCCAACCGCATCATCAACGAAGTACGTGGTCTGAACCGCGTGGTATACGACGTCAGCGGCAAACCACCGGCAACGATTGAGTGGGAATGACCCCGCGTCTGGCAACGCCTAGCACCAAGTAGCAGTAAGCACCCCGAAGCCCGCAGAAATGCGGGCTTTTTTTGATTGGAGTATTGAATGATGCGATGTGGTCTGTGCGGCCATATAAACGTGCAAATGCGCCGTGGGCTGCTTTGGGTGGCCTAGGGCGTATTCAGAGCTTATGACACAATCCCAATGCGGCAACTGTGCCGTTCACCGGAGTGCATATGCTCAAACTGACCGTGATAAAAGCAGCCAAGACTACTCGCGTAGCCTTGGTACTCGATCTCACTTCTTTAATATTGATCTGCATTAGCTTGATCAGCTAATACAACCAAGACCGCCAGTTGCAGCTGGCGGTTTTTTTATTCTATCCATCTCCCTGCGATAACGCACACAAATCGGCTGAGCGTTGCTGCGTTCGCACCCATCTACAGCTGAACTTGGGATCAGTTATTTCTCTTCTTACATCGGCGGATGCTCTAGTGGCTAAGAATACAATCGCAGTCAAAGTTCGCGCGGAAATTGCTGAGGTTTGACCTCTGTTGTTCCATCGAAGCCCCGCCTCGGCGGGGTTTTTTCTTGCCGGCTTGGCTGGCAGGCTTTGTTGTTACCGTGTAGTATTTTATATACTTATTGGTATATGTTTGTTCTTGCTAGTAGCTATTGCCGGTGACCAAACAGACCATTGGGGTATGTAGTGGTATCCATTATCTAGAAAAGCTTGTGGGGATATACCGTGGCAGGTATGCCGGTGCATGTGGTGTGGCTAAAAAAAGATCTGCGCTTGCACGATCATTGGCCATTGTGGGAAGCCAGCCAGCGTGGGCCGGTGGTGGTGCTGTATTGCCAGGAGCCCAGTCTGCAGGCGCAGCCCGATTACAGCGCCGGGCATTGGGCGTTTACCCGTGAATGTTTGGCGGAGCTTGCGCATGATTTGGCGCGGGCCGGCTTGCGACTGTATGTGTATCCCGGCGAGGTGGTGCCGGCCTTACAGGCTTTGCGGCAGCAGGTGGCGTTGGCTGGGCTGTATTCGCATGAAGAAACCGGCAATCTCGCCAGCTTTGCCCGCGATCGGGCGGTGGCGGCGTGGTGTCGCGCGGCTGGCGTGCCTTGGCAAGAATGGCCACAAAATGGGGTCGTGCGCCGGCTGGCCAATCGTGATCACTGGCAGCGCCACTGGCAAGGGCGGATGGTGGCCGACCCCGCGCCCAAACTGCAATGGGCGCAAGATGCGACTCTGGCCGCTTGGCCCAGCTGGCCTGTTGGTGAGGCGGGTACTGCGGGCGATTTCTGGGCCGATACGCCGGCACAGGGCCAGGATTTTGTAGCGCGCCAGTCTGGCGGGCGTCGCGCCGCGGTGAATACGCTGCAGGCATTTTTGCTGGAGCGGGGCGGGCAATATCGCGGCGGGATTTCCAGCCCGCTGAAGGCCGTGTCGGCCTGTTCGCGCTTATCGCCGTATTTAAGTTTTGGCTGCCTGTCGCTGCGTGAAGTGGTGCAGGCTACGCGGCGGCGGGCGGCGCAACTGAAAGCCGAAGCCCCAAGCCCGACGCGCTGGACGCAATCGCTGCGCAGCTTTGAAAGCCGCTTGCACTGGCATTGCCACTTTATGCAAAAGCTCGAATCCGAGCCAGCGCTTGAGCAATTCGCGCAAAACCCGGCCTATCTGGGCTTGCGGGAAAACCAGTTTAACCCCGCGTATTTTCAGGCCTGGGCCGCCGGTGAAACTGGTTACCCGCTGGTCGATGCCTGCATGGCGATGCTGCGGCACACTGGCTGGATCAATTTTCGCATGCGGGCGATGCTGGTCAGTTTCGCCAGCTACAACCTGTGGCTGCACTGGCCGCAGCCGGCGGCGCATCTGGCGCGGCTGTTTCTGGATTATGAGCCGGGCATTCACTACCCGCAGGTGCAGATGCAATCGGGCGTCACCGGCATTAACACCCTGCGTATTTACAACCCGATCAAGCAAGCGCAAGAGCATGATCCGCGCGGCGCATTTGTGCGGCATTGGTTACCGCCGCTACGGCGAGTGCCCGATTGGTGCATTTTCGAGCCCTGGCTGATGCCCGAAGGCATACAGCGCGAAGCGGGCTGCATGCTGGGGCGCGATTATCCGTGGCCGGTGGTGGAATGGGCTAGCTCAATGCAACTGGCCAAGCAGCGGATCAGTGATTGGCGGCGCAGCCAGCCGCATTTACGCGAATTATCGCAAGCGGTGTATCAAAAACACGGTAGCCGCCAGGGCCCAGCCCAGCGGCGCAGCCGGCGTTCTGGTACCGCGAAAGCGCCGCCCGCCGCGCTACAAGCCGATTTATTTGCCGGTGGGCTCGATGCCGAGCTCGCGCTGGAGTAAACATGCCCGATAAACCGAAAACCCGCGCGGCCGTGTCGGCCAAAGCGCAATTGCCCAGCAAGCTCTGCCCGATCTGCCAGCGGCCATTTAGCTGGCGCAAAAAATGGGAGCGCGATTGGGCGCAAGTTAAATACTGCAGCCAGCGTTGCGCCCGCGCCGCGCGCGGGGCGGGAGGCGGCGATGCACACAACTGATTTACCCCGCATTGCCACGGCTCAGCCATTTCGCCGCCTGCGGCTGATTTTGGGCGATCAGCTCAATGCCCGGCATAGCTGGTTTCGTGCGCCGGCCGAGCAGGCCGATACGCTGTATGTGCTGATGGAAATCCGCAGCGAAACTGATTACGCCTGGCATCATGCGCAAAAGGTGCTGGGCATTTTTGCCGCCATGCGCGCCTTTGCGCAGGCCTTGGCGACGGCCGGGATGGCCGTGCATTACCTGCGCTTGGGCGATGAGGATAATCATCACAGCTTTGCCGCCAATCTGGCCACGCTGTTGGCGCGCCATCAGATCAGCACGCTGGAATGGCAGCAGCCGGATGAATGGCGGGTGGCGCAACACCTGAACGAATTCGCCGCCCAGTCGGGCTTGCCGTATCAGGTGGTCGATAGCGAGCATTTTCTGGCCGAACAGGCGCAGATTAGCCAGCAATTTGCGCAAAAAATCCCACGGATGGAGTTTTTTTACCGCGCCATGCGCCGGCAATATCAGCTGCTCTTAACGCCCGAGGGCGAGCCGCTGGGCGGGCAGTGGAATTTTGATGCCGACAATCGCCAGCGCTGGCCCGGCAATCCACCCGCACCCAGCTGGCCGCAGCCGCGCCACGATTTACGCGAACTGTGGCAGGAAATCAACGCCGCGGGCGTGCGCACGCTGGGCGCGCCGCAGGCCGACGCGTTTAATTGGCCACTGAGCCGGCGCGAGGCGCAAGATTGGTTGCGCCATTTCATCGCGCACGCCTTGCCGCATTTTGGCGCGTATCAGGATGCGATGAGCCAAGCCTCGCCGACCCTCTTTCATGCTGGGCTATCGTTTGCGCTGAATATCAAATTACTGCACCCGCTGGAGGTGATTCAAGCCGCGATTGCAGCCTATGAACACGGCGCGGTGAGCCTGCCCACGGTGGAAGGCTTTGTGCGGCAGATTTTGGGCTGGCGCGAATTTGTGCGTGGGGTGTATTGGGCGCGTATGCCCGGCTATCGGGCGCTGAATGTGCTGCAACATCAGCGCCCCTTGCCGCGCTGGTATTGGGATGGCCAAACCAAAATGGCTTGCCTGCGCCATGCGATAGGCCAATCGCTCAGCATGGCCTATGCCCATCATATTCAGCGGCTGATGGTAACCGGCAATTTCGCCTTGCTGGCCGGCATCGACCCCGATCAGGTCGATGCCTGGTATCTGGGAATTTATATCGATGCCTTCGAGTGGGTGGAGCTACCCAATACCCGCGGTATGAGCCAATACGCCGATGGCGGCCTGCTGGGCAGCAAGCCCTATGCCGGTTCCGCCAGCTACATCGGCAAGATGAGCGACTACTGCAAAGGCTGTGCCTATCAGCCCAAATTGCGGCACGGCGAGATGGCTTGCCCATTTAATAGCCTGTATTGGCATTTTCATGCCCGCCACGCCGAGGGGTTAGCGCGTAACCCGCGGCTGGCGATGAGCTATCGCAGCTGGGAGAAGCTGGGGGCGCAAGAGCAAGCGGCCACCTTGGCGCAGGCCGAGCGGTATCTGGCGCAGCTGGATGACTTATGAGGGGTATGGGCTTGAAATTATTAGTATTAATAGGTCTTGAGTTATTACTAGGGCGGGGTATCTAGCATGGCGCAGCCTCAAACGTGTGGCGTGTATTGGTTTCGGCATGATTTACGCCTGCACGATCAGCCTGCGCTCACCGCGGCGCTGGCGGCTTGCCCGCAATTGGTGCCCGTGTGGGTGTGGCCTGATAATCCCACTACCGCCTGGGGCTTTGCTCGCCATAGCGCGTTGAAATTGCGTTATCTGGCCGATACGGTGCTGGATTTGCGCCAGCGGCTGCGTGCGCTGGGTAGTGATTTGCTGATTCTGGCCGGCCCGCCCGCTGCTGCGCTGGCCCAGCTGCAGGCTCAATTACGGGAGCAAGGCTGGCCTTGTGAGCTCTGGTGCGAAGAGATTGCCGCGCCGGACGAAGAAGCCGAGCTGCAGGCCGCGCGCGCGGCGGGCTGGCAAGTGCACCCGCATTGGCAATCGGGGCTGTTTGCGCTGGCCGATTTACCATTTCGCCCTGATACCTTGCCGCAGGTATTTACACCTTTTCGGCAATTATTGGCGCGCACCGGCTGCCAACCTGCTGCGCCTGTGGCGCCGATCAGCGCGCTACCGGCGCTGCCGGCCTGGGCGGCGCAAGTGTCGCAATTTGATTTAGCCGCCTGGCGCGAGAGTCACCCGGCTGCGCCAGACCCGCGTGCCGCGCTGCGTTTTGATCTGCCCGAGTTTGCCGCTGGCGAAAGTGCGGCCCTGCGCTATTTGCAGGCCTATCTCGCCAGCGAATTGCCCACCCACTATAAGCAAACGCGTAATGGCCTGTTGGGTGCGGCGTATTCCAGTAAATGGTCGGCTTGGCTAGCCAGCGGGGCGCTGTCGGTGCGGCAGATTTATGCGGGGCTGGCGGCGCGCGAGCAAGCGCGTGGCGCAGATGAGGGCTGCGAATGGCTGTATTTCGAGCTGTTGTGGCGCGAGTATTTTCGCCATTTGCACCGCCAGCATGGGCGGCGTTTGTATCGCGTCAGCGGTTTAAACCCCAGCGCGCCTGCGCCCACCCATGATCCAGCCCGCTTTGCCCACTGGCGCGAGGGCCAGACTGGCCAGCCTTTTATCGACGCCGGCATGCGTGAGCTGCGGCTGACGGGCTATTTATCCAATCGGCTGCGGCAGAATGTGGCGAGCTATTTGGTGCATGATCTGGGTGGCGATTGGCGCGCTGGCGCGGCGTGGTTTGAAGCGCAGCTGGTCGATTACGATGTTTACAGCAATCAGGGCAACTGGCTGTATCTGGCGGGCCGCGGCACTGATCCGCGCGCCGGGCGGCGGTTTAATCCGCTCAAGCAGGCGCAGGACTATGACCGCGCGGGTGACTATCAGCGCTGCTGGGCGGCCGACTAACTAGCGCGCTACCAGCGGGCCAAGCCGTATTGTATGCTCAAAATCCCCAGCCAGGTAAGCAGCAGCGAGCCGCACACATGCAGGGCAATGGTGCCCAGCGCCAGCGTGTATTCGCCGCGCAGTAGCATGCTGGTGGTTTCGGCGGAGAAAGTCGAAAACGTGGTTAAACCGCCGAGAAAACCGGTGGTGACCATCAGGCGTAACTCGGGGCTCAGCACGCCAGTTTGGCTAAAGAGACCCAGCGCAATGCCCATTAGATAGCCGCCCAGCCAGTTGGCGCTTAGTGTGCCCAGCGGAATCCCCGCCAGCATGGGGTTGAGCGCTAAGCCCAGCACCCAACGCAACCACGCGCCTGCCGCCGCGCCAACGCCGATCAAGGCACAAACCAGTAGATTCATCGTTTTTTCCGCGCAAAAAAGCAGATTATACGCCGACCGCTTAGCTCGGCTGCGCCGCGCGCAAACGCGCCAGCGGATTAAAGCCGGTGACCAAGGCCGTCCCCAGCAAAATAATCAGGCCACCGGCCAGCGTATTGCTGCCGATATGCTCGCCCAGCAGCAAAGCCCCCCAAAGCACCCCAAAAATCGGAATCAAAAACGTCACCGTTAGCGTTGAGGCGGCGCCAATATCGCGCACCAGACGGAAATACAGCAAATACGCCACGCCGGTACAGAGTATCGCCAGCGCCAGCACCGCGCCCCACACTAGCGGGGTTGGGCTGGCCGCAGGGCTACTCACGGTAAGGAGTGGCAACACCAGCAAAGTGGCGCCCCACATACTGCCGTGCGCACTCTTAAACGGCGCGAGGTGGCTGGCTTTGAGTTTGGCATAGCTACTGGCTAGGCCATAACACAGCGTGGCGCCAAGGCAGGCGCCAATCGCCCAAGCTGCGCCGGGCTGGCTGCTTACCCGATCAAACCCCACCAGCACCGCGACGCCCAGCATACCGAGCAGAAGGCCGAGCATCACGCTGCGTGCGGGCAAACGCCGCTGCAAGCTGGCCATAATGATCGCCCCCCAGATCGGCGCGGTGGCATTCAAAATCGACATCAGCGAGGCATTCAGCTGGCGGGCGGCAAAGCCATACGCCAGAAAAGGCAAGGCCGTATTCAATAGCCCCAGCACCAGAAAATGCCGCCATTCCCCCAGCGGCAAACCCTGCCGCAGCAGCGCCGCCACGGCGCCAAGAAACAACGCTGCAAAGCCAATCCGCCCCGCAATCAGCCACACCGGCCCTAGCGTCGGTACGGCCACGCGCAAAAACAAAAACGACGCGCCCCAGATGGCGGCAAGCAAAAACAGTTGGCTGAGGTGACGTAAGGGCATAGTGGGATTCGCAGCGAGGGATAAAGGCATTGTGCGCTGCTGGAGGCCGCTTGCCTAGGCAGGCGCTGAGCTACATGGCTGGTAGACTTACATTGCGGCCTTGCGTTGGCCATTCGTCTGCGGGTGAATGCAAACAAAAGCCCGCCAAAAGGCGGGCTGATTGATGCGCTTGCTCACGACTGAATACAGACTGCGCTTTAGCTCGCCGCTTCCTGGCGCCAATTCAGCTGCCCATGCAGCTCCACCACATGGCCGATGATAAGTAGGGCCGGCGGTTTGATGGCGGCGCTGTGGATATCGGCGGCGAGGGTGGCGAGCTGGCTGATCACCACGCGTTGCTGCGGGGTGGTGGCGCGCTCGATAATGGCGACAGGGGTATTGGCCTCACGGCCATGCTGGATAAGCTGTTCGGCAATATACCCCGCTTGCGCTACGCCCATATACACCACGACGGTTTCTTGTGGATTCACAAGGCGCGCCCAATCGAGCTCCAGTTTATCCGCCTCGCTCTCAGTCGCGCGCCGGTGGCCGGTGACAAAGGTGACCGATTGCGCATAATCGCGGTGCGTGAGCGGGATGCCGGCATAGCAAGAGGCGCCGGCGGCCGAAGTGATGCCCGGTACTACTTCAAACGGAATTTGCGCCGCGGCCAGCTCGGCAATTTCTTCCCCGCCGCGGCCAAAGATAAAGGGGTCGCCCCCCTTGAGCCGCAGCACTTTATTGCCAGCTTGCGCCAGCCGCACCAGCAGCTGGTTGATTTCTTCTTGCGGCAAAGCGTGGTTGCTGGCTTTTTTGCCGACATACACACGCTCGGCATCGCGGCGCACCAGCTCCATAATCGCCGGCGACACCAGATTATCGTACAGCACTACATCGGCTTGCTGCATCAGCCGTAGCGCCCGGAAGGTAAGCAGATCAGGGTTGCCCGGGCCGCTGCCCACCAGATAGACCGCGCCGCGCACCGGCGGCTGGCCGCTGTGCAGAGCGTCTTCCAGCGCGCTACGGGCCGCGTTCACTTGGCCGGCAAAGACCTGATCGGGGATCGGGCCGGCCAGTACGTTTTCCCAAAATTCCCGCCGGGCGGCCGGATCGGGTAGTTTTTCTTTCGCCAGGGGGCGCAGCTCGCTCCCCAGCCGGGCCAAGTCGCCCCAGCCATGCGGGATGAGCGCTTCGAGCTGGGCGCGCAGATGCCGCGCCAGCACCGGCACGCCACCGCCTGTGGAAAGCGCGATCGTCAGCGGGGCGCGATCAACAATCGCCGGGGTGATAAAGCGGCTATGCGCCGGGTCATCTACGGCATTGACCAAAATGCCCGCGGATTCGCAGGCAGCAAATACGGCCTGATTGACCACCGGCTGATCGGTGGCGGCAATCACCAGCCGCATGCCGACGATGTGGCTGAGTGAAAACTCACCGGGCCGCCAGTTCAGCCGGCCGGCGCGTACTTCGGCTAAAAGTTCATCGCAGATTTGCGGGGCGACCACGGTGAGGTCGGCGCCGGCGCTGGCTAGCAGGCGCATTTTGCGCAGCGCGATTTCCCCGCCGCCAACCAGCAGGCAGGGTTGTTGTTTCAAATTCAGAAAGAGGGGGAAATAGTCCATGGGCATCTCGGGCGGTGAGCCGCCATTGTCGCGCATGCCGGCGGCGGCGCGTGGTTTTCCGGGGCGATTTTGATCTAGATCGTTTTTGCTCAAGGTGAATTATGCCATGCTGCTCGCCAGCACAATCGCAAAGCTGCGCGTGCAACGCGCACCGCGGCCCTTGTGCCGGCCTTGTCTTTACAATTTATGCATGCGCAGCCACTGCGCCGGGCCAGTTGAATTGATCAAAACAGGAGATCTGCCATGAAAGGGATAAGCAGCACCGTACTGGCCGGGGTGGCCATGGGACTGATTGCCGCCGCGAGCCATGCCGCGGGGGTAGAAGATGTGATGAAGGCCAAGGCCTGTTTTGCCTGCCATGCGGTCGATAAAAAACTGGTCGGCCCCGCGTATAAGGAAGTGGCAGCCAAATACAAAGGCGACAAAGCCGCGGTGAGCAAGCTGGCGACCAAGATTCAAAAAGGAGGAGCAGGGGTGTGGGGGCAAGTGCCGATGCCTGCCAATGCGGTGACTGAAGCCGAGGCCAAACAGATGGCCGAATGGGTATTGGCCCGAAAATAAAACTCACCTGCAACACACTGACCCCGGCCTGCTGCCGGGGTTTTTTTCGTCTGGCGTGAATGCATTGCGCGCTGGCGAGGGCAACGCAGCCACTGCCATTGGGGCGGGTTTTCGCGCATACTGGCAGCATGAGTGTGCCGTGGAGCTAAGCCATGCTGATTCGCCGCCCGACCGATATTGCCCCTTCTGAAATCACCCCGCAGGCGCAGTATTTGCGCCGACGCGAGTTTATGGCGCTGGCTGCGGCCACGCCGCTCTTGGCCGGCGAAGCGCTGGCGGCGCTCACCGGCAAACCCAGCCCATTTTCCACCACCGAGGCGCTGAACACCCGCCAGCAAATTACCAGCTACAACAATTTTTACGAGTTTGGCACCAGCAAGGAAGACCCGGCCGCCAATGCGCAGCGGCTGAAAACCAGCCCCTGGCAGGTGGCGGTCGAAGGCGAGGCGCTCAAGCCTAAAGTCTTCGGGCTGGAAGAAATCCTAAAACTCGCACCGCTGGAAGAGCGGATTTATCGCCTGCGCTGTGTCGAAGGCTGGTCGATGGTGATTCCGTGGATTGGTATCCCGCTGGCGAGTTTACTCAAAGCGGTGCAGCCTACTGGCAAAGCCAAATTCGTCGCCTTTGAAACCCTGCTCGACCCGCAGCAAATGCCCGGCCAGCGTACGCGCGTGCTGGATTGGCCGTATAAGGAAGGGCTGCGGATCGATGAGGCGTTGCACCCGCTCACGCTGCTGGCGGTTGGCCTGTATGGCGAGGTGCTACCCAAGCAAAATGGTGCGCCGATTCGCTTGGTGGTGCCGTGGAAATATGGCTTTAAGAGCATTAAATCGATTGTGCGGATCCGCCTGCAGGAAACCCAGCCGCCCACCAGCTGGAATCTGGCCGCGCCCAATGAATATGGCTTTTACTCCAATGTGAACCCCGCCGTGGCGCACCCGCGCTGGAGCCAGGCTACCGAGCGGCGCATTGGCGAGTTTTTCAAACGCAAAACCCTGCCATTTAATGGCTATGGCGAGCAGGTGGCGGGCTTGTATCGCGGGATGGATTTGCAGAAATTCTTTTAAGTGGTGGGGTATAAGCCGGTAATGTCAGTAAATCATGATTTGGCGGGCAATATCCCGCTATTGTATCGCTGCCTGCAGCATAAGGCCTGCTGGTGGCTGCTCTTGCTGACGCCTTTGCTGCGGATGGTGTGGCTGGTGCTGCAGGGCGAGCTCGTGAACCCGATTGAATTTATCACCCACAGCACCGGTACCTGGGCGCTGAGTTTACTGTGCGCCACCTTAGCCATTACACCGCTGCGCCAGCTGAGCGGTTGGGCGGGCTGGCAGCGCTATCGGCGTTTGCTGGGGCTGTTTGCGTTTTTTTATGCCTGCCTGCACTGGCTGACTTATTTGTGGCTGGATCAGTTTTTTGCGCTGGACGCGATCGTGGAGGATCTGGTGAAGCGGCCGTTTATTTTGCTGGGGATGCTGGCGTTTACCTTGTTGCTGCCGTTGGCGATCACTTCAACCCAAGGCTGGATGCGGCGACTAAAGCGCCGTTGGGGGCAGCTGCATCAGCTGGTGTATCCGGCGGCGCTACTGGGCGTGCTGCATTATCTGTGGCTGGTGAAGCGCGATCTGACCACGCCACTGCTGTTTGCCGCCGGGCTGGCGCTATTGCTGGGCTGGCGGCTTTGGCGTTGGGCGAAACCGCGTTGGGGCTGGGCACGGTAGATATTCATGTCATGCCAATGATGGCGGCATGCGCTGCTTGGCGGCTGATCACCGCAAGGCGGTAGGGCTCCACACTTTGGCTGTGGCCGCACGCGTTTAGCGGGCGAAACAAAAACACCGGCATGCAGCCGGTGTTTTTTGGTGAAGGGCGTTGGTGGTGGTCAGTTGGCCGTGGCTTGCTCGTGAGCAAATGGCGTGCGCTTGTGGCTAATTACAAGCCACCCGAGCCTACAAAATGCACGCGTTCAAAATCCGCCCCGCGTTGCAGCAGGCTAACCAGCCGGATGCGATGCATGGTCTGGCCATCCCAGTAATCCAGCAGCCGGCCCTGCCGGAACCAGCCGGGCGGCAGCAGTAGGCTGGCGGGAGATTTTAGCGCCGGCACGGCATCGATCATCACCACCGAGGTGAAATCACTCTGCCCAAAGCGCGCGGCATCTTGCGCACGGATACTGGCGGCATGCGGCGTGCCGGGCAGCAGCTGCAGGCCCAATTGCTGTTCGCCATCTTGCTCGGCCAGCCAACGAATCTGCCCGATGAGGCGCTGTTGGCCATCGGCAATCATCAATACCTGGTGCAGTACCAGCCGCTGTGTCTCATCCCGCGGGCGACGCAGGCACATACCCTGGGCTGTTTCATTGCTGATCTGCCATTGCTGGGTTTGCGGCGCCAAGGGCGTAACCGGCGCCAGCCGAGCGCTGGTTTGGCCAAACATGCGAATCTGCATCAGCTCGGCGCTACTCATCTGCTGCTCGGCTTGCGGTGGCGGGGCAAAGTGCCCGGCGGCCAGCCACAGATGCAGGTTTTTCAGCTGCAGCCCGGCTTCGAGATAGCGATCGGTAGGGCGGCGGGGTAATTGCCGCTCAAGCGGATGATCGCACCAGGCGCGATATAGCTCGCGCAATAATTCTTCGGCGGCTTGTGGCCCCAGCTCGCTGCCCAAACCGATTTTTTCCGGCATTTCACCCATGCGCAGCAGCTTGATCCGTTTGCTGAGCACTTGCGCCAGCGACAGGGTATCGATGCTCAGCTCATCGGCTTCGCCGCGGCCATCGGCCCGCAGCGGTACGCCGGGCTCAGCCAGATTGATCAGCAGCGGTGGCCGGCCAGGCAGGCCTTCGGCCTTGGGGGCCAGTGTGCTGCGGGTGGCTAATATTTCTAGCCGTTTATGCAGCCACAGCTGTTGCTTATGCGAATACTGGTAGGGATTGGCCGCGGCAAACAGCAGCGCGTGCAGGAACATCGCCTCAGGGGTGCTGACCCCACTGATCTGGACCAGGCTATCGCGGGCTTTGAGCTTATCGATGTGCTGCGCGCGCGCTAACTGGTAAAAGGCAAATAACTGCTGCCAATCCCGCGCCGGTGGACGGCGATAAATCTGCACCTGGCAGGCCATGGCCTGATTGGTGTAATACAAGGTGCGCTCAGCCAGCAGGGGCAGGTATTCGGCGACGGTTTGTTCGCCGCTGCAGGCGGCGCGCCAAGCCAGCGCATAGGCGTGCTCTAAATGCAGCCACATGCTGTAGATGGCAAACCAGGTTTCCTGCTCGGCGGGGGTGAGCGGCACGGGCTTGCCGATCAGTTTTTCCTGCATGCCCTCTTGCAAGATGTGCACGGTTTCGCGAAATTGCTCGATGATTTTCAGTGCATCTAGCGCCGGCAAATCGCTGTGATTGAGCTGGCTGATGGCTTCGGTGAGCTCGGCATGGGCCACCGGCACATTAATCAGTGGCAGTAATTTCAGCCAGTCGCGCGCGCTGCGTACATCCTGAAACGGCGGTACTTGGCCGCGATCAGGTTGGGGCAGGGCACGCTCAATCCACTGTTCGATCATGGTGCCAGTTGCTCCAGCGCTTGCCGTAGCGCCGCCAGGTCAGCCGCCGCGGGCTGATGGCGAGTGCGATCGGCCGGCTTTGTGGCCCAAATTGGCGCCGGGAAATGCAGATCATCTTGCCAGCGCGGAATCACATGCCAATGTACATGCGGCACCATATTGCCCAGGCTGGCTAGATTGATTTTGTCTGGATTGAGTGTTTGCCGCACGGCCGACTCTACCGCCCAGACAATCGCCATTAGCGCTTCGCGTTCGGCCAGCGGCAGATCGGTCATTTCGGCCTGATGCTTGGCCAGAATAACCCGACAAAAGCCCGGGTAATCGGGCTCATGCGCTAGAACGACGCGGGCAAGGTGATTGCGCCAGACGACTTCGCCGCCGTCTTCATGACACAGGGGGCAGTGGGTGTTCATGTTCAAACCAGTGTTTTAATTTTGTGTTGATTATATTACGGCGCGCCCGTTTGGCGAGTAGGGCAAAACCACCGTTCATACCGCAGAGGTGAGTCGTATTACAAAAATCAAACGCTGGGCTTGCAAGCTTACTCAAGCCGCGATTATGCCCCAGCATTTGTTGCGATTTGGCGAGGATAATCAGCGCACTGGGGTTTTCTTACCATAGCAGGCTGTCAGCTTGGCGGTGGCATAAATCACAAAGGGCAGGCCTAATCGGCGCTGCCCTTTGCGGTGTTCATACAACAGTAAATGCTAATTTAAGCCAGGGTTTAAAGCAGAACCCGCTCAATCCCGCCATTGCTGGCCTTGGCGACATACTCAGGCATCCAGTTTTGCCCCAGTACCGCCTTGGCGATTTCGACCACGATGTAGTCGGCTTCGGTGCCGGCATCGTCGTTGTAGCGATTCAGGCCCTGCAGGCAGGATGGGCAAGAAGTCAGGATTTTGACTGGCGCTTTGTCATTGCCCGCATCGGCACGCAATTTGGCCGCGCCTTTTTCCATTTCTTCCTGTTTACGGAAACGCACTTGGGTCGAAATGTCGGGGCGGGCAACGGCAAAGGTGCCCGATTCACCGCAGCAGCGATCATTCAGATCGACGCGTTGGCCCATCAGCTGGTTGGCTACTTCCACCCCTTTGTAGGTCTTCATCGGCGTGTGGCATGGCTCGTGATACATATACTGGGTACCGCTCACACCTTCAAGCTTGACGCCCTTTTCCAGCAGATACTCATGGATATCCAATAGACGGCAGCCCGGGAAGATTTCTTCAAAGCGGTATTTAAGCAGCTGATCCATACACGTACCGCAGGAAACCACCACGGTTTTGATGTCGAGGTAGTTCAGCGTATTGGCCAAGCGATGGAAGAGCACGCGGTTTTCCATCGTGATCTTGTCGCCTTTATCCTGCTGGCCGCTGGACGTTTGCGGGTAGCCGCAACACAGATAGCCCGGTGGCAGCACCGTGGTGGTGCCCACATGCCACAGCATGGCTTGCGTGGCCAAACCCACCTGGCTAAACAGCCGCTCCGAGCCGCAACCCGGGAAGTAGAACACGGCCTCGTTGTCGTCGTTCAGACGCTGCGGGTCACGGATCACTGGTACTACATTGCTATCTTCCACATCCAGCAAGGCGCGGGCGGTTTTCTTCGGCAAGCCACCTGGCATCGGTTTATTGATGAAGTGAATCACCTGCGCCTTGATGGGCGCTGTGCCCAGCGTGGATGGTGGCTGCTTGGTCACGCCTTTGAGCAGACCAAATTTCTTCGCCACCGAATGCCCCAGCCGCTGTGCTTTGTAACCCCAGCCGATCATCATGGCGCGCATCAGTTTGATGGTGGCCGGATCTTTCAGCGTCAGGAAAGTCATGCCCAGCGCCGAGCCCGGGTTGAATTTCTTTTTGCCTTCTTTGCGCAGGAAATTGCGCATTGCCACCGACACATCACCAAAGTCGATTTTCACCGGGCATGGGTTCACGCAGCGGTGACACACGGTACAGTGATCCGCCACATCACCCAGCTCTTCAAAGTGCTTAAGCGAAATGCCACGGCGGGTTTGCTCTTCGTACAGGAATGCTTCGGTGAGCAAACCGGTGGCCAGAATCTTATTGCGTGGGCTGTACAGTAGATTTGCGCGCGGCACGTGGGTGGTACACACCGGCTTACATTTACCGCAGCGCAAACAGTCTTTGACCATATTGCTGATGCTGCCGATATCGGATTGCTCCAGAATCAGCGATTCAGTGCCCAGCAGGCTAAAGGATGGCGTATATGCATTGGTCAGATCAGCGCCGGGCAAGAGCTTGCCCTTATTAAAGTGGCCGTGCGGATCGACTTTTTGCTTGTAGGTTTCAAACGGCTGCAGTTCAGCGCGAGTGAGGAATTCGTACTTGGTAATGCCGATACCGTGCTCGCCGGAAATCACGCCATTCAGATCGCGGGCCACTTGCATAATGCGCGCCACTGCGTGGTGAGCGCGTTGCAGCATATCGTAGTCGTCCGAGTTCACCGGCAAGTTGGTGTGCACATTGCCATCGCCGGCGTGCATATGCAGCGCGACCCAAGTGCGGCCTTTGAGGACTTTCTGATGCAGGGCATGAATTGCATCCAGAATCGGCTTATCAGTGCGGCCGCTAAATAGCGTTTCCAGCTCGGTCAGCAGCTCGCGTTTGTAGGAAATGCGCAGTACAAAATCACGCAAGGCGTGGAATACACTTTGCGGCAGCTCATTGGCATCGACTGCTTTTTCGAGCGGCAGCTGGGGGAAGGCGCTTTGATACAGCTCGAACGCGACATCCAGATTATTGTTTACCCACTGCCAGTGCTGGCGGGTTTGCTCGATAAAAGCCAGCGCTGATTCACGGCGATCACCAATCAGTACATCATGGCTGACCGGTGCATCGCTGGTATCGAAGGGCAGGCGGCCTTGGGTGAAAAACTCGCTCAGCTGGTCGAGTAATTCCAGTTTGTTGTGAATCGACAGCTCGATATTGATGCGCTCGATGGCGTCAGAGTATTCACCCAGGCGCGGCAGCGGAATCACCACGTCTTCATTAATCTTGAAGGCGTTGGTATGTTTGGCAATCGCTGCTGTGCGGGCGCGATCCAGCCAGAATTTTTTCCGCTGCTCGGGCAGCACGGCGATAAAGCCTTCGCCACCGCGGGCGTTGGCCAGTTTCACCACATGGCTAGTGGCTTCGCCCAGCGCTTTTTCATCATCCGACACAATATCGGCAATCAGCACCATCTTGGGCCGGCCTTTGGATTTGGCCTTGGTGGCATAGCCTACCGCGCGGACATAGCGCCAATCGAGATGCTCCAGGCCAGCGAGCTGCACGCTCGGATGGGCATCGAGATAATCTTTGATTTCAACAATCGACGGTACGGCGCGGCTCACTTCACCGAAGAATTCCAAACACACGGTGCGGATATGATCCGGCATGCGGTGCAGCACAAAGCGGGCACTGGTAATCAGCCCGTCAGTACCTTCTTTCTGAATGCCAGGCAGGCCAGCGAGGAATTTGTCGGTAACGTCTTTACCCAAGCCTTCCTTGCGGAACGTCCGGCCAGGGATCACCAGCGTGTCTTCACCGAGCTTGGTTTTACCATCGGGTTTGAATTTGCTAATGCGGAAGGTAGCCTGCGCCGCATCATGGATTTTGCCCAGATTGTGATCCATCCGCTCGATAAACAGCCAGTTGCCATCGGGGTCGACCATTTTCCAGCTGACCAGATTATCGAGTGCTGTGCCCCAGAGTACGGCCTTTTTACCGCCGGCATTCATGGCGACATTGCCACCAATACAGGAGGCATCGGCTGAGGTCGGGTCCACCGCAAACACGAGGCCCGCGTCTTCCGCAGCTTCCATCACGCGGCGAGTCACTACACCTGCGCCACACTGAATGGTGGCGACTTCGTGATCCACACCGGGGATGCGGATTTTCTCAACGCCCTGATGGCGATCGAGTTTTTCGGTATTGATCACCGCGCTCATCGGCGTCAGCGGTACAGCACCGCCGGTGTAACCGGTGCCACCCCCACGCGGGATAATGGTGAGGCCCAGCTCAATACAGGCGGAGACCAGCGGCGCCATCTCGGCTTCGGTATCCGGGGTGAGGACCACAAAGGGGTATTCCACCCGCCAGTCGGTGGCATCGGTAACATGGGAAACCCGCGCCAGACCATCAAATTGGATGTTGTCTTTGCGCGTGAGGGCGCCCATTTTTTTCAGGACTTTCTTGCGCAGAATGCCGATATCGCGGAATTCGCGTTCAAATTCATCCACGGCCTGCCGGGTGCGGGCGAGCAGAATATTCACCCGCTCGTTTTCCTGGCGGCGTTTTTCGATTTCGGCCAGCCGATGATGCATGGCTTCCACCAGCAAACTCAGGCGCTTGCGGTTTTCCAGTAGATCATCTTGCAGATACGGATTGCGCTTCACCACCCAGATGTCGCCCAATACTTCAAACAACATACGCGCCGAACGGCCGGTTTTACGCTCTTGGCGCAGCTCGTCCAAAATACGCCAACCATCATCGCCCAGCAGGCGAATCACGATTTCACGATCAGAAAACGAGGTGTAGTTGTAGGGAATCTCACGCAAGCGTTCTTGCGATTGGACGATGGCGGCGGCGGTCTGGTCGGCCATGAAGGGCATCTCCGGCGGGAAAGACGGCTAAAGACCGAATTTTAACGGAAAAATGCTTACTTAAACTCGCAAATTTGATAGGGATTTGCGCGAGCTCGGCTTTTAGGGCGCTAGCAGCGGTTTGGTGAGGCTTTTTTTCAGCTGACTGGCAATTAGTAGACGACCTGATTGCGGCCAGCTTGCTTGGCTTTGTAAAGGTTTTGATCGGCGCGCTGCACCATGCTGCTGAGCTGGGCATCGTTCTGATATTGCGTTACCCCTACGCTAATAGTGAGCTCCATGCCATGCTCGATTTTGCCCCATGGCCATTGCGACACCATTAAGCGCAGCCGCTCGGCGACATCGCGCGCGGGTACGCCACTGCGCGAGGGGAGTAAGACCAGAAATTCTTCCCCACCCCAACGACAAACCAGATCATCCTGCCGGCAACCGGATTTAAGCAGCGCACCAACTTGCCGCAAGACCGAGTCACCCACCAGATGGCCCCAGCGGTCATTGATGCCTTTAAAGTAATCGATATCAATCATCAACAAGGCCAGTGGCTCTTGATGTTCGGGATTGGATTGCAGGCCTGAGCCGAGTTTGAGCTCTAGTCCGCGGCGATTGAGTAGGCCCGTTAGTGGGTCTTGTGAAGCCAGATAATCACTCTGCAGCCGCGCTTGTCGCTCTTCGGCATGTTGCTCGCGCAGATTGAGGTTTTCCAGGCGGGTTTTTTCGACTTCGAGCTTGGCTTCCATCATATGCAGCCGTTGCGGCGATGCTTGGCGCAAGAGCTGGTAATGATGCTGGTAGCCTTGGCGGTGATATTGCAAGGCCAGGGCGTACTCTTTCCGTTCGGCATGCACATCGGCCAGCGCAAGCTCCAGCTTATAAATCAGATGGGCTGCGCCGATCTCATTGGCCAATGTCAGGCTGTGTTTGAGTGCCTCCAGCGCCGCATCCAGCTGGGTACGGGCGAGGGCCAGGCGGCCGAGTAGGTATAAATTCTGCGCTTCGCCCCAGTGATTCTGGTGTTGCTGGTTCAAGCCTTTCGCCCGTTCGAGGTAAGACTGCGCCAGCGGATAATCTTTTTCTAGCAGTGCCAATTGCCCCAGCCCGCCCATCGCCGCCGCTTGATATTCAAGGTTGTGGGCTTCTTGCGCCAGAATCAGAGCTTGTTTCAAGGTTTGCTTGGCATTTTCCAGTTGCCCGAGCTCGAGCTGATCAACGCCGATATTGATTTCAATCGCAGCTTTGGTGACCAGATCGGTAGAGCGGTAGGCATGGTCACGCGCTTTCAGATGGTGATTCAGTGCCTGATAAAACTCGTCGTGGGCAAAATACAGCTGGCCAATTCCCAGCTGGCCTTTAATGTAGATGGCGTCGTTTTCAATCGCCAGTGCGGCATCTAGGCATTGAGCCCAGGCTTCTAATGCGTTGTCATAATCACCCTGCGTATAGCAAGCGCGGGCGATTTCTTGCAGGCAGTCAGGAATCAAGGCCACCAATTGGTGCAGGTTGGCCATATACAGCGCATGCCGCATTAGCGGCAGTCCATCCGCGAGCTGACCCTGAATGCAGCTAATGCTGCCTTGCAGGAAGAGCGCCTCGGTAAACCCTGCGGTGTAATCGAGCGGGATGGATAAATTGGCCGCATGCTGTGCGCAAGCCAGTGCCTCTGCCGAATGCTCGCGAGCTAGATCACGGGCGCGCTGATTTAGATTGTCGACATCGGCGTGGCTATGCATCGGGCGGCTCACAGGTATTCAAGGCGCAGCTCCATGGTTTCCAGCTCACCTTCACCGGTTTGCGCCAGTAATTGCTGGCGCAAGGTATGAAAGAGTGATTCGTGCCCACTGGCGAGCTCTTCTTGCGCCAGGTGCCGGTATACGCGGCTAAGAATCTCATGCAAATGCTGCTGCAGGTGTAGCGCGCCCAGCGAACAAGCTTTGTTCAGCGCTTCCACCAGTTGTTCACGCGCGATATCAATCATGCCGCTGGCAAAATACACTTTGCCCAGTGTGAGCAAAGTACTGGCTTCGCCCCACAGATTAATGTGCAAACGGTTGATCTTTAGGGCCACTAGGAGGCTCATTCGCGCTTTGTCATACTCGGCATTGAGCAGTTGAATCTGACCAATCAATGCGTAAATTTCGGCTTCGTTACGATAGTTCTGATCGGCCTTAACCAGCGGTAGGGCACCTTTGAGTACGACATGGGCTTCGGCCAGCTTTTGGCAGGCAATCAGATCCACCCCGATATTGATCAGAATCGCGGCTTGCAGATGATAATCGTCCGAGCTGGCGGCCAGCTCTTCTGCCCGGCGATGGTGGGCGAGGGCGGATTCGAAATGCTCGCTCGCATAAAATAATTGCCCCATGCCAATATGGGCTTTGATGCGGGTTTCCAGGCTGATGGCGCAATCGGGTAACGTGAGGCAGCGGCGCCAGTAATCACTGGCGCGGCGGTAATCGCCCATGGTGTAGTAGGTGCGCCCCAGTGCTTGCAGTTGCTCGCCCTCTTGCCGGCCAATGGGCGCGCGCGCGGCGATTTGGCCGACTTCCTGCAGATAATCCAGCACTTCGCTGTAGTTACCAAAGTCATACACGCAATTGGCCATCAGGCACAAAGCGCTGGCTTCCAGCTCGGGCAAATCGCGTTCGCGCGCCTGGTTGCGCACTTCTAGCGCAATGGCCAGGCTCTCGGTGCTTTGCGAGTTCAGCAGTTTGTGCGCCTTGGCCAATTGGCGGCGCAGATCAGCCTCTTGCATGCGATGATCGTAAGGTATGCGTGAAAGGCCAAGCATACCATTACACTTTTATTTTGCCCTGCCTGACTACGCGGCTGTGATCAAAATGGCACGGCAATCTTGGGGGCTGAGATCTTGGGCTTCGCCTAGCCGGGTACGCTGATGGCGGATCAGTTGTTGCGCTACGCCATCGGCCGCAGTCTGCGCATCCAGCTGGTAGGCGCCGAGGCGGCAGGGTAGCCCCATCTGGGTGAAAAATGCTTCGGTGCGCTCAATGGCCGCCACGGCCACCACGGCATCATCACCGCTTAGCCCCCACACGCGGCGACCATATTGCGCCAGCTTGGCCATTTTGCTGGCTAAGCGATAGCGCCACAGCGCTGGCAGCACAATCGCCAGTGTTTGGGCGTGATCCAGCCCGAACAGCATGGTGAGTTCATGCCCCATGGCGTGTGTGGCCCAATCTTGCGGCTGGCCCAGCCCCACCATGCCATACAAGGCCTGATTGGCCGCCCACATCAAATTGGCCCGCGCGTCGTAATCAGTGGGCTCGGCCAAAGTTTGCGGGCCGATTTCGATTAAGGTTTGCAAAATGCCTTCGGCCAGCCGATCTTGCACCCGCGCCTCATTGGGGTAGGTGAGGTATTGCTCGGTAGTATGCACGAAGGCATCCACCACGCCATTGCCAACTTGGCGCGCTGGTAGGCTGTAGGTGAGGGTGGGGTCCAAAATCGCCAGTTGAGGGAAGACCAGTGGATTTTTGAATGACAATTTATCTTGGGTGGCGCGGCGGGTAATCACCGCGGCGAAATTGGATTCCGAGCCAGTCGCTGGCAATGTCAGCACTGCGGCGATTGGCAGCGCACTGTGCAGTGGCGTGCGGTTGCCGATAATCAGCCAAGGATCGCCCTGATGTGGTACGGCTGCCGCGACAAATTTAGCGCCATCAATGACCGAACCGCCGCCGGCGGCCACGATGTAATCCAGTTTTTCCTGCCGCGCAAGCGCAACTGCGCGCAGCAAGGTTTCGTATTCGGGGTTAGGTTCGATTCCGCCAAATTCATGGCAGACCCGCTCACCTAGTGCCTCGATAATCTGATTGTATGCGCCGTTGCGCTTGATACTGCCACCGCCATACAGTAGCAGCACGCGGGCATTAGCAGGGAGCAGCTGGCTTAGTTGTGCAATCTGGCCTTGGCCAAACTCAATGCGGGTTGGGTTGTGAAAACTAAAGTTGTTCATCTTAGCCTCACTGGGGTATCGATTTCAAAGGTACAACTATCTTAGCCCAGCAGCAGATACCGAGGCTAGGTATTATGTAACTGCTGCTCTAAGTCTTGCAGGCGGGCAAAAATCTCGGCCGAACCAAGCCGGTTGTAATGTTCCTGATATAGACGCTGATGTTTCTCAGCCTGCGCGGGCTGGCCAGCCTGGCCATAGGCAATCGCCAAGGTGGCATGCACGACATGAACTTTGCTGGTGCATTCGTATTTCTGACTTAGGCTCAAGGCTTCTTCAAACGCCGCAATGGCGGCGGGGAGATTGTCTTCGGCCATGGCGATTTTGCCGGTGACGATTTTCCAGCTGATTTCGCCCCAGGCCCAATAGCGATCCATACTATGGCCGCGTTCCAGCAGCGCGGTGACTTCCTCGAGTTTATCTTGCTGCAAGAGCATCAGGGTGCGATAGCTGAGCGCTTCGCCAAGGTATTCCAGATGCTGTATCTGCTGGCAGATTTGTTCGGCTTCATCTAGCAAGGGCTGCGCTTCGGCATAGCGCCCCAGCTCGCAATAATCAGCGACCAGATTGATGTACAGCCGGGCGCGTAGCTCGAGATCAATGCCCTCATGCAAGTATTTTTGGGCGCTAAGATGGTGACGCAGGGCGTCTTCCGGCATATGGAAGGCAAAATACATTTGCCCCAAGGCGATAAAGGCGTTGATGCGGGTTTCAACGCTAAAACCCCGATTGTCCAGATTCAGGCAATCGCGCCAGTAGTCGATGGCGGTGCTGAAATCGGCGGTGGTGTAGTGAGCAATACCGAGGGTGTAAAGCAGATTGCCGCGCTCGGCTTCCAGATTTTCGGTTTCGGCGATCAGCAGCGTATCGTGCAGTAAGGTCGTGCCTTCATGAATCCGTCCGAACCCCATCAGCATTTCCACCTGCTGAAACATCACCTTCACCCGAAATGCCGCGGGCAGCTCGGTGGTGAGCATGGCCGTGGCCTCACAGGCAAGGCGCAAAGCTTCAGGTGGATCGGCATACATCAGCGCTCGGCTGCGCTCATAGCACTGCTGTATGGAGGTTAAGAGGTCTGACATGGTCGGTGTAAGCGAAGTAGATCGCTACGATAATCCTTTCTATGGGTAAGCTCAATAGGTATTTCAAAAAGCTGACAAAGGCGTGTGAACTACATCCGGCAGTGCCTTTGTGTGGGCGGCAGACAAAAAAACACCCCGAACGCGTCGGGGTGTTGTCATGCTAGTCCTGAGCTTATGGCAGGGCTTTCAGCGCAGCCGAAGCTGGTTTGCTGAAGTTGTAGCCATCGTGTTTATCCCAGTTGATCGACCAGGTCATCACGCCGCGGTAGTCAGGGTAGGCTTGTTTTGGTTTAACCATGCCGCAGTTTTTCAGCTGGGTCAGGCAAGTCAGGGTGTCGTTTACCACTTGGCTGGTCACAAAGCCGGTGTTGGCTGAGCTACGGCCACTTGGTACGCCAAAGGCCACTTGATCAGGGCGCAGGCCTTTGAATTCCCAGCCGGTGCCGCCTACGGTTTTGAAGCCTTCGATCAGCATCAGCGAACCACCAACCAGACCATCCACGGTGCCTTCGTTCAGTGCGCCGTTAGAGTAAGGAGTCCACAGACCACCGTTGTTGTAGTACTGCACGTGAATGATGTTCAGATCATTGCGCAGACCATCGATGATCGGCAGGTAAGCACCCCAGATGCCCGAGTACGATACATAACCGCCTTGTACGTATGGATGCTCAGGTGCCATCGACAGGTAGAAGCTTGGACCGACTTTGGCTTTCAGCTGTTTCACCGCATCAATCAGGTTATTGATGATTGGGGTGCCCAGTACCACGCCGGCGCCGCTTTCCAGATCCAGATCGATCCCGTCAAAACCGTATTTCGTGATGATGGCATGCAGGCTGTTAACGAAGTTAGTGACGTTTTCTTTGGTCGAGAGGGTCATGCGACCTTCCTGGCCACCCAGTGACAACACCACTTTCTTACCCTGGGCGCGTTTAGCAGCCACATCAGCGATGAATTCGGCTTCAGTACCGGCGTTTTTATCCAGATTGAAGGCCACCGCACCATTGCCGGCATCGTCGGCAAAGGAAATCATGATCACATCCCACTCGGCGGGTACATCGCGGATGCGGAAGGTATCGCCGGCTGGGTTGGTAAAGTTATGCCAGTAACCAATCAGCGCATGTTTTGGCAGACCGTTTGGATTTGGTGTAGGCGTTGGGCCGACTGGCGTTGGGCTTGGGGTGATCGCTGGTGTTGGCGTAGCGGTCACGACCGGAGTTACCACTGGCGTTGGGGTGGCAGTCACGACAGGCGTGCTAGTCACCACCGGGGTTGGGGTGCTGGTAACCACTGGGGTATTCGTTGGTTTGGCGGTGACCACTGGGGTAGGCGTAGCCACTGCGCCGCTTACCAGTTTCCAAGGGCCCCACTGCGCTGCGCCAGGCACGTCGCCTTGTGTCCACCATTGGGCTTCATACACGGCGCCATTGTAGGACACGCGTTGGCCACCGGTGTACACCGTGGCTTTATCCCAGCCATTCACGCCCGCAACTGGCGTAGCGGTTGGGGCGCTGCTTGGTGCGGTGGTTGGGGCTGTAGTTGGTGCTACTGTCGGCGCCACGCTTGGCACTGCAGTTGGTGCTGGGGTAGCTGAGCTATTGCCGCCTTCTTTCCACAGGGTTGGGGTCGCCGCTGGATTCCAGTTGGCACCCACATAAGCGGTGTGGGTCACCAGTGCGGTGTAGGTTTTGCCGTTGTAATCAACTACTGCGCCGGCGGTGTAGGTCGAGCCTTCCTGCCAAGTGGCGGCCTGAACGCCCGCCGAGAGCAGCATACCTGCCAAGAGGGCAGCCAAGCGGCTGCGATGCATCAAGGTGCGTACTTGCATTTGAAATCTCTCCATCCAGTTTTTATCTGTCAGCGGTGCGATATGACCGCAGGAAGCCCACTTGGTGTACCGGGCGATTCGATAGTAAGGGATGCAACGTAAGCTGACAATCCGGCCGGATGTAATTCTGTGTTGCGCACTACATGTTAGGGTTTGCTGATGTTATATGCTGTTGTGCTATGGCGGGGTATATGCCTGAATGCAAATACCAATAAGCATTGCAGGGGTATACCTCGGTTGGAATGGGCAATAAAAAAGGGCAGCTAGGCTGCCCTTGGGTGGTGATCTAGATCACAGCTTAAACCGCTTTACCTTCGATGGCTTCGCGAATCACATCCATATGGTGTTCCAGATAGTGAATGCTGGTGCCGCCTTTGATGAATTCCTTGTCCAGCAACAATTGCTGGTGCAGTGGAATATTGGTCTTGATCCCTTCGACCACCATCTCCGACAGGGCGATGCGCATGCGGGCCATGGCCTGCTCGCGGGTATCGCCGTAAGTGATGATCTTGCCGATCATGCTGTCGTACGTTGGCGGAATACGATAACCCTGATACACGTGCGAATCTACACGCACACCCGGCCCGCCTGGCGTATGCCATTTGGTCACCTGGCCGGGGCTAGGGATAAACTTCACGGCGTCTTCCGCGTTGATCCGGCATTCAAACGAATGACCTTTGAGCTTCACATCGTCTTGCGTGTAGCGCAGCGGCAGGCCAGCGGCCACTCGAATCTGCTCTTGCACAATGTCAATGCCGGTAATCATCTCGGTCACCGGATGCTCAACCTGCACACGGGTGTTCATCTCGATAAAGTAGAACTCGCCGTTTTCGTACAGGAACTCGAACGTACCCGCGCCGCGGTAGCCGATCTGGCGGCAGGCTTCGGCACACGCTTCGCCCACTTTGCGGCGCTGCTCTTCGGTCACGCCCGGAGCAGGGGCTTCTTCGATCACTTTTTGGTGACGACGTTGCATCGAGCAATCGCGCTCACCCAGATAGATGGCGTTGCCGTGCTGGTCCGCCAACACCTGAATTTCGACGTGGCGCGGGGTCTGCAGGAATTTTTCCATGTAGACCATCGGGTTGCCGAAGAATTGATTGGCTTCCTGTTTGGTCAGTGCCACAGACGCGAGCAGATCTTCTTCTTTATGCACCACGCGCATACCGCGGCCACCGCCACCGCCGGCGGCTTTAATGATGACCGGATAGCCTACTTCGCGCCCGAGCTTGAGAATGGCGGCTTCGTCATCCGGTAAGCCACCTTCCGAACCCGGTACGCAAGGCACGCCGGCTTTTTTCATTGCGTCTTTGGCGGCGACTTTATCCCCCATCACGCGGATCGATTCCGGGCGTGGGCCGATAAAGACAAAGCCAGATTCTTCAACGCGCTGGGCAAAGTCGGCGTTTTCCGACAGAAAACCGTAGCCCGGGTGAATCGCCTGCGCGCCGGTCACTTCGGCGGCAGCAATCAGGGCCGGCACATTCAGGTAGCTTTGTGCTGACGGATTCGGGCCGATACACACCGATTCATCCGCCAGTTTGACGTATTTGGCTTCGCGGTCGATTTCGGAATGCACAACCACGGTTTTAATGCCCATTTCGCGGCAGGCGCGCAAAATACGCAGCGCAATTTCGCCGCGATTGGCGATCAGGATTTTTTCAAACATAGGTACTCCGGGTAGGGATACGCCGCAAGGGCAAATCAATGCTTGATTTGCCGGCCATACCCCACATCATTAGCCAATGATAAACATCGGTTCGCCGTATTCAACCGGCTGACCATTCTCAATCAGGATCGCTTTGATCACGCCTGATTGCTCGGCTTCGATTTCATTCAGGAGTTTCATGGCTTCGATAATGCACAGCGTATCGCCAGCATTCACGGTTTGGCCAACTTCAACAAAGGCTTTCGCGCCTGGGCTAGATGAGCGGTAGAACGTACCCACCATCGGTGATTTCTGGGTGAAACCATCGACTACCGGCGCTGCGGCTTCCGGCGCGGCAGCGGCAGGGGCTGCGGCGGCCGCAGGTGCGGCGGCTGGAACATGATATTGCATTGGGGCAGCTTGCACGTAAGCCGGATTGGCTACGCTGCGCGTGATGCGTACCTTTTCCTCACCTTCCGTGACTTCCAGTTCGGCGATGCCGGACTCTTCCACCAGATCGATGAGTTTTTTCAGTTTACGCAGATCCATTGATGCAATCCTCTCTGTTTAAGTTGGATGACTACAGCTCAGTGAGCTATTGGTGTTATTGGGTTTTGAGCTTGCTGATGGCAAAGTGCAGGCCAAACTGGTAGCCCTGGGGCCCCAGGCCGCAAATCACGCCAGCGGCAAGATCGGAAAAATAGGATTTATGCCGGAAGGCATCACGGGCGTGGATATTGGAGAGATGAACCTCTACAAACGGAATTTTCACGCCCGATAGCGCATCGCGCAGCGCGATGCTGGTGTGGGTAAAGGCGGCCGGATTAATCACGATGTAGCGAGTGCCGTCATCCAGACAAGCGTGAATGCGCTCGATGAGCTCGTATTCACGATTAGACTGGAAAGTTTCGACCTCGATGCCGTGTTCGGTACCTAAAGCGACAAGTTGTGCGTTGATCTGCGCCAGCGTCTGGCTGCCATAATGCTGCGGTTCCCGCAGCCCCAGCAGGTTCAGATTCGGGCCATGCAGAACCAGGATCTTGTCGCTCGCCGACATCATGCAATCCTTATATTCCCTTCGAATCGTCGGAGTTTGCCGCAACTTCGCCGAATTTGTCCAGAAAAAGCCGTGAATTTTTTTTAATTTCTCCTGTCTTACACCGGCCCAAGTGGCTTGCAATATTCTGTTACATCAGGATTGGCGCGGGTTACAAAGGGTTTCGCTGGTATAATTTACCCAGTGAATGTTACCGACCTTACAGAGTAGATTTCGATGCAGATTGCCGATTTTGATTACCATTTGCCTGAGCACCTGATTGCCCAGTTCCCGCCTACCGAGCGGGGCAGGAGTCGTTTATTGCATGTGAATGGCACGCAACTGGCGGATCATGTGTTTACCGAGTTGCCGCAATTGCTCACGGCCGGCGATGTGCTGGTGTTTAACGATACCAAAGTGATCAAAGCCCGCCTGTTCGGCGAAAAAGCCAGCGGTGGCAAGATTGAGGCGCTGGTGGAGCGGGTGCTGGATCAACAGCATGCGCTGGCGCACATCAAGGCCTCGAAAGCCCCCAAGCCGGGCGCCATTTTGCATTTTCAGGGTGGTTTTGTTGCCGAAATGCTGGAGCGGCAGCAGGATTTATTTAAGCTCAAGTTTCTGGGCGAATTGAGCGTGTTGGAAGTGCTGGATGCCTCCGGCCGTTTGCCGCTACCGCCGTATATTACGCATGAGCCGGACGAAGAAGACGCCAAACGCTATCAGACCGTCTATGCGCGCGATCCGGGTGCGGTGGCTGCGCCGACCGCAGGGCTGCATTTTACCGATGCGATTTTGGATGAATTGCGCGCCAAAGGCGTGCAGGTGGAGTTTTTAACCTTGCATGTGGGCGCCGGGACCTTTATGCCGGTGCGCGTGGATAACATCGCCGAGCACACCATGCATCACGAGCGCTATGAAATTCCGCAGCGTACCCAAGAAGCCATTCGGGTGGCCAAAGCCAGCGGCCGGCGGGTGATTGCGGTGGGGACAACCTCATTGCGGGCGCTGGAAGCCTCGTCGCAGCAAGGGCTGCTGGCCGAACCTACGGGCGATACCAATATCTTTATCACCCCGGGCTATCAATTCAAAGTGGTTGACCGGCTGATCACCAACTTTCACTTGCCCAAATCGACATTGCTAATGCTGGTGTCGGCGTTTGCCGGTCACCAAACCATGCTGGATGCCTACCAGCATGCCATTGCGCATGAATATCGCTTCTTTAGTTATGGCGATTCGATGTTGCTGGAGCCGCAGACCGCAGCCTAAGGCAGGGGGCTGGCGCGCTTAATACAGGGCGTGCCAGCGATTGAAAATGGCTTTGTCTTCGCCGCGCTTTTGCAATTCCGCCAGCCCCGCATCCAGCGCCCGCGTCCAGCGGCCGGCGTCTGGCAGTTTGGGGCTAAAGGCCACGTAGAGCGCCAGATTATCAATCAGCCCCCAGTCGCTGATTCCGGCATTTTCCGCGTTATTGAGTAGTTTTTGCTGCGCCTGATAGGTGGATTGCGAAATCAGGATAAAGTCGATATTGCCTGCCGCCAGCCGGCGCAAGCTGGCTAGCTCGCTATGAGATTCGATCAGCTTGATGTCTTTTTGCAAAAACATCTTCTCAGGGTATTCGTAGCCAGCCGTTGTTCCAATTCGCTTGCCGGCCAATACCCCATACTCGGTGCTGGTTTTGGCTAATTTGCTATGCGCCAGTAGGTGCAATTTCACGTGCAGATAAGGTAGCTGCGGCCAGACAAACTGATTTTGGCGCTCGCTGGTTTTGGCCACGTTCAGTACTGCATCGTAGTGGCCCGCTTGGGTAAGTTTGAGGCAGCGGTTGTAGCTGCCGCTATCAATCGTAAAGGCCATGCGCTGCTGGTTGAGCGCAGCGCTAATCAGTTCGACCGAGGCACCAGCGGCTTGGCCTTGTTTGGCAAAAGAGTACGGCTTCCAATCGTTTTCGGCGCAAATGCGCAGGGTTTCACCCGCCCAGCTTGGCGAATTGACGAGGGCGCAAAAGCAAATGAGCGAAACCCAGTGGCGAGGCGAGTACATGTTTTCCCTAATAAGTGCCTGATTTAATTGGCATGTTCATTGTAGTGCATTGGCGTGAATCACCAATGAAAATCATCGCCTGTGCGGCATTTTGCGCTTGCCTTGGGCTGGCGCAGCCGTTAACCTTGCCGCCTTGCGCCGGACTGTGTCTCTGGCCGCTTCTGATTGGAAATCAAGACCATGCATTACGAATTGAAAACCACCTCGGCCGGTGCGCGCCGCGGCACGCTCACGCTGAACCACGGCGTAGTTCAAACCCCAGTGTTTATGCCGGTGGGCACTTACGGCACCGTGAAGGCGATGACGCCACGCGATCTGCATGAAATCAAAGCCCAGATCATCCTTGGCAATACTTTCCACCTGTGGCTGCGCCCGGGGCTGGAAGTGATCGAGCAATTTGGCGGCCTGCATCAATTTATGGGCTGGGATAAACCCATGCTGACCGACTCGGGCGGTTTTCAGGTGTTTAGCTTGGGTGCGATGCGCAAAATCACCGAAGAAGGGGTGAAGTTTCAAAGCCCGGTGAATGGCGACAAGCTCTTTCTGACGCCAGAAGAATCAATGCGCATTCAGAAAGTACTGAATTCTGATGTGGTGATGATTTTTGATGAATGCACGCCATACCCCGCAGATCGCAAACAGGCGGGTGACTCGATGCGCCTGTCGCTGCGCTGGGCGAAGCGCTCGAAAGATGAATTCGATCGGCTGCAAAACCCGAATGCCTTGTTCGGCATTGTGCAGGGTGGCATGTACGAAGACCTGCGGGATGAATCGCTGGCCGGCCTAAATGAGCTTAATTTCCACGGCATGGCGATTGGCGGTTTATCGGTGGGTGAGCCGAAAGAAGATATGGCGCGGATTTTGGCGCACACTGCGCCGAAATTGCCGGCGAATAAACCACGCTATCTGATGGGGGTGGGCACGCCGGAAGACTTGGTGTTTGGGGTGAGCCAAGGGATCGATATGTTCGATTGCGTGATGCCGACCCGCAATGCGCGCAATGGCATGCTGTTCACCCGCTATGGCAATGTCAAAATCAAAAACGCGCATTACAAAAAAGATCAGCGCCCGCTGGATGAAAGCTGCAGCTGCTATACCTGCCGCAACTTTAGCCGCGCCTATCTGCATCATTTATTCCGCAGCCAGGAAATCCTGAGCGCGCAGCTCAACACCATTCACAATCTGCATTACTATCAGGTGCTGATGCAGGAAATGCGCGATGCCATCGAGGTGGATCAGTTTCCGCAGTTTGTGGCCAAATTCCACGCGGATCGTCCCCGTGGCGCGGATTAATCGCTTACCGTCTGCACACCTAACCCGCCGCCGGCGGGTTTTTTTCTGCCGGTTGCCGGCTGGTAAAGCGGCCGTGCCAGCGCTATGGTGAAGCTGTGATTCACCCTGCTTAGCCCGCCATGCCGTACTCTTCTGTGCAATTAGCCGAAATTCTTGGCGCTTTTTCCTACGCGCTGGACATGACCGAAGGCCAGCCGCAAGGGCATTGCGTGCGCTGCTGCTGGATTGGCATGCACATCGGTCGGCAGCTAGGGATTGCCGAGCAAGCGCAGTGGGAGCTCTATTACACCCTGCTGCTCAAAGATCTGGGCTGTAGCAGCAATGCGGCGCGCATTTGCGAGCTGTATCTCACCGATGATCAATCGTTCAAGCGCGACTTTAAGCTGGTGGGCGGTAATCTGGCGCAGGTGCTGGGTTTTGTATTTAGCCATACCGGTCAGCATGAAAGCTGGACCCGCCGACTGAATGCCATTCTGAACATCATGCGTAATGGCGATACGATTGCCAATGAGCTGATTCAAACCCGCTGCGACCGTGGTGCGCGCATTGCCCGGCAGCTGCGTTTTCCCGAACCGGTGGCGCTGGGCATTCATTCGCTGGATGAGCATTGGGATGGCAGCGGCCGGCCGGAGCAACTAGCCGGTACGGCCATTCCCTTGTATGCGCGGATTGCGCTCCTGGCGCAAGTGGTGGATGTGTTTCATTTCTCGCATGGGCCCGCGGCTGCCTTGGCTGAAGTTGAGGCGCGAGCGGGCAGCTGGTTTGACCCCAATGTTGTGGCGGCTTTTCACGAAGTAGCGGCCGACCCGGCGTTCTGGCGCATGCTGGCCGAGCCGATGATTGCCGAAGCCGTGCTGCAGCTCGAGCCCGCGCAATTTAGCCTGCCGCTGGATGATGATTATATGGATGCCATTGCCTCGGCCTTTGGTCAGGTGGTGGATGCCAAGAGCCCGTTTACCGCTGGCCACAGCGAGCGGGTGGGCTTTTACGCCGAAATGATCGCGATTGAATTAGGGCTAGATGCACAGCAGCGGCAATGGATTCGCCGCGCAGCTTTGCTGCACGATGTGGGCAAGCTGGGTGTGAGCAGCGCGATTTTGGAAAAACCGGGCCGTCTCACGGCCGACGAATTTCTTGCGGTACAACAGCATGCCCGACTGACCGAAGAAATTTTGAGCAAAATCGTGCATTTTCGTGATCTGGCGCGGGTGGCCGGCGCCCACCATGAACGGCTCGACGGGCGTGGTTATCCGCGTGGGCTCGCGGCCGACGAGATCGCGCTGGAGACCCGCATTATCACCACCGCCGATATCTTCGATGCCATCAGCGCCGAGCGCCCCTACCATCCGGCCAATACGCCCGAACATACCCTGCACCTGATGCAACAAATGGTGGGCGATGCGCTCGATCCGTTGTGCTTTGCCGCCTTGCAGCAAGTGGTGGAGCGCGAGCTGGCCGGGCAGGGCGCCGCCACTGCAACCTGAGCACCACAGCACGCACTATCCTTCGTGACAGTTTGATGTAGGTCAAAGGCCGTTTTGTCGGGCTGGGCAGTATGCAGGCTTGAGCGACTGGAGATCACAACAATGAGCAAACTGATCGAATGGAACGATGCCCTGTCGGTCGGCATTCAAGAAATCGACGAACAACATAAAGTACTGGTGGATTTGCTGAACGAGCTGCACGATGCCATCCGCCAGCATCATGGCCGCGAAGCCTCGGTCGAAATATTGGGCCGGCTGGTGGATTACACCCGCATTCACTTTGCGGTGGAAGAGAGCTTGATGCGGATTTTGGGTTATCCCGAGTATGAAACCCACAAAGGTCATCACGAAGATTTGATCAGCCAGGTGAATACCTTGCAGCAGCGGATGCGCGAAGGTGAGGCCATTACCTTTGAATTGCTGCATTTTCTGCGCAACTGGCTCACCCATCACATCATGGAAGGCGATCAGCGCTATGTATCGCACTTCTTATCGCGCGGCGTACAGAAAACCTGGGAAAAGAAAAGCTGGTTTGGCCGGCTGTGGTCGTAAGCCCGAGCGGCGGCTAGCTGGAATGCCGTGTTAGCCTTGCATGCAGCGACCCGGGTTGTGTATTGCGCGCACGGTTTAAATTGGAAGAGGTACGCCAGATACATGTCCATGTATCTGGCTGTAGGCTAGATCAGTATTTGCGTGTAGCCACATACTCCCCAGTGTGGGCAGCAAAAAAATCAGCGGTGCTGGGGTAACGCAGCCGCCAGCGTAGTTCACGCTTGGCGCGCTGATTGCTGAGCTGCCGTGATTCATTCAGATAGGACAGCATGGTGGGCGAGAGCTGGGTTTGCGCCTCGGCGCGGCTGATGCGCGCGACGCGCGGCAGGCCGGTAAAGTCGGCCACCTGATCAAACCATTCCCCCATCGTATGGGGCGCATCATCGACGATGTTATAGCTGCGCAGCGGCCGGCCACGAAACAGCGCCAGCACCATGGCCTGCGCCAGATCGGCGGCATGAATATGATTACTGAGGCTGTCCTCGCTGGCGACGATGCCGGGTTCGCCACGGGCCAGCCGCGCGGTGGGTAAACGATCGAGGGCGTAAATGCCCGGCGCGCGTAGCAGGCTCACGCGCAATGGTCGGCCTGCGCGGCCTTGTCGGCGAGCGGCGGCGCGCCAGCTTTGCTCAGCCCATTGCCGGCGGCGGGCGCGTGTGGTGCGCGCCAATTGCCGGCTGCTCTCGGTGAGCCAGCGCCCCTGATGATCGCCATACACACCGCTGGTGCTGATGTAAACGGCGCGGCGAGGGGAGTGTGTTAAAATCCCCAATTGGCGATTCGTCGTGCGTGGCGCTGAGCGGCCTTGCCGCGGGCGTAGCAAGGCCGCGAGCAAGTGCTGGGTGCGTGGTTCACCAGCCGCTTCGGCCGGCGGTGCGCTGTGTAGCCAGTAATTGGCCAGCCCAGCCAGGCGGCGCAAGGTACGCGGTTGATCCAGATCCGCGCGAATTGGATACACGCCCAGGGTATTGAGTGCTAGCGCTTTATCTGCGGTGCGTGCCGTAGCATACACCTTGAAACGACGTTGCAGCCATGGGAGAGCCCGCTGCACAATATCGCCACAACCAATGATTAACAAGCGTTTTTTTCGCACTTGTCGGACATCCAGAAATAATGAGTAAACAACTTATCATCGAACCATCAGGCCAGCAACTGAGTGTGTTTGACGGCGAGACCCTGCTCGACGCCGCGATGCGTGAGGGGTTCAATATGCCGTATGGCTGCAAGAATGGCTCCTGTGGCGCCTGCAAAGGCAAAGTTTTGCAAGGCGAGGTCGTGCATGGCGATCATTCGCCCACGGCGCTCACTGCCGCCGATCAGGCCAATGGACTGGCGCTATTTTGCTGCGCCACCCCGGTGAGTGAGCAGGTAAGCATCGAATGCCGCGAAGTAGCGGCCACCAAAGACATCCAGATCCGTACCTTGCCTACCCGGATTGAGAAAATCAATAAAGTTTCGCACGACGTTGCCGTGCTAACGCTTAAACTGCCATCGACCGAAAAACTGGCCTTTCTGGCCGGGCAGTATATTGATATCCATACCAAAACCGGCAATAAGCGCAGCTTTTCCATCGCTAATTCGCCCGCGCAAGAAGGCTTTTTAGAATTGCACATCCGCAAAGTGCCCGGTGGCGAGTTTTCCAACTATGTGTGGGATACGCTGCAAGAGCGGGAAATCTTCCGCTTCACCGGCCCGCTGGGCAGCTTTTTTTTGCGCGAAGAATCTGACAAGCCGATCATCTTTGTCGCCACCGGCACCGGTTTTGCCCCCATCAAAGGCATGCTTGAGCACGCCTTTGCGCAAAATATGCAGCGTGAAATGGTTCTATATTGGGGCTGCCGCTCGCTGCATGACCTCTATATGCCTGAGTTGCCAGCGCAGTGGCAGCAGCAATACCCCAATTTCAGCTTTATCCCGGTCTTGTCTGAGCCTAAAGCAGAAGACCGATGGGCAGGCCGTACAGGCCTAGTGCACGAAGCGGTATTGGCCGACTTCCCCAAACTCGATCACTATCAAGTCTATGCCTGCGGCGCGCCGGTCATGGTAGAGGCGGCTGTGAATGCTTTTGTGGCTCACGGCTTACCGACAGACGAGTTTTATTCCGACGCGTTTTTTAGTAGCCAGCAAGTGAAGTAGACCTTTGCGCCGAAGTGGTGTTCGGCAGGGCTTGCGGATGAAACTCAGTCGTGTATAATGCGCAGCTCTTA